>NZ_CP038145.1:1530000-1890822 GCF_004519515.1 Actinobacillus indolicus | reverse complement strand
TTGGCTGCGTTACAACCGTTGTGTGATAGCCATTGTTTAGCCAATTTATTTGTGCAATTCCCAACCAGTTTCGAGCGTCAGTACACCAATCGTTACTATCTGGCGGAGCTGGTGTCATGGTTCAGTGATTATCCCCTTGCGATTGAATTTCGCCATACCAGTTGGCATACGCAGTCGGTGCTAGACTATTTTCACTGCAAGGAAAATTTGATTTGGTGTAACGTGGATTATCCGCAGAATATCGGTTTGCCTGCCTTTCAGTTTTATGCGAACCAACGCACCGCTTACCTACGATTACACGGTCGCAATCCCCACTGGTGGAAAGCCCAATCGGCACAAGAACGCCACGATTATCGTTATAGCGAAACCGAATTACAACAACTGACAACATTGTTAAATCAGCGAAAAGCGGAGTTTGATCAGCTTTATCTCTACTTTCAAAACACCACCAATAGCCATTCGTTCTACAATATCGAAAGTCTGAAAGGCTATTTGAAGAACAATGGATTTCAAGTGAAAGAAACGCCTGAATTTTTGAGTGGACAGCAGAGTTTGTTTTAATTGTAAAAACTTATCTTGTTTCAACTATCACACTACAAGCGGTGAGATTTATCCAAAATTTTGCAAAATCGAACTTAAACTAATAGGATTTGGACGGCTTGCAATCATTCTAATTTTAGATACTATACATGACTCTTTTATTTTTCTCGGAATTTTAATAATGACTAAATTGAAACTCATTCTATTAACATCAGTGTTAACTTGCTTATTTTCTTGTACAACGGATAATCCTACTGCGTCAAAGAAAGCCCAAACAGGTTATCTAAAAGATACGATTAGCCAAGCTGAATTAAATAATATTAATAACTTTAAACGTTATTATTATTCATGCAATAACCTTGAAACTAGCGAAACATCATTTTTAACTAGCTATTTTCCACTGTCAAAAGAAAGTCGAATGAAAAATAACTTTGGTATATATTTTCAATTAGACGGAGGCAAAGCAGAACCTTTTGATCATATTGAAAATAAGCCAATTAATAGTAAAGGAACGCGCTTTGAAGTGATTTATCGTTCATATCATCCTATTCAAGGAACTTATATTGATTTGATTGCTCGTGAATATAGCTCTACTTACTATAAAAATTATAACGGTACACTCATACCTTGGTTAGAGTGTAAAGAAAGCTAATACCCCATTCATTACAAAATATCTATATGGCTATTTGCCTAATCCAAAAGTTAATCAGCCCCAAAATTTCACTTTTGGGGCTGGTTTCTTATCAAATCAATTGATTATTCTGTAGTCTCATCGTCATCTTCAAAATCACAGATTCTCTCTAGGCTAACGACAGTCTCATCTTCTGCTGTACGAATGATACGAACACCTTGAGTGTTGCGCCCTACAAGGCTCACTTCATTCACTCGTGTACGAACCAATGTACCTGCATCGGTGATCAACATAATTTGGTCGTTTTCTTCAACCTGAACTGCTGCAACGACTTTACCGTTACGTTCATTCACTTTGATTGAAACCACTCCTTTTGTTGCACGGGATTTCACTGGGTATTCACTTAACGCAGTACGTTTACCATAACCATTTTGGGTTACCGTTAAAATTTCACCTTGAGTATGTGGAATTACAAGAGATACCACTTTATCCGTGGTTAAGTTTACGCTTGATGTCTCTTCCGCGTCTTCATTTTCCACCGTTTCAATTTCGACCTCTTCCACATCGTCTGCGGAAATTTCACTGGTTGCTAATTTAATACCACGGACACCTGTTGCCACACGTCCCATACCTCGCACTTGTGTTTCCGCAAATCGAACCACTCGACCTTGTGCCGAGAACAACATAATCTCGCTATCGCCGTTGGTAATATCTACCCCGATTAGCTCATCACCTTCGCGAAGTTTTAGTGCAATCAGACCGCTTGATCTCACATTACTGAATGCATCTAACGATACTTTTTTCACAGTACCGCTCGCCGTCGCCATAAAGATGAATTTATCTGCACTAAATTCACCGTTTGGCACAGGAAGAATCGCTGTAATTCGCTCATTTTCCGCTTTTTCTAATGGCAAGATATTGATAATTGGTGTGCCTCGTGCACCACGGCTTGCTTGCGGTAGCTGATAAACTTTCAGCTGATATAAACGCCCACGGCTTGAGAAACAGAGAATCGTATCGTGCGTATTCGCGACCAACAGCTTCTCGATAAAATCATCTTCTTTCATTTTGGTCGCCGATTTTCCTTTACCGCCACGGCGTTGTGCTTCGTAGTCTGAAAGCGGTTGATATTTCACATAGCCTTCATGGGAAAGGGTAACAACCACATCTTCCTGTGCAATTAAATCTTCTAAATTAATATCGCCCGAAGCCGCTGTAATTTCTGTACGGCGTTCATCACCAAATTCTGCTTTAACTTTTTCAAGCTCTTCACGAATGACTTCCATTAAACGCTCAGAACTATTTAAAATATGTAGCAACTCGCCAATCTCAACTAAAATCTCTTTATACTCATCGAGAATTTTTTCATGTTCTAAGCCAGTTAAACGGTGTAAACGAAGTTCTAAAATTGCACGAGCTTGCACTTCAGATAAGAAATATTGCCCATCACGTACACCGAATTCTGCGGCTAAGTCATCTGGACGAGCAGCATCAACGCCTGCTGCTTCCAGCATGGCTGCCACATTACCTAAAGACCAAGGGCGAGCTAATAAGCCTTCACGTGCTTCATCTGCTGTTTTAGAGTTACGAATAAGTTCAATAACTGGATCGATATTAGCTAATGCAATCGCTAAGCCTTCCAAAATATGTGCACGTTCACGCGCTTTACGCAATTCAAATACGGTACGACGCGTCACCACTTCACGACGGTGCATCACAAAGGCTTCAATAATCTGTTTGAGATTGAAGACTTTTGGCTGGCCGTGATCAAGTGCAACCATATTGATACCAAAGGTCACCTGCATTTGTGTTAATGCATAGAGATTATTTAATACCACTTCACCGACAGCGTTATTTTTAATTTCAATGACGATTGAAATCCCGTTTCTATCTGAATAATCTTCAATGCTGGAAATACCTTCAATACGCTTATCACGCACTAATTCGGCAATTTTTTCGATTAAATTCTTTTTGTTTACCTGATAAGGCAATTCCGTCACAACAATCTGCTCGCGACCTTTCGATGTAGTTTCAACCACGGCTTTTGCGCGCACATACACTTTTCCACGCCCTGTACGATAAGCTTCTTCAATCCCTTTACGACCATTAATAATCGCAGCCGTTGGGAAGTCAGGACCTGGGATATGTTGCATTAACTCTTCAATCGTAATCTGATCGTTTTCAATATAAGCCAAGCAACCATTTAACACTTCATTTAAGTTATGGGGCGGAATATTGGTTGCCATACCCACAGCAATACCTGATGAACCATTAACCAGTAAGGCTGGAATTTTCGTTGGTAATACATCTGGGATCATCTCTTTGCCATCATAGTTTGGCGAGAAATCCACCGTTTCTTTATCTAAATCCGTTAATAACTCTTGCGTAATTTTTTGCATACGCACTTCGGTATAACGCATTGCCGCAGGCGCATCACCGTCAATCGAACCAAAGTTCCCTTGACCATCTACCAACATATAACGAAGAGAGAACGGCTGAGCCATACGCACAATTGTATAGTACACCGCAAAATCACCGTGTGGGTGATATTTACCGATCACATCACCGACCACACGCGCTGATTTAACATAAGGTTTAGATGATGTATTGCCACTTTGATCCATTGAGAAAAGTACACGGCGGTGAACAGGTTTAAGACCGTCACGAACATCGGGCAACGCACGCCCAACAATCACCGACATGGCATAATCTAGGTAGGAGTTTTTCAGTTCTTCTTCAATACTGATGGGGGTAATATCTTTGGCTAATTCGCTCATTGAAATTTCCTAATCATGTGATAAAAATGCCCAATTTTCAGGCACGAAAATTGGGTGAGATTTTAACACAAAATCGGAAAGAAAGGGGAAAAACTTGGTCTTTAACACGCTTTATAACGTGACTAACACAATTTGTTCAGGATCAATACTCACCCACACCTTTTCCTGTAAGGTGAATGGATGTGTTTTGATTGCTGTTGCATAACACTCCCCTTCTCCAATATTTAAGGTAATTTCTTGATATTCTCCCTTATCATAAAAATCTGAAATCACCGCAGGAAAACTGTTTATCGTCTCTGGATTTTGTCTATGAATTTGAATCCATGGTGCTTTTACCATCAGCATCACTTCTTTTCCTAAGACTAAATTGAGCCGTTTTGCACTTTGCGTGGTAATACAAGCGGTCAGATTTTGAGAGAAATTTGCAATGGCGATTTCCACATAACAGAGCACATCATTTTCAGTTAACTGACTTACTTGACCGAAGAATTGATTTCGAGCACTACTTTGTAACGAGAACTTCGCCGTTGCTGTTAATAAACTATTTAATGGGATCGACTCATCTTGCAAAATATGAAATGCTTTTTCTTGGGTTTGCGCTAATAAATCATAAAGTTGCAATAAACGCTCCGCATAAGATGTTAATACTGTACCGCCACCATTTTTCCCACCTGTATTACGTTCTAATAACGGCTTAGGGCTAATCGCATTCATTGCTTCCAGATGATCCCATGCACTCTTATAACTCACCTTCGCATTTTTAGCTGCTTGATTAATCGAGCCACACGCTCGAATTTCTTTTAGCAACGTAATTCTTTTCGGATCGACAAACAGTTGTTGCTGTAATTTAATCGTTAATAAAATCTCAGTGTCTAACATAATAACGCTTCCTAAATTCCATAAGGCTAAATTATCCGTCTTTATTGCCTTAAATGAAAAGGAATTTTTTGTATAGATTTTTCCAAACAAAACGATATATAATTATTTATATAAAGAATTTATTTAGCCTAAAAGGAGAAAATATGAAAAAAACATTCACAAAATTAGCACTTACGGCAGCGTTAGCTTTAGGTACAACATCAGCCTTTGCAGAAAATATTACTGTTTTTGCCGCAGCATCTATGACAAACGTTTTACAACAAATCGGTGATGAGTATAAAAAAGCACATCCTGAAGATACATTAACCTTCTCTTTCGCAGGATCATCTACCCTTGCAAAACAGATTGAACAAGATGCGCCGGCAGATCTTTTTATTTCAGCCGACCAAAAATGGGTGGATTATGTGGCAGAAAAATTGCCAAACAAAGCCAAAAATATCACGACATTAGCACAAAATGAACTCGTTTTAATTGCGCCTGCAGATAGTAAAATCAAAGTCGCAAGCATTAAAGAGATCAATTTCAAAAATACAATTGGCGACAGCTATTTAGCGGTTGGCGATGACAACGTACCTGTCGGTCGATATGCAAAAAAAGCCCTTGAGTATTTAGGTGTTTGGGGTGATGTAGAAAACCGTTTATCTAAAGCAAAAGATGTTCGTGCGGTACTTTCTTATATCGAACGTGGTGAATTACCGTTAGGGATTGTTTATTCAACGGATGCCAAAGTGTCGGATAAAGTTAAAGTGGTTGCGGTTTTCCCACAAGAAAGCTACGGAAAAGTAGTCTATCCAGTAGCAACATTAAGCGATAAAACAGAAGCAAAACGTTTCTTAGATTACCTTTTAAGCCCAACTGCAAAAGAGGCATTGGAAAAAGCAGGTTTTAAACCAGCAAACTAATCCTAAGTAGAAAACAGGGAATAAAAACCATATAATTTTACATAACCTCTTGTTTCCCCCTCTCCCGTTTACGGGAGAGGGTGGAGAAAATCCGCAGGATTTTCGGAGGGAGAGGGCTTCTCAAAAATTTTATGAAATATAACCGCTTGTTTACCCTCTCTCTGCTCAAAATAGCCTTACGCTATTTTGAGCTGTCTCTCTCCCGCAAGCGGGAGAGAGGATGGTCAGTAAAACGTTCACTGTCAAAACTAACTAAAATAAAAATAACACTATGTTTTCCTTTTCCCAACAAGAACTCAATGCCATCTATTTAAGCCTTAAAATTGCCAGTGTCGCAGTCCTGTTTGCATTGCCTTTTGCCATTGCATCTGCTTGGTTACTCGCACGCAAAGAATTTTGGGGTAAAAATTTATTTAACGGCATTATTCACTTGCCCCTAGTGCTTCCGCCTGTGGTGATCGGTTATCTTTTACTCATTTTAATGGCAAAAAAAGGCGCTATCGGTCAGTATTTATGGGAATGGTTTAACTTTTCTTTCAGCTTTTCATGGAAAGGGGCAGTTTTAGCCTCTATGGTCATGGCATTTCCGCTCATGGTTCGTTCCATTCGGTTAGCCTTTGATGCGATTGATCCAAAGTTGGAACAAGCCGCAAGAACTTTAGGCGCAAGCCCGCTGAAAGTCTTTTTTACACTAAATCTGCCACTCTCTTTTTCAGGGATCGTTGCAGGTGCGGTTCTCGGTTTTGCTCGATCACTTGGTGAATTTGGTGCAACCATCACCTTTGTGTCAAATATTCCTAACCAGACTCAAACCATTCCAGCTGCGCTTTATACCTTTATTGAAACCCCTGGCGGTGAAATGGCGGCGGCTCGGCTGTGTTTGATTGCAATCGCTATTTCATTGATTGCACTCTTCTTTTCAGAATTATTAGCTCAACGACAACAACGTTTCCAAAAAGTAAGGGAGAATTGATGTCAATACAAACACTTCATCTCGATGTCACACATCAATTTGGCGATCTCCACTTAAATGTTCAAGCCGATATTCCCGCCAAAGGCGTAACGGCGATTTTCGGGCGTTCAGGTGCAGGGAAATCTAGCTTAATCAACCTTGTTGCAGGCTTAACCAAACTACATCAGGGCAAAATCATACTTAATGGAAGAACCTTATTTGATGCAGAAAAACGCATCAATCTTCCACCTGAAAAACGTAAAGTCGGCTATGTGTTCCAAGAGCATCGGCTCTTTCCACATTATCGTGTAGAAGGCAACTTAAAATACGGTTGCAAGCGGTTAGATCAGGCTAAATTTTTGCAATTAGTCGAACTGCTCGGTATTTCTCACCTGCTTAATCGTTTTCCCATCAGCTTATCAGGCGGTGAAAAACAGCGTGTAGCAATCGGCAGAGCGTTACTCAGCGAGCCAGATATTCTGTTAATGGATGAACCCTTGTCTGCCCTTGATCTGCCTCGTAAAAATGAATTAATGGAATACTTGGGCAAACTTGCTAAAAATCTTGATATTCCGATTTTGTATGTCAGCCATAGCCTAGATGAAGTGGTGAGATTGGCAGACCATTTATTGCTATTGGAAAATGGAAAAGTGGTGGCATTTGATAAAACGGTAAACGTATGGCACAGCCCTGAATTTGCTGCTTGGCAACCCGATGTACAACGTCTTAGCTTGCTTGAATTACCTAT
Source organism: Actinobacillus indolicus (assembly GCF_004519515.1). Taxonomy (NCBI): domain Bacteria; kingdom Pseudomonadati; phylum Pseudomonadota; class Gammaproteobacteria; order Pasteurellales; family Pasteurellaceae; genus Actinobacillus; species Actinobacillus indolicus. The sequence continues at coordinate 1,883,393 of NZ_CP038145.1, read as the reverse complement.
CGTACAACAGCAAGCGGATTACAATATGCAAGCATTGGCAATCGGAGAGCAACGAATTTGGATCAACCAACAGCCCCGTTACCAACTGGGCGATACCGTGAGAATTACGATCGGCAGTAAAGATGTCTCTATTACATTAATGAAGCCTGAAAAAAGCTCTATCCGCAATATTCTGCAAGGCAACATTTGCAAAATAGTGAAACAATCCGACCGCTATGATCTTGCCGTACAAGTTGCTGAGCAGGAAATTTGGGCAAGTATCAGCCTGTGGTCTTTCGATGAATTAGCCTTTCAACTAGGACAATCGGTTTATCTGCAAATTAAATCCGTCTCGATTTAGCTTGTTTTTTCGGCTGATAATTTACAATACCTAGCTTTAAGGCGATATTTTCTCTATAATGCTGCCCGTTTTCATATCACTATCCCCCCTTAGCTCAGTCGGTTAGAGCAGGCGACTCATAATCGCTTGGTCACTGGTTCAAGTCCGGTAGGGGGGACCATTTCAAGGTTTTTATAAGTTCGCATAAGTAAAAAATCCTTGAAAAATCAATGAATAACGTAATTTTGTGTTTTTATAAGTTGGTTTAAGTTCGCTTACATCCGCCTTTAATTGTTACCTCGAATGTTACCTCGATGAAAAATTGAGAAAACGAGGTAACACGAGAAGGGAATTTTTGATATTTTTCAAAAGGTTATAAGCATATGAAACTTAACAACACCCTAATTAAAAATTTAAAACCATCAACTAAAGATCGCTACTTATCAGACGGCTTCAATCTTTACTTACTCGTTAAACCTAACTGTTCTAAATTATGGCGTTTTATCTATGTTAGCCCTGAAACTGGCTTACGAGTAAAAATGAGTTTGGGAAGCTATCCACACAAAAGCCTTGCAGAAGCTAGGGAAGAAGCTAGAAATTATCATAAGATTTTATCTGAAGGCTTTTGCCCTAAATCTTTTTTGATAAAACAAGCCGAAATCAAGAAAGAACAAAGCGAAACATTGCGAGATTTTGCCTATAAGTGGATTGTATGGAAGCAGGCAAAAGCAAGCCAAAATAAACCGCTTAGCCCAAAAACTATTAAGCGAACCATGCAACGCTTAGAAAATCATTTATTCCCTCGATTTAAAAATATGAGGCTGATAGATGTTCGCTTAAAAGATGCTATTACTCGCCTTGAAGATTTAGAGAATAAAAAGCCCGATACACTTTATAGGATTGTTGGTAATTTTATCGAGATTATGGACTATGCCCAGCTATTGGAAAAAATCCCTGATAATCCGATTAAACCTTTAAGAAAGGCGTTTAGTTCTGCGAAGGTTACACACCAGCCAACCATTTCGCCCGAACAGTTACCCGAATTTTTGAAGGCGTTGCAGAAATCAAGTAGATCACCTCAAACTAAGCTTTTAGTAGAATGGCAACTCGTAACGATGCTAAGACCTTTTGAGGCTTCCGCCGTTGAATGGAACGATATAGACTTCAAAAATAAAGTTTTGACGATTCCAGCCGAAAGAATGAAAGGGGGAATGCGTTCGCATAGTATCCCGCTTTCTACGCAGGCGTTGGCTATCCTTGAAGAAATGAAAGCATTCAATGGGCATCATGTTCACGTTTTTACAGGCAGAAATGAACGCCATAAACCAGCTAATAGTCAAACGGTAAATAATGCAGTAAAACGTATTGCGAAAGGTAAATATAAAGGCTTGCTCACTGCTCACGGCTTCCGCAGTATTGCAAGCACTTATCTAAATGAGAATTTCACCGATGAACCGTTAGTCATTGAATCTTGCCTTTCCCACGTTGGGACAGATGCAGTTAGAAATGCTTATTTTAGAGGAAGTTATTTAGATCGCCGTGTTGCAATTATGCAAGCGTGGGGCGATTATGTAGAGCAATGCAAGAAAGCCTAGCCACCACACCAAGCGGGGAAATTATGCCCCGCTTTTTTATTCTTCCTTTTTATTGTAAATATAAAACTTTTTTATTTTTAATCACTTGTTCACTTAATCACTTATATTCTATTTATCTATTTGATTTTCAAAAGAAAAAATAGAAGTGATTAAGTATAAATTAGAAGTGAGTAAGTGATTAAAAGTTATAAGTAAGTGACAAAATCGCCCGCCCCTAAACGCGGGTCGTTGTATCCCCGCCACGCCCGCACACTAAATATAGTGATTTTTATGCAAATGCAAAAATAGCCTTAAGCCTTGCCCTGTATAACGCCATTCACGCCCTAAACTGCTCTATTTTTTACGCAAATCTACGCAATTTTTTGCATTTCTACGCAGTCAAAAACGCCCTTTTTAAATTCTGCTTGATAGAACAATGAGAGAACCCACGAAAAACGCCCCATTTTTGCAAAACCGCCCCAACATCTCACCGCTTGCAATCCCTAATTTTTGCTTGATTTTGTGAAATCAGCCATCACACCCCGAACAAATACGGATTGAATTAGCCGATTACATTCAAAACGAAAGCCAATGGGCGAAACGGTGGGAAATTACGAGTAAATCAGGCTGGAAAAATGGCGCTTATGTTATGCCGAACGGCGATATTATCGGCGAGACTTCCAGCGAAAAGCCCTTATTTCTACGCATTAAAGCCGAAAAAGCGCAGTACTACACCACACAGGGTAGCTTAAGCGATTGGCAGGACCATATAGCCCGCTATGCAATTGGAAATTCTATGATTATGCTTTCAATCGCTTGCGGATTGGCTGCGCCTATCATTCACCTATTAAAAGCCCCAAGTTTTGGCTTGCATTTATATGTTAATTCATCATCAGGGAAAAGTATTGCCTCACAAGCTGGCGCCAGTCTTTATGGACACGGGAAGCTATCATTATCTAGCTGGAAAGGTACGGATAATGGAATCATCAATGAGGCAATATCCCATAATGATGGCTTATTAGTAATGGACGAACTAACACAAATTGACCCGAAACACGGGAAAGATATTGCCTATGCGCTATTTAATGGTGAAGATAAAACGCGAGCCAAAGCAGATGGAGGGAACCGTAAAAAACGAAATTGGAATGTTTTAGTATTAAGTACGGGAGAGAGAGACTTAGAAACACAGCTCGAACAGTATAAAATACCAGTAAAAGCGGGGGAATTGGTTCGCCTTGTTAATATTCCTTTTGAGCAATATAGAAACTTTCACGAATTTACAGATAGTAAAAAATCGATAATGGAGCAAGGGAAAGCATTTGCCGAAAACCTAGATCAGAATAGTAAGACCTTTTACGGCACGGCTGGCAGAGAGTGGATTTTATACTTAGCTGAACATAAAAACGAAATTGAAGAAATTTTTAGATTTTATAATCAGCAATGGACGGATTATTTACCCAAAGATAGAAAAGTAAGTAATCAGATCGGACGGGTAGCTAGGAATTTTGCCGTACTTGAAACCGCTTGCCAGTGTTCACGCCATATTACAGGCTGGACGGCAGCAGAAATCACAGAAACATTACACCACGTTTTTAATTTATGGATAGAAAATAATGGATACGAAGACAACGAAACAAGAAAAATCATTGAAAAATTAGATAGTTTCTTATCACAAAATTTGCATAGGTTTCACCGCAAAGACAATCACGGCTATATTATTGAGGCAAGCAACCCCGCTGGTGCATTTGTGGACGGTTCAGAGCCTTTATACTATGTTTTTTCACACGCGCTAAATAGTGAATTCACCGGCTTTCAGGAAAAACACGTTATTAATGTTTTAATTGAAAAAGGGCGATTATTCAAAAAAGAGCAAGGGCGCAATTTATCCACTATTCCAAGTGAATTTCAGCGTGGGGCGATTAAAAGAGCATATTGCATTTATCCGCCACAGGATAAAGACTAAATAAAAAAGTCTATCAGAAAATTTTGATAGGCTTTTTTATTATGTGCTTTGATAGATTTCTATTTAACATAATAAAAATTATGAAGTTGAGCAATTTTTTCATTCCTCGCAAATCTATGGGAAAGAAAAAGTAAGTGGGAAAAGTGGGAAAAGTGGGAAAATGAAAAGAGTTAAAAATAAAATTCATATAAGTCAATGTGTTATAAATTAAATTTGTTTATATATTGTCCAATCCCTTTCCCACTTCATTAAATTAGCCCTTTGGCAAAGTGGGAAAGCTTTCCCACTTGCTTTCCCACTTTGGACTAAAAATAGAAGTGTCCTGAAGCCTTGTGCAATAAGTATCTTTACAATTCTTTCCCACTTTTCCCACTTTTCCCACTAAAAATTATAGAGTTTGAAATATTGGGGGAACGTAGCCGAAAATGCGAAGTTGCTTAAAATAAACGCATAAAAACCTATAAAACCACATACAAGCAGCAAAGAGAATAAGAAGATGGCTCGATAGAAAAAGCAATCAAGAAAAAACGAATGCATCCAACGTTAAAAATAAGACTAATTGACGGTAAGAATAGGACAAATATCTATTTCAATAATGTACACACTATCGAAGATGAATGGCGAAATAGTTAAAATAAAAGGCTGGTTACAGCCTTTTTTTGCTTTTATCTATTTAATCACATAATGAAGAAATGCAATTCGCGAAGCTTTCAAGTAAGAGTAAGCCAATAAAAATGAACGGAGAGAAGAAAATCAAAACTAGAACAACGAGACAAGCCGATAATATAGCCCATTCAGCAAACCCCTGAATATCTCGCAACAAATAAAGAGTAACGGGAAAAAGAAAGAATAGCCCCAAAAATACGCAGAACTCGAACATTTCTTCAGACGGTTCCATACCAATAGAGAAAAAGGCAAAGTAAATCCAAGCAATCACAACAAAGCCCACAATGCCGAGAATGATATAAATCAAATCCATAGCCATACCCCATTTTTCTTCTTAGTGGAATTTTTAGTAAAAATACCTACATTGTCAATGTGAAATGTTAGAAGTGAATAACTTAAATCACTTGATCACTTCTAATCACTTAAAAACCAAATAAAAAATCTTTGATAATCAATAAGTTAATATTCACAAGTGTTCAAGTGAGCAAGTGATTAAAATCGCCTAAAAGTTTTAAAAAAATTTTTTATCTATTTTTATTTGCTATTTGTGAATAATAAAATTGATTTTAATCAAATTATTTCTTCAGCATTGAACCCTTTGCAAAACCACCAAAAACCAATCAAAAATAGACCACGTAAGCGAACCATAAAAGAGCGTGTTACCTCAAATGTTACCTTTTCACCGATTTTTAGTTTTGCATTATCTTATTTATCAATAAGTTATAGCTAGGATCAAAAACGGTAGGGGGACCAAATAACCTTTCTTAGCCTATCGCAACCTTTCGCAAAACCCTTGATACACAAAGCTTCAAAGCCCTTTTTATACTTTTTGCTTATCGTTTTTTACCGTCTTTTTTCGTATTTAATCGTGAATTTTAGTAACATTGTTAGGAACACAGAACATCCTAAATAAAAAACTGTGTTCCTAAAAAATATTAAACCTTTAGCACATAAAGCTTATTGCGTTTTTATTAACGCGATTTAAACTACACTTTATATAAGTGATACCACTGAGCTAATAAAATTCCTGCATTTACTGACACATTTAATCCACTGTTTAACGGATTTGCAAAAGAGAGCTGTACTGCCGTATCTTCTGGATATTCAGCATCGTTTGGCACAATTTCACTGAGCACAAAAACAACTTTCTCTGCTAATGTTGTTTTCGCTAGCGATGGAGCTTGTTTTTGACGAGTTAAATGAACAATTTGATAACCTGCATTGCGTAATTGCGTTAAGGCAATCTGTTTATGTTTAGTTTCTAATGGGTGAACAAACTCTAAGCCACCTTCTGCCACACGAGCAGCATTGCTTGAGTTAAGAATATCGTTACTTTCTACAATAATGCCTTTTACGCCATAAAATGCACAAGTACGGATAATTCCGCCGACATTTTGCGCATTATTTACCCCATCTAATAGCACCAAGCAATCATGCTGACGGGCAACTTGCAAATACCCTTCTAATGAAAATGGTGATGATTTTTTCACTAATAAACAGATACCGCCGTGATGTTCCGTGCCAGTTACACGTTCCATCTCTTCACTATCGACAACGTGATAGGCTTTTTTCTGTTCTGCAAGATAACTTAATAATTCACCCGCTTTCTTTGCCCCTTCAACCGTTGCCCATAAACGAACGATAGCTTCTGGACGCTGCTGGAATAAGGTATGGCAAGCATTTTCGCCATAAACTTTCATTTCTGTTGCTCGGTTATTGCGAATTTTTTCAGGCGCTCTTGGCGAAAGTGGACCTGTTTTTTTCTCCGCTGGCTTATTGTTTCCACCTTTGACACTAATTTTTACTGATCCTTCTCGCCCAGCTTTTTTCGCTTCCGTTGGATAAATGGAGAAATTCGGTTTATCGTGAGATCTTTCTGTCTTTTGAAATTTATCACGGTACTCTGAACTTCTCTCTTTTCTTTCTTTGCCTTCTTGTGTTCTGAATTTAGGCTTACGACGTTCTTCCGTAGTTTTAAAACGTGGTGTCTTCGCATTAAATTTGTGATTCATAATATTCTCGATAATGAAAAAAAATTGCGGAAAGTATAGCAGATAAGGCTACTTACAAATAGGCTTTTTTCATCACCCTATTCCTTTATTCCCTAACTTTCTCTATAATCCTAATCCTTTTATGTTCTTTAAAATCTGGTGGAATTATGAATCCAATGTTAAATATCGCTATTCGTGCAGCACGAAAAGCGGGCAATATTATTGCTAAAGGCTATGAGCAAGCGCCTCAAGATACTCAAGTTGCTCAAAAAGGCTCAAATGACTATGTCACAGAAATTGATAAGGCAGCAGAAGCAGCTATCATTGAAGTGATCCGCAAATCGTACCCTGACCATGCTATTGTTGGTGAGGAATCAGGCGTTTTAGCTGGTACAAATAACGATGTTCAATGGGTAATTGATCCATTAGATGGTACAACGAACTTTGTTAAACGCTTACCGCATTTTGCGGTGTCGATTGCAATTCGTGTGAGCGGTCGTACCGAAGTGGGGGTTGTGTATGATCCTATTCGTAACGAATTATTCACGGCAGTGCGTGGTGAAGGTACAAAATTAAATGAATTCCGCTTACGTATTAGTAATGAACGCCGTGATTTACAAGGCACTGTGTTAGCAACAGGTTTCCCATTTAAAGTTGCAAAACATCGTACTGCTCATTTAAATATGATTGAAGCTTTAATGAACAATGGCGTTGCAGATTTCCGCCGTACAGGTTCTGCGGCATTAGATTTAGCTTATGTTGCGGCTGGCCGTGTTGACGGTTACTTTGAAATCGGCTTAAAACCGTGGGATTGTGCAGCTGGCGATTTAATTGCTCGTGAAGCAGGTGCATTAGTGACCAACTTTGTTGGTGGAACAGACTACTTGAAATCAGGTAATGTGGTTGCAGGTAGTGGCCGTGTTGTGAAAGAAATTTTAAACAGTATTCAGCCAACCTTAACTGAAGAACTGAAAGCATAATAATTAAGAGATAATTTTGGTGGGCTATGCCCACTTAACCATTTAAGATAAGCCTATGCAAAAGACCTATCCATTGCTCAGTCAAATCAACTCACCTGATGATTTGCGTTTATTACCAAAAGATAAACTTCAGCCTCTTTGTGATGAACTGCGTGCCTATTTGTTAGAGTCAGTCAGTCAGACAAGCGGTCACTTAGCCTCTGGATTAGGCGTGGTCGAATTGACTGTTGCCTTGCATTATGTTTATCAAACGCCATTTGATCAACTTTTATGGGATGTTGGACATCAAGCCTATCCACATAAAATCTTAACAGGCCGCCGTGACCAAATGCACACAATTCGTCAAAAAGACGGCTTACACCCCTTCCCTTGGCGTGAAGAAAGCCCTTTTGATGTGCTAAGTGTTGGACACTCTTCTACTTCCATTAGTGCTGGTTTAGGTATTGCCGTTGCTGCAGAAAAAGAGAACGCAGGACGTAAAACGGTTTGTGTAATTGGTGATGGAGCAATTACCGCTGGTATGGCGTTTGAAGCAATCAACCACGCAGGCTCAATTCATACGGATATGTTGGTTATCTTAAATGATAACGAAATGTCCATTTCAGAAAATGTGGGGGCTTTGAATAACCATTTAGCTCGCCTTTTCACAGGCTCACTTTATGGCACTTTACGTGAAGGTGGTAAAAAACTGCTTTCTGGACTTCCTCCAATCAAAGAGTTTGTCCGAAAAACGGAAGAACACGTTAAAGGCTTTGTTTCGCCTGTGGGGACAATGTTTGAAACCCTTGGCTTTAACTATATCGGCCCGATTGACGGACACGATATTGAAGAACTGATTTCTACCCTGAAAAATATGCGAAATATGTCAGGTCCACAGTTCTTACACATCAAAACTAAAAAAGGCAAAGGCTATACCCCAGCGGAACAAGACCCTATCGGCTTCCACGGTGTACCGAAATTTGACCACACAAGCGGTAAGTTACCACAAACAAAATCCGCACCGACCTATTCCAACATTTTTGGCGACTGGCTTTGCGAAATGGCAGAACGTGATCCGAAAATTATCGGCATTACCCCTGCAATGCGTGAAGGTTCGGGAATGGTTGAGTTTTCCAAACGCTTTCAACAACAATACTTTGATGTGGCGATTGCCGAACAGCACGCTGTGACCTTTGGGGCAGGGCTTGCGATTGCAGGCTACAAACCTGTGGTGGCGATTTACTCTAGCTTCCTACAACGTGCTTACGACCAACTTATTCACGATGTGGCTATTCAAAACTTGCCTGTGATTTTTGCGATTGACCGTGCAGGCATTGTAGGTGCAGACGGACAGACCCATCAAGGTGCATTTGATTTAAGTTTTATGCGTTGTATCCCAAATATGACGATAATGTGTCCAAGTGACGAAAATGAAATGCGTCAAATGCTTTACACCGCTTACACAATGAACAGCCCTGTTGCGGTGCGTTACCCAAGGGGAAATGCACAAGGCGTTGAACTTCAACCGATGCAAGCCCTTGAAATCGGCAAAGGCAAAGTGTTAAAACAAGGGGAAAAGGTCGCTATTCTCAACTTCGGGGCATTATTAAACGAAGCCAAACAAGTGGCAGAAGCCCACAATTACACGCTTGTTGATATGCGCTTTGTAAAACCGCTTGATGAAGCTTTAATTGCTGAACTTGCCGATAGTCATGAACTGATCGTCACCCTTGAAGAAAATGCAATTCAAGGCGGTGCAGGTAGTGCCGTCAACGAATATTTGCAAAAAATAGGCAAAATCCGACCGCTTGTGATGTTAGGTATTCCTGATTTCTTTGTCCCTCAAGCCACACAGCCAGAAGCCTATGCAGATTTAGGACTTGATGCAAAAGGTATCCAACAAAAAATTGCTCAAGCACTTTAATAAAAAAATTATGTCGTAACCGATGAATTTATAAAAATTGGCTTAAACCCTATGGGATTTAAGCCAATTTTTAATAACCATTCTGTCTATTATTCCTACTTAAGAAGTATCTTTCGTAAACAGTATTACTCACTAAACTGCATCTGATGCAACTGTTTATAAGCTCCGCCTTTTTCTAACAAGACTTTATGTGATCCACGTTCGATAATTTCGCCATGATCTACTACTAAAATTTCATCGGCATTTTCAATAGTAGATAAGCGGTGGGCAATCACTAAAACGGTGCGATCTTTTTGTAGTTCATCAAGGGCTGCTTGAATCGCACGCTCTGATTCAGTATCTAATGCTGAAGTGGCTTCATCTAAGACTAAAACAGGAGAATTTCTTAATAAAGCACGGGCAATCGCCAAACGCTGACGCTGTCCACCAGATAGGCTTACCCCGTTTTCACCAATTACTGTATCCAGGCCTTGTGGCATTTTTTCGATAAATTCCATCGCATAAGCGGCTTTAGCTGCAGTTTCAATCTGCTCACGGCTGTATTTGTCTTTGGCCGCATAAGCAATGTTATTCGCAATGGTATCGTTAAACAGATGAACCTGTTGAGAAACAATTGCACACTGTTCACGTAAATTGTTTAAGGTGTACTCTTGAATTTTATGATCATCAAGATAAATATTGCCTGAATCAATTTCATAAAAACGGGTAATCAAATTCGCAATCGTCGATTTCCCAGAGCCAGAACGCCCAACTAACGCCAAGGTTTTCCCTGCTGGTAAATTAAACGAGATATTTTTTAAAGCGGGTTGTTCTTTACCAAAATAAGTAAAGGTAACGTTTTCAAAACGAATGTCGCCTTTGGCTCGTTCAATTTGATAAGTACCTTCATTTTTTTCTGTTGGCAGATCAAATAAGGTAAAGAGTGTTTGGCTTGCTGCCATTCCTCGTTGGAACTGGGCATTAACGTTGGTTAAGGTTTTTAATGGACGTAAAATTCCCATTAACGCCCCAATCACTGCAGCAAATTCCCCTGCCGTTAAATCATCACCAATAATTTCAGGCGAACCTGCGACAAAAAGCACCACTGCTAAGGCTAGAGAAGCGATCACTTGAATAATTGGATCGGCAATCGCACTTGCCGCCATCATTTTCATTCCTTTGCGACGCATATCGTTGCTGGTATGATTGAAGCGTTCTTCTTCGACTTTCTGCCCACCAAAGGATAACACCACTTTATGTCCACGCAACATCTGTTCGGCACTTTCGGTCATGCTCCCCATTGATTCTTGCATATTACGGCTTAAGGTACGGAAACGTTTTGATACCACACGGATTAATACCGCAATCACAGGGCCAATAATGAAAAGAACAAGAGATAAACGCCAACTAAAGTAAAACATAGTCGCAATAAGGAAAATAATATATACCCCTTCACGAACCACGCTTTGTAAAGCATTGGCAGAAGAACTGGCGATCTGTTCAGAATCATAGGTAATACGAGAAAGCAATTTACCCGATGAATTTTGATCGAAAAATGTCACAGGCATAAACATCAAATGTTTAAATACCTTTTGGCGCATATTCATTACCACTTTCCCCGATACCCAGGCTAAACAATAAGCAGAGATAAAGCTGGTAATACCTCTCGCAAAAATCAGTCCTACCACAATAAATGCCATGATTTTCAGGAAACTACGCTCCTTTTCACCAAAGCCTTCATCAATCAAAGGCTGTAACATCGTGATCAAATAAGCATCTGCTACTGCATTAAAAATCATAGCTACCATGGCAACCACAATCCCCATTTTAAAAGGCGATATCATTGGCCATAAACGTTTAAAGGTCTGCCATGTTGATTGATCTTGCGTCATATCATCAAGGGAAAAAGGATTTTTTGTTGTCATTCTTGTTATCTCAAAATCAAAGAAGTCGCTATTTTAAAGGGAAATCGGGTTTATACCAAATTTCTCTCTAACAAGCGGTCTGATTTTCATAAAATTTTGCAAATTTAGAAAAAGAGTTTTAATACGCATTGAAACACGAAAGGCGCTAATAAAGAAGATAAAATCCCACACAACACCAACGATACTGAGGAATAGCTGCCGGCTTTAACACTATAAGACATAATTCTCGCTGTCCCTAAGGCATGTGAGGCCGCACCAATACTTAATCCTATCGCCCGACTATTATCTACTTTAAACCATTGTAAAATGGTCAGTCCAAAGGCTGAACCTGTAATACCTGCAATCGCCACCGCTACTGCACTGATCGCCGAACTTCCTCCAATTTCATCAGCAATCGAAATGGCAATCGCTGTGGTGACTGATTTAGGTAATAGCGAAGCAATAATCTCTTTACTTGCACCGAAAAGCAACGCTAAGAAAATACCGCTCAACATCGTTAATAAAGTCGCAATCACCACAATAACGCTGATCTTTTTCCAATGTTTACGAATTTGAGGAAGCTGCTCATAAAAAGGCACTGCAAGGGCAACCACGGAAACACCTAGAAGACTATTAAGAGGTAAATTACCTTGATAATAGCTTTCAAATGGAATTTTTGTCACCAGTAACACGGCAACAAGTAGCAATAATGAGACAATAAAAGGGTTAAAAATCGCAGATTTGACTCTTTTACTGATTTTTAAACCGACAATAAAAACAAGAACCGTAATAAGCGAATAAGCATAAATGGCGAGATTATTCATCATCTTGTACATCCTTATTAAATAACCATTGAGCCAAATATCCCACCACAATTAATGAGAGAACCGTACTCACAAAATTCGCTAAAACTAATGAATGTAGATGTAACGAGAGGATATCAGACTGCTCAATAATACCCGCACAAATCGGCAAGAAAAAGAGTGCCATATAACGTAATAAAGGGCGAGTTGCGGGCATTACCCACTCTATTTTTATGACATTAAGCACTAATAATAAGAATAAAATCAGTAATCCCCAAATACTTTCAGCGATACCGATTGGGATTAACCAGTTCATTAGTTTCCCTAAATAAAGCATTAGGAATAACAAGGTTAATGCCACAATAAAACGTAAACTTTTAACCAACATATTGCTTTCCATCTATTTTAATTTCAAAAATTCAACTACTTTTGCCAAATCCCTTGTCCGCTTTGACGGTGGTAGGCTTTTTAAGAAAGTCGAGCCGTATTGTCGCATTACAAGACGAGAGTCACAGATAATCACCGCCCCCCTGTCCGTTACATCGCGGATCAAACGCCCCACACCTTGTTTTAAGGTAATCACCGCTTCGGGAATTTGAATATCATTAAAGGGATCGCCACCTTGCAACTTACAATCTTCCATTCGAGCCTTCAGCAATGGTTCATCGGGTGCGGTAAAAGGCAATTTGTCGATAATCACCAACGACAACGCATCGCCCCGCACATCAATCCCTTCCCAGAAACTTTGCGTTGCAACCAGTACACTATTTGGCTCTGCAACAAACTTCTCAAGCAGACGACTTTTACTGGTTTCCCCTTGCAACAATACGCTCAACGAACTCTGTTCTCTTAAGAAATCCGCTAAACCACGCATCATAAAATAGGACGTACAAAGTAAAAAACAACGCCCATTATTCGCTTCAATCACAGGTTTGAGCAACAGCCCCAATTCCGTCAGTGTATGGGATTTATTCGTATCAGGCAGATAACGTGGCACACAGAGCAACGATTGACGAGCATAATCAAACGGGCTTTGCAACACCATCTGTTCTGCATTCTCAATGCCTAGTCGCTGGCAGAAATGGTCGAACTTTCCGCCGACTTCAAGGGTTGCAGAGGTAAAAATCCAACCAACTTGATTTGCTCTCATCTGCTCACCGAATTTATCGGCGACCGTCAGTGGCGTAATGTGCAAACCGAAGGAACGCCCATTGATTTCATACCAATAACAATAGCCGACAACACTAGTATCGCCCAATCTTTTTAACTGTGCTTTGACTTCAGCCAAACGTTCAAAGATTTTATCCAAGGTTTCTGAACGACCGAGCGATTTTTTCACCACTTCGCTTAAAAAATTAATGTTCTCATTCAGCTTAGCAAAGCCTTCGACCACTTTCGGATCTTGCAAAATTTCACGCAAATTCCCCCGCTTGTTACCGTCCCCTAGCAACAAACGGAAATCCTGCACCACTTTTTGTAGATGATCGGATGCTTTACCCAACTGAGCAAGATCTTTCAACTCTGTACGATAAACAATGTTACTGTCTTTGCAAATATCAAATAATTGACGAGATGTCAGCGATTGCCCAAAGTACTGGCTAGCAATATCGGGCAACTGATGTGCTTCATCAAAAATAATCAGCTCTGCATCAGGGATTAACTCACCAAAGCCTGTTTCTTTCACAGCCATATCGGCACAAAATAGGTGATGGTTCACCACAACCACATCAGCTTCCAACGCCTTGCGTCGAGCTTGTACCACATAGCACTCTTTATAATTCGGGCAATCCGATCCCAAACAGCTTTCTGCCGTCGAAACTAATTGCGGTAAAATCGGACTATCTTCCGCAATGGTGATACATTCGCTCAAATCCCCTGTTTTTGTTCCCGTGTGCCATTTTCGCACCTTCGCCAAATCCGCCAACACCGATTTATCGCCAACCACGCCCATTGCGATCACCTGATCCAACCGCTCTAAACAGAGATAATTAGCACGCCCTTTCAATAACGCTACTTTTCCCTTATATTTCAAGGCTTTTTGAATGGTTGGCAAATCACGATTAAACAACTGATCCTGCAGATTTTTGGAACCCGTAGAAATAATCGTTTTTTTGCCCGATAGCAACGCTGGCACAAGATAAGCAAAGGTTTTCCCCGTTCCCGTCCCTGCTTCAATCACCGCACTTTTGGCAAATTTCACCGCTCTTCCAACCGCTTGTGCCATTTCTAACTGAGCATCTCGCGGGCGAAAACCGTGAATGTTTTGGCTTAACGTGCCTTCGGGGCTAAACGCGTCGGTGATTTTTTCGGATAGTTTCATATGAATTTGGCGATATATCTCAATAATATTAGAGAGATAAATCGCTTGCATTGGATGTTAACAATAAGAGAGATTGGACATTATAGCGATAAAATAGAGAAAACTAAACCTAATCGGACAAGCATGCCAATTTAAATGGAAAAGCTGTCAGATTAGGTTGAATGATCTGCATATACTGCGTCAGTACTTTCAATGTAATTGAGTATTTATGTTCAGATAATTTTCTTAAATATCAGTTCAATCTTCTCTGCATCTTTCACCCCTTTTGCAGACTCCACACCTGAATTCAGATCAACGCCTAAACAGCCTTGTTTTAACGCTTGATCGATATTGTCCAAACCAATTCCACCCGCCAATAACGCTTTGGTTTTAATCTCATTTGGAATCAAAGACCAATCAAACACTTCGCCCGATCCGCCTTGCTTACTGTCCAACACATAACGCTGAACTAATGGATTTTGTTGAAATTGAGTCTGGGCATTCATGGAAATGGCTTTCCAAATTTGAATTTTTCCATCAAAGGCTTCCGCCAATTCTGCAATGTAGGCTTCATCTTCCGAGCCGTGAAGTTGCACGGCAAACAGTTCAAGCTGTTTTGCAATTTTTTCGACAAATCCAACCGCTTGATCTTGGAAAACGCCCACAAAACGCAATGGTGCTTGTACCACAAGTTCTTGTGCTTGGCGGAGTGATAAAGCTCTTGGCGATTTTTCAGCAAAAATCAATCCGCCGTACAATGCGCCTTTCTGATACACTGCTTGTACATCTTGCGGGCGAGTTAAGCCACAAACTTTATTTTCGCCATACACTACCGCACGCACGGCATTATTCAGATCCGCATTGCCCATTAAGCTACTGCCAATTAAAAAGCCGTGGGCAAACGGTTTGATCTCTTGGACTTGTTTATGGTTGTAAATGCCCGACTCACTGATTAAACGAGTCTCTTTCGGAATGCGATCTTGATATTTTTGCACCAAATGCACAATGCGATTCATATCAATGGATAAATCGTGCAAGTTGCGGTTATTCACGCCGATAATCTTCGCCTCTAAGGCTAAAGCCCTTTCAAATTCCGCTTCATTGCTGGTTTCCGTCAGTACGCCCATACCGAGCGAGTGCGCCAACTCGCTTAATTCACGATAGGTGTCATCATCCACCACCGAGAGCATTAATAAAATCGCATCCGCTTGATGAAAACGTGCCAAATAAACTTGGTAAGGTGAGATCATAAAATCTTTGCACAGCACAGGCTGTTCGACTTGCTGGCGAACTTGGTTAATATACGCAAAATCCCCTTGGAAATACTGTTCGTCCGTCAGTACCGAAATTGCCGAAGCATACTGCTTATAGACTTGAGCAATGGCATCTAAATCAAAATCTGCTCGAATCAGCCCTTTTGACGGCGATGCTTTTTTACATTCCAAAATGTAAGCGGGCAGATCATGGGAACCTTTTGCAAGAGCCTGATAAAAACTGCGATCACTTTGGGTTAATTGATGTTGAAATTGGGATAGCGGAAAGGCTTGTTCTTTTTGTTCGATCCAACGGGCTTTGTCTTGAATAATCTTCTGAAGGATAGTGGGTTGATTTTGCATATTTTGTCCTTATATATGGGCAATTCATTTTTATGAACAGAACAATAAAGGACAAACAATGAAAACTCAAGTAAAACAACACTTAACCGATCTCGAAATCGCCTTGCGAGTACATAATCTGTGGGAAGCCATGCCACCGTCTGAAGAAGCCTTAGCCAATGACGAGCCGTTTTGTGTCAGCACACTGTCTGCAACACAGTGGTTACAGTGGATTTTCTTACCGAGAATGCACGCTCTGTTAGAGGCCAATGCAGAATTGCCCCGTAATTTTGCGGTATCGCCTTATTTAGAAGAAGCGTTGAAAGATTTGGATTATCTGCACGCACTTCACGCCCCGTTAGTAAAACTTGAAACCTTGTTGAAAAGCTAATGGAACTTGAAATTCTTTATCGTGATGATGAACTCATTGCGATTAACAAACCTGCAGGAATGTTAGTACACCGCAGTTGGTTGGATAAACATGAAACCGTATTTGCCATGCAGACGTTGCGTGATCAAATCGGGCAACACGTTTTCCCGATTCACCGCTTAGACCGCCCGACTTCCGGCGTGTTGCTCTTTGCCCTGAATAGCGATATGGCTCGCACCATGAGCCAACTGTTTGAACAACATCAGATCCAAAAAAGTTATTTGGCCGTCGTTCGTGGTTATTTGGAAGGGGAAGGACGGATTGACTATCCCTTGAAAGTGCAACTGGATAAAATTGCCGATAAGTTTTCTCAAGAGAAAGAAGCTCAGGATGCGATTACCGATTATAAAGGTTTGGCAACGGTCGAGATGCCTTATCCCGCAGGCAAATTCCAAACGGCACGTTATAGCCTTGTGCAACTGTTTCCGCAAACAGGTAGAAAACATCAGCTTCGCCGTCATATGAAGCATCTGTTTCACCCGATTATTGGCGATACCAACTATGGTGATTTACATCAAAACCGTGCGTTAATCGCTAATACGGGCTGTGATCGTTTATTTTTACACTCCAACTGCTTGCAATTTATTCATCCGAAACATTTGCAAAAGATTGAGATAAACGCACCGCTTGATCAGCAGTGGTTCAGCTTGTTTGAACAGTTTGGGTGGAACTTTAAATAAGAAATAAGGCGTTCAAACTTCTGAACGCCTTATCAAAACATGAATTGGTTAAGGTTTGAATATATCACCGCTATCTATAGATAGGATCCATATTTGAAACGGTAAAGTTACAATATCAGATGCTAAAGTGATTGGCGTTAGTGCTATGGCTGCAAGCGTAGATCCAACGCCATTTATTTGGTATTTTTCCGTCACTAATTTTACGGGAATGGCTTTTCTTAACTTACCTGACTCTGCAATTTGTATATCCGCTTTTTTGTAGAGTTGTCCTTGTAATAGATATTGATGAACATATTGAGTGTTTTTTGGGCATTCAGGACAACGAGACTCAAAGCCTAATTGTTTTAATTTGGCAATTTCAGTCTGAGTATCTGCGGTAGTGTATGATATACTTGCGTTGGTTTTCCAGTTTTTTGCCTCTTTATCTAATTCGACTTGTAACCCATAGGTATTAAAAGTTTCCGGTAATTTTGCATCAATCAATGCTTTGATTTGTTTCGAACTTTCGGCATCCGCGACAAACCAATATTTTTCGCCCATCATTACAAGCTGTTGTGTGGATTTCAGCATACCGAATGCAGTAAGTTTATCACTATCAACTTCCACCATTTCATTACCGGAAGAAATAAGCTCACGATCTCCCCAATTCAGCATAGTAAAACACCCCGATAAAAGGATTGCGCTTAAACTTAACAATAAAAATTTAACCAATTTCATATTTACCTCTCCGATTAATTTATAAACTCTCATCTACTATAATAGTAAAATTATTATTGTCAATTAGGAAAGTATTTTAGCTGGTTCTATGATAAACTGATCAGAGTTCCCAATATTTGTTATTTAATTTGCAAAATTTTAGTAAAAGCCGACCGCCTGCTTAGTGCTTCTAAATTTTTCATCAAATTTAATATGAACTTTACTGAATTTTATTGGACTTAAAGGGGTTCAAAATGGATAATACGCTGTTAAGTTTAACTCATGAACAGCAACAACAAGCCGTTGAACAAATTCAACAGCTTATGCAACAAGGTATCAGCAGTGGTGAAGCCATTGCAATAGTCGCTCAGCAACTGCGTGATGCTCATCAAAAATTAGAGGAAAAATGATGAAAAAGTATCTTTTACTCGCTATGGCATTTGCATCAACTACTGCCCTAGCCAATACTCAGGCAAATACAAATGCCACAACCACTAAAGAAGCAAAACAACCAATAATGAGATTAACCACAATTGATGTAGGTGGAAAAGTTGCTAAATCGTTAAATAGTACCGTTTATTCATTGAGTAAAGCTAATACAACACAATTATGTTGGGAAGTAATCAACATTCCATTTACGGCTAAAAATAAAGTAACGGAAGTATTTACTACTCCAGCTAAATCTAAATTCACTCACCCAGATGCTTCAGTAACAACAAGTAACGAAGATAAAACACATACTATTGTAAGTCATATACCAAGTGTTAATAATGAATTTATTAGAAAATGTTGGAAATTTGATAAAACAGATCCTATTGGTAACTATACATTAGATCTGAAAGTAAATGATATTATTTTCCCTACTCAAAAATTTAGTATCGTAAAATAATATAGATAGGCATATTAATAAGCGTGAAAATAAACATATTTTCACGCTTTTTCTTTAATATAATGATTTTAGTTTGACTAAATTATTTAATAAATACGATTTACTGACTAAATGAGCATTTACATCTTTATCAACTAATGTTTTATCTCTATCTTTATATAATTGAATTAAAACTCTATTTTGTTTATCTAACCGAATAAAATCGGCTAATTGTTGTTCAAATTGATATTGTTCAATCTCTGATAAATTATCTATATTACAAGCGGTTAGTTTTGCGATTTCTTTTGCAATTTTTTCAGGCTGTCCAACTAAATACCCCCGTTGTGCTTTGCTTAAACTACTAAGCCACATACCGTCTTGTTTAGGTAATTCATCTAAAAACTGAAATAACGTTTCTAGTGAACCTTCTTTTAATTCAAATTCCAATTCACAAATAACTTCTTCTCCAAAAGGATTTTTAATTATTCCCTGATCTAATGCCACTTCAATTTTGGCATTATTAAAAGCGACAAGCCATTTTTCTCGGGTAAAATCAGTACTGAAAGTCGCTTGCAATTCATTTTGTAATTGCTCTGCTTGTGCAATTTGCAAATTAAAGTGGGAAACTAACCGCTTGAAATCAGGTTTCTCATTTTCTAAAGGTAAATTATATTCAGGACGAATATGTAAACCACCAATAATTTCACCTTTTGTTTTTAATGTTAATTCAAATTGTTGATTTTTATTTCTGACTCTTAATCCCATTTTATTTTTTGCAAAATAAAGGGACGGAGAATCGTAATAGGTATTACCTAGGATTTCAGTTTCTTGTGAAAGAATAGTTTGCTGAGTTATCCACGTTTTAATTAACGGAATATTTTCTTTCCACAGCATAATTTTTAATTCAATTTCATTTTCCATGTTATGTAACCTATAAAATAAAAAAGCCTATCAACATTGATAGGCTAAATAAGATAATTCACTTACTGATTAGCTGGAGCTACGTTTTGCGCTGGCGCTTGGGAAGTTTGTGCTTTTTGTTTTTCTTCTTCAGTTAAAGTCACACTATTACCCGTTTGTGTACGACGCTGTAATTCGTGATTTTGTAATAATTCATTAATACGGCGTTGTTGGTACTCTAATTGTTCAGCCGTTGGCTGATCTTTAGAAGGTGCGTTGTAGCTTACTTGTTGTACAGAATTTGAGAAAGGTAACGTTTGTAAAACAGGTTGTTCTGTTTGAGCCACTTCGTCATTGCTGTTCATCATGTTAACCCCTAAAACGACGGATAAGCAGACTGATGCAGCAATCCCTGCTTGCATAATTGGCGTGCTCCAACGTTTTAATTTTAATAGCAATCCTTTTGGTTTTTCTTCCGTTTTAACTGCTTCAATTTCTTCGTTTTCAATTAAAGCTGCCATTTTTGCAGAAAAATCGCTACCTAGAATTTGCTCTTCACCACGCATCACACTGCGGATAGTGTGGTAATTTGCCCATGTTTGTTGTAATTCAGCACTGTTACATAAAGTTTCTGCGAAATTGTCGCTTGCTTTATGTCCGTCCATATAGGCGGAAAGTGTTTCTTTATGTTGCATAGATAACTCCAAGGATGTTTTAAATCTGTTGCAAGAGCGGATTGACTTTAGCATCAATCGCTTCCCTTGCTCTAAAAATTCGAGAACGAACTGTACCTACTGGGCATTGCATCGCTTCGGCAATTTCTTCATAACTTAGCCCTTCAAGCTCACGCAAGGTAATTGCGGTTTTCAGCTCGTCTGGTAGGCTTTCAATCGTATCAAATACGACACGTTTTAATTCGTCTGATAACACCAAGTTTTCTGGCGTATCTGCTTCACGTAATTGGATGCCACTGTCGTAACTTTCTGCATCTTCTGCAAGAATATCTTCTTTGGGTGGTCTTCTACCTAAAGCAGTTAAATGGTTTTTTGCTGTATTGACAGCAATTCGATAAAGCCATGTATAAAAAGCACTTTCCCCACGGAAAGAGTTTAATGAACGATAAGCTTTAATAAAAGATTCTTGTACAATATCAGGAATATCGTCTCTTGCGACATAGCGAGTAAGCAATCCTGCCACTCTATTTTGATAACGCACGACGAGTAAATTAAACGCTTTTTTATCACCATTTTGTGCACGTTCAACCAATTCCTGATCGGTTATTTGCTCACTCATCGCTTTGCGTTCTCCTAACTTCTACGCTGTTTTTATTTTTTTCTGATGCACGCTCGTTAGTGTGCGCTAAATTTAAAAAGTTCATAGAAATAATTTAATTGAATAAAATTTAGACCAAAATTTACAAAAGACAGAAAATTGCTGCCTTTTCTGATTGTTATCCTTTTCGACATAACCTTAAAACAAAGGCTATTGTGAGAATTATGCCACAAATCCCATAAAGCAACCAGTTACCGAACTGTGCGAAGATGGTTTGCCCTTTCATCACCGGAACACTTGCTGCCAATGTCGTGGCTTCAAATTGCGGTGCTTGCGAGACAACTTGACCATACGCATCAACAAAAGCTGTAATCCCCGTATTCGTCGCGCGAATAAGTGGTTTGCCTAATTCTAATGCACGCATTCTTGCCATTTGGAAATGTTGCCATGGCCCCATACTTGCGCCAAACCACGCATCATTTGAAATGGTAATCAAATAGTCAGAGTTATGGGCTTGTTGATTTTGCTGTACTTGATGAGTAAAGATAATCTCATAACAAATTGCCATATTAAATCGGTGATTTGCCACCAGTAATGGCTGTTGGATAAAGTCACCTTTCGATAAATTGATCGGCAAGACAAAAACATCTCGCATCCAATCCAACAAATTGCCAAAAGGCACATATTCCCCAAAAGGCACTAAATGGTGTTTGTTATAACGTGGCGATTGAGTCAGTGAGTAAGGTTGCGCTTTATTCCCCAAGACTGTGGCACTGTTAAATAATCCTTGTGGAGATTGATGTAATGTTCCGATGATAATCTCACTGCCTACCTGTTCGCCTATATGGTGAAGTTGTTGCATCAATGGCTCAATTTGTTCTTCTAACGCAGGAATCGCAGATTCAGGCAAGATAATCACTTGATATTTACCTAGCACAGACTGAATTAATTGTTCATAGGTTCTGACCGTATAATTAAAATGAGCAGGATCCCATTTCATTTTTTGCTCAATATTCCCTTGAACTAAGGCGATAGACAACGGCGCTTTTTGCTCATCGACTTCCACGAATTTTAAAAATTGTGTGCTATATCCAACCCCTAAAAGTAGCAATAATGTCACAATACAAGCGGTCGGATTCGTGGCTTTTTTTGCAAATTGTCTAACAAAATAAACCAAATAGCCACTGACAACCATGATAAAGAAAGTCACGCCTTCCACACCTAATATCGGTGCAATGCCTAAAAATGGGCTATCGACTTGACTATATCCGAATTGCAACCACGGAAACCCTGTGAAAACCACGCCACGTAAATATTCCGTCAACGTAAAAATCACCGCAATTACCCAAGGATTTTTTAGCTGAAAGCGTTGAATAAGATAGGCAAAAAGCAATGGGTATAACGCTAAATAGCACGCTAACAGTAATACGGCTAAATAACTCACAAATTCAGGCACGCCACCGAATTGGGTCATGCTGACTTGAACCCAATTTACGCCAATCGCAAAATAGCTTACCGCCCAAAGAAAAGCACCGAGTAGAGCCTGCTTTTTATGTTCAGATGTCGCAAGCCAAATTAGCCCTGTTGCAGATAAAAAGGCAACAATCCAATAGTCAAATGGGGAATAGGCTAATGTCCCTATTCCCCCTGAAATCACAGCGATGAAACAAGCGGTGAGATTTGATGATTTTTTTACAATACTCATTCTGAACTTTTCTCTTGAGACATAAGCTCCAGTTGTTCATCTGTCACTGTGACACGTAATTGAATCAAACGGCGACTATCCGCTGATGTCACTTTAAATACCACACCATCAAGTTCGATTTCTTCACCACGTTTCGGTAAATGCCCGAACGCTTGCATCACTAAACCACCCACGGTATCGACTTCTTCATCATCAAATTGTGTCGCAAACTGTTGATTAAAACGTTCAATATCCGTTAAGGCTAATACCGCATAAGTATGTTGAGATAATTGACGAATCGGTTCAATTTCTTCTTCATCAAACTCATCTTCAATATCGCCTACGATTTGTTCTAAAATATCTTCAATCGTAACCAAACCAGACACTGCCCCAAACTCATCGACCACAATCGCCATGTGAAAACGCTCTGAACGGAACTCTTTCAACATTCTATCTACACGCTTACTTTCAGGCACAATGACGGCAGGGCGTAAAATTTCGCCCATATTAAATGGCTCTGAATCAGTACGCAGATATTTTAATAAATCTTTTGCAAGTAAAATGCCTTCAATCGTATCTTTACCCCCACGAATCACGGGAAAGCGAGAGTGCGCAGACTCAATAATAATATCTACACAGGCATCTAACGGTTGTTCTGCATCAATAAAAATAATCTGTGGACGCGGAATCATAATGTCACGAACACGCAGTGAAGAAATCTCCATCACCCCTTCGATCATCTCTTTAGTATCTGAATCAATTAATTCATTTTCTGCTGAATCTCGGATAACTTCGACTAAATCTTCACGATTTTTCGGTTCTTGTTGAAATAATCCACCGAATAACGATTTTAAAAAGGATTTTTTCTCTTGCGTCTGTGCGCTTTGCTGATCATCACTCATATTATGTACTCATATACAAAGAAAACAGCATGAAATTACCATAATTCAACTGAAAAATCGACAGAGATTGAAGATTCTCACTTTCTATTTACAAAAATTTAGCATAGGATATGCGCGTTTTTACCCCAAATACCCATTCCCTTTTAGGAGATTATTTATGAAATTAGGTAAAATTACCCTTGCAATCGTAGCTCTCGCTTTTAGTGCAAATAGTTTTGCAGGCACCATCACAGGCTCTTCAAACATTAATTTTCTAGCTTTTGATGGACAAAAAGTGAAGAAAAACACGGTATTACAAGTGAACGATACGAACCAACATCAAGTAGTTGTCGAAGTTTCAAGTATCTATCAATCAGGTTCTGATAGTAACTTCTATGAATCTGCGCCACTCGTGTTAACCTTCACAGGAAGCCAAGAAGATATTCAAATTAGTGCCCCAGCACTACGCAATGATGTGGATGTGGAAAAATTCAAAAAATCCCCTAGTTTCAAAGTACAAACTGCATCAGGCAAAACCCTTGAACATAAACAAGATGAGCTAAAAGGCGAAGGTTTTATGCCAAATGCAAATATTGTGGATAACCTTGCAAATTACAATGCTGGTAATGGCGTTGCGGCAGTCAAATCCTTTGCAGTCTCGGCTATGCCAATGGCGATTGCGGGTGGTTCAAATAAAGTCACTAAAGGTAAAGTAATGGTTCAAGGCGAAAATATTGCTGAACAACAGTTACAATACTGGTTCCAACAAGCTGATAAAGAAACCCAAAAACGTTTCTTAGATTGGGCGAAAAAACAGTAATAAACCAGAAGCACCTTTATTTCGTATAAAGGTGCTTTTTTATCTCTCTTATCTCTCCATTTAATCTCGCGAAATTAACTCCCTAGCATTCAAAATTACTTTAATTTAAGGTAAAATCCAACGCAATTTTTTCTAAGAAAAAGAATTTTATGAGTAAAAAAACCAAAGTGGCTTCAAACACAATTGCCTTAAATAAACGTGCCAGACACGAATATTTTATCGAAGAAGAAATTGAAGCTGGTCTAGAATTACAAGGCTGGGAAGTAAAATCCCTGCGAGCAGGCAAAGCCAATATCGGCGATAGCTATGTCACTTTCCGTAATGGCGAAGCCTTTTTGTTCGGTGGCACTATTACCCCGTTAAATGTCGCTTCTACCCATATTGTGTGCGATCCAACCCGTACCCGTAAATTATTGTTAAACAAGCGTGAATTAGACACACTTTATGGTAAAGTCAGTCGTGACGGATTTACCGTTATCGCCCTGTCGCTCTACTGGAAAAATGCGTGGGCGAAAGTCAAAATCGGCTTGGCGAAAGGGAAAAAACTGCACGATAAGCGTGAAGATATTAAAGACCGTGAGTGGCAAGTTGCTAAACAGCGGATTATGAAGAATGCGAATAGGTAGGAAATCCCCCCTAGCCCCCCTTTTTCAAAGGGGGGAATGTTAAGGAATATTTATGGAACCTTATCTATTCCAACTTAAACCAAATGCAAGAACATTACGCAATACGATGACAAAGGCAGAACATATCTTATGGTCTAGATTGAAGAAAACAACTTTTAGATCTGCAATTTTATCGTCAGAAGCCAATTTTAACTTATATTGTTGATTTTTATTGCCCAAAAGCAAAGCTCGTCATTGAACTTGATGGTAGTCAACATTATGAAGTAGAGCATATAGAAGCAGATAAAATAAGAGATCGAGCATTAAACTCAGTAGGATTGTATGTGTTGCGTTTCAATAATAGGGAAGTTATTTTTAGTATTGAAAATGTGATTGCACATATTACTCAAATTATCGAAAAACGAATATAAAACCAATTAACCTTTTTCTTAGTTCCCCCCTTTGAAAAAGGGGGGCTAGGGGGGATTTTATAAGGACACTAAAATGATCGACCAAAACCTTCTGCGTACGAACCTTGAGGAAGTCGCACAAATTTTAAAACTCAAACGTAACTTCAACCTTGATGTTGCTCGTGTTACCAGCCTTGAAGAACAACGCAAAGCATTACAAGTTAAAGCAGAAAATTTACAGGCAGAGCGTAATGCTCGCTCAAAAAATATCGGTGCGGCGAAAGCACGTGGTGAAGATATTTCTGCGTTATTAGCAGAAGTGGATTCAATGGGAAATGAACTTGATTCTGCAAAAGTGGAATTAGATAAAGTCCAAGCGGAAATTCGTGAGTTGTTATTAAACATTCCTAACCTACCAGCCGATGAAGTGCCTGTGGGTAAAGACGACAGCGAAAATCTCGAAGTCTCTCGCTGGGGTACGCCACGTCAATTTGATTTTGAAATCAAAGATCACGTTACCCTTGGCGAAGGCTTAGGCGGTTTGGATTTCCCTGCCGGTGTTAAATTAACAGGAAGCCGTTTCGTTGTAATGAAAAGCGGTATCGCACGTTTACACCGTGCTTTATCTCAATTTATGTTGGATTTACATACAGAACAACACGGCTATGTGGAAACCTATGTGCCTTATCTTGTCAACCACGACACCCTTTACGGCACAGGGCAATTACCAAAATTCGGCGAAGATTTATTCCATACTCAGCCGTTAGAAGGACAAGATCCGAACGCAGTACAAAAACCTTACGCTTTAATCCCAACAGCAGAAGTTCCGGTAACCAATCTTGTGCGTGATGAGATCTTAGACGAAGAAAGTTTACCACTGAAACTGACCGCTCACACCCCGTGCTTCCGTTCAGAAGCAGGCTCTTACGGTCGTGATACTCGTGGTTTAATCCGTATGCACCAGTTCGATAAAGTGGAAATGGTACAAATCGTCGCCCCTGAAAAATCAATGGAAGCCCTTGAAGAATTAACAGGACACGCAGAAAAAGTGTTGCAGTTGCTCAACCTTCCATACCGCAAAATGTTACTCTGCTCTGGTGATATGGGCTTTGGTTCAAGCAAAACCTACGATTTAGAAGTGTGGCTACCGGCACAAAATACCTACCGTGAGATTTCATCTTGCTCAAATATGTGGGATTTCCAAGCTCGCCGTATGCAAGCACGTTGCAAAGCGAAAGGGGATAAGAAAACTCGCTTAGTTCATACCCTAAATGGTTCAGGTTTAGCCGTTGGACGTACGCTTGTTGCAGTGCTTGAAAACTACCAAAATGCAGATGGTTCAATTACTGTGCCTGAAGTGTTGAAACCATATATGGGTGGTGTAGAGATTATTAAATAATCCTTTTAACAAAAATGGCTAACATCTCTGTTAGCCATTTTTGTACTTGAGTAACATTAGCTATGCAGTTTCTTTTTGGAAATTTTTCCAAATGTAATATCCATTCACACACACAACAAAAATATTCAACCCTGTGACAGGGAAAGAGCCAATCAAAATACCATAAATAACAAAACAGACTGCGCCTAATGCATTTACTAAACGTAGTTTAATGACATCTTTTAACAAAAACGATCCCGCAACTAAAATCATTGCAACATAACCTAAAATTTCAATACTATCCACTTTATATTCTCCCCATAAATAATGAATGGAGTTATTTTACCTATTCTTTTTTCCTTTGTCGGCAAGCCTTTGAAAAGCAAAGGTTTGCGTGAAAAAAATTTACAAAACTCATGAATTTTAACTGCTTTTTTACAATAAATAAGGTACAATTCACGGCATTGTTGTACTAGTAAAGTAGTATTTTAAATGGATGCATTATTACCTTTTTTAAGTGAGATTTTCACTAATATTACGTGGATAGGCGCATTAGAGCTTGGATTAATCTATGCACTTGTTGCATTAGGTGTACTTATTTCTTACAAGATTCTCGATTTCCCTGATTTAACTGCGGACGGTTCTTTTCCATTAGGAGGTGGCGTTTGTGTACTCTGTATTCTGAACCAAGTTGATCCTTGGGTTGCAACATTACTAGGGATGTTTGCAGGCGCAACGGCGGGGATGATTACAGCAAGTTTGCATATTGGCTTTAAAATCGAAAAATTATTAGCCAGCATTTTGATGATGATTGCCCTATATTCGATTAACTTACGTATTATGGGTAAGCCAAATGTCTCTTTACTTGGCGATCCTACGGTTTATGACAGTATTACCGCTCAAGATGATGTGCAACTTGCGATTGTACGTTTATTAATTGCAATTTTGGTTGTCATTATTGCCAAGCTATTATTTGATTTATTTTTTGCCACTCAAGTTGGCTTAGCAGTCAGAGCCACTGGTACTAATCCACGCATGGCAAAAGCACAAGGAATTGCTATTAATAAAATGACCTTACTAGGCATGGCGATTTCGAATGGGCTAATTGCACTTGCAGGTGCATTATACGTGCAAAGTAACGGGGGATTTGATATCTCTATCGGCGTTGGCACTATTGTGATTGGTCTAGCTGCAGTTATTATCGGTGAAGCGATTTTTTCTGCTAAACGTATTATTTGGCTCACATTTGCCGTCATTATCGGCTCGATTCTTTATCGTTTCTTTATCGCATTAGCGTTAAATAATGAAACCTTAAGTGGCATCGGCTTTGGTCCACAGGATCTTAACTTAATCACCGCATTATTAGTGGTTGCTGTACTTGCTTTACCTAAATTCAAACACAAATTCAAAATGAAAGGGAGTAAATAATGATTGAACTAAATAATTTATTTATCACCTTTAACAAAGGCACGGTCATCGAAAATCCGGTGTTACGTGGACTAACGCTTAATGTAGCAGAAGGGGAATTTGTGTCTGTGATCGGTAGTAATGGCGCGGGTAAATCAACCTTATTAAATGCCATTAGCGGTGACTATCCGATTGATTCTGGTGAAATTTTTATTCAGGGTAAAGAAGTCAGCCATACTACTAGCTGGCAACGTGCTAATCTCGTTGCTCGAGTGTTTCAAGACCCAATGGCAGGCACTTGTGAAGCTCTAACCATTGAAGAAAATATGGCTCTTGCCTATCAACGCGGTAGAAAACGTAGCTTAGGTTTTGCCCTTAATCGCCAATTAAGAGATCTGTTTAAAGAAAAGTTGTCACTTCTTGGGCTCGGTTTAGAAAATCGTCTGACTGACCAAATGGGTAGACTTTCAGGCGGGCAACGACAAGCGGTAAGTTTATTGATGGCATCATTACAGCCCTCTAATATTCTATTACTCGATGAGCATACTGCCGCCCTTGATCCCAAAACAACCGCTTTCGTTCTAGAATTAACGAATAAAATTGTACGAGAACAAAAGCTCACGACATTAATGGTCACACACTCTATGCGACAAGCATTAGATTATGGTGATAGAACCGTGATGCTCCACCAAGGGCAAGTTGCCTTTGATGTCGCAGGAGAAGCTCGTAAAAAAATGGATGTCCCTGATTTATTACGCTTATTTGAGCAAAGCCGTCACGAAAAACTGAGTGATGACGGATTATTATTAGAGAGTTAAGATAGAAAGACTAATTTCGTTTGGAGTTAGTCTTTTTTATTATTGGAGAATGAGATGAACATTGTTATCGCCCCTGATTCTTTTAAAGAAAGTTTAACCGCACTTGAAGTAGCGCTTGCGATTAAAACAGGTTTTGAGCGAATTTTTCCACAGGCTGAATATCATCTTGCTCCGATGGCAGACGGTGGTGAAGGCTCGGTTCAATCACTTGTTGATGCCACTCAAAGTTATTTGCAAAAAACGGCGGTAATCGCACCGCTTGCAAATCAAGTTGAAGCCACTTGGGGATTGTCGGGCGATAAACAAACTGCATTTATTGAAATGGCGGCAGCATCAGGATTGCACCTTGTTCCACCTGAACAACGAAATCCGTTAATCACGACGAGCTATGGTACTGGTGAGTTAATCAAAGCAGCTTTATCTCTCGGTGTTAAGAAGATTATTCTTGGCATTGGTGGTAGTGCAACTAACGATGCTGGCGTAGGTATGTTACAAGCATTGGGCATCCGATTTCTTAATGTCGAACAGAAAGAAATCGGCTTCGGTGGCGAGCAATTAGCTTCTCTTGCTTATATTGATATGACAGGATTAGATCCGCGTTTAGCTCAAGTAGAAATAGAAGTTGCTTGTGATGTCAATAATCCGCTATGTGGTGAGCAAGGAGCTTCCGCTATTTTTGGTCCACAAAAAGGAGCAACTCCGGAAATGGTGAAAAAATTGGATTCCGCTTTAGCTCACTTTGCTCAAGTCGTTGAAAACCAATTAGGAAAAAATATAGCTCACCATGCTGGGGCTGGCGCTGCAGGTGGTATGGGAGCAGGATTATTGCTCTTACCTAACGTTACATTAAAATCAGGTGTACAAATCATTATTGAAGCCACTGCTCTTAAAGAAAAGATTCAGCAAGCTGATTTAGTAATTACAGGCGAAGGCAGAATGGATTCTCAGTCAGTGGCAGAGAAAACACCGATTGGTGTGGCAAAACTTGCTAAACAATTTAATAAACCTGTGATTGCGATTGTAGGAAGTCTTAGGGAGGATTATCCAATCGTTTATCAACATGGAATTGATGCTGTTTTTCCAATTATCCGACAGTTAACAAGCCTAGAGATACTATTACAACAAGGCCATGATAATTTAATATCAACGGCAGAAAATATTGCAAGAACAATTAGACTTGGCTTAGCTTATTAAATAAAAATGCAGAAATTTTCCTTTCTGCATTTTCTAAGATAGACTACACACCATACTGCTCTCGATATGCTCTCATTTTCGCCAAATACGGCGCATATTGTTCCGATTGTTCAATAAATTGCAGTAAGTCGTCAAAATCAATAATCGAAAAAACCTGACAGCTGTAATCACGTTCTACTTCCTGAATTGCTGAAAGTTCGCCTTTGCCTTTTTCTTTACGGTTTAATGCAATCATCACACCCGCTAAGGTTGCATGATTGGCTTGAATGATTTCCATGGATTCACGAATTGCTGTGCCTGCGGTAATTACATCGTCCACCAATAAAATTTTACCTTTTAACGGGCTACCGATAAGATTTCCGCCTTCGCCGTGATCTTTAACTTCTTTGCGATTAAAGCAACAAGGCTTATCGACATCAAACTGATTCGCTAACGCTACAGCCACAGTAGTTGCAATCGGAATGCCTTTGTAAGCAGGTCCGAATAACACATCATAGTCAATTTTGCTAGCTTGGATCGCTTCGGCGTAATATTCGCCCAATTTGGCGAGATCTCTGCCGGTATTAAATAATCCTGCATTAAAGAAGTAAGGGCTTTGTCTGCCTGATTTTAAGGTAAATTCGCCGAATTTAAGCACATTTCGGCTTAAGGCAAATTCGATAAAGTCGTGTTTGTATTGTTGCATTGTTATTTTCCTTATATTTATTCGGTATTATGATTATGTGACACTTACACAAATATCTGATTTTTCGTAGGGGCGGGGTTTATCCCCGCCCGTAAACAATTACTGATATTCAGGCGGGAATAAACCCCGCCCCTACGCAACTTTTCTTAAAATTGGCTATTGTGCGACTGCTACATAATACTGTATTTATTCTCGCGTAATCCACTCTACCGTCCAGCTGCCCGTTCCTTCCGGTACAAGCACATCGGTTAAATAGGGTAAAATCTTTTTCATTTGGCTTTCTAACTGCCACGGTGGATTAATCACAATCATACCGCTTGCCGTCATACCACGTTGGTCTGAGTCAGGGCGAACGGCTAATTCAATCTGTAAAATTTTGCGGATCCCCGTTTCAACTAAGCCTCGTACGATACGTTTGGTGTGTTGGCGAAGCACCACAGGGTACCAAATCGCATAAACGCCTGTGGCAAAGCGTTTGTAGCCTTCTTCAATGGCTTTTACCACCAGCTCATAATCTTCTTTTAATTCATAAGGCGGATCGATCAGCACCAAGCCACGCTTTTCTTTTGGCGGTAAGGCTGATTTTAACTGCTGGAAGCCGTTTTCTCGTTTTGTCACCACATTAGGTGTTTTGGCAAATTCATTGCGAAGTAGTGGGAAGTCGTTAGGGTGTAACTCTGTGAGTAAAGCCCTATCTTGTGGACGTAATTGTTGCACAGCAAGCAACGGCGAGCCTGCGTAAAAACGCAGTTTATCTTTGTTAATTTTTTTGATTTCATTTAGGTATAACGCAACTTCTTCGGGTAGATCGGTTCTCTCCCAAAGACGAGCAATACCTTCAATATATTCCCCTGTTTTTTCCGCTTCGCTACTTTGCAAGCTATAACGCCCTACGCCCGAATGGGTATCAAGGTAGAAAAAGCCTTTTTCTTTTTGCTTTAAAGCGTGCAAGATGAGGGTTAAAACGATATGTTTAAGGACATCGGCGTGGTTGCCTGCGTGAAAACTGTGACGATAACTCAGCATTTTGATTCTCTTTCTTGTAAAATGACGGCATTTTAGCTTATTTAGCCGTTTTAAACTATGCAGAAAACATTAAAGATTGAAAAAGGTTGGTTGTTAAATACCAAGCAAGTACTCTCTCCACACTTTAATCCAAGGCCCTATCAGGATGATATTTCTCTTTTGGTGATTCATTATATCAGCCTGCCACCTGATGAATTTGGCTGTGATTTTATTGATCGTTTTTTTGAAGGCACGTTAGACCCAACCCTTCACCCCTACTTTGAAGAGATTAAAGATTTACGGGTTTCCGCTCATTGTTTAATTAATCGAGAAGGTCAGATTACCCAATATATTAATTTTAACGATATGGCTTGGCACGCTGGCGTTTCTTGTTTTGAAGGACGTGAAAAATGCAATGAGTTTTCTATCGGAATTGAGCTGGAAGGCAGTAACAATCAACCTTTTACAGAGGCGCAATATCAAACCTTAGCTAACCTTACGCAAGTGATTATGCAAGCCTATCCACAAATCACACCTGAGCGTATTGCAGGTCACAATCAAATTGCCCCAGAACGAAAAATCGACCCGGGACAGTATTTTGATTGGGAATATTATCGTTCATTGCTTTAATCACAAGCGGTTAGATACGCTGAAAAATTTGCAAAATACTCCCCGAATCTGACCGCTTGTCTCTAAAGTAATCCTAATACTTTACGTCCGTTAATACTTGCAATGTTTGCCATTTCCTCTAAGTTGGTAAAACGGCAACCCGCTGAAAGTAAGCTCAACTCTTGCCACATATCGCCTTCACAGAGAGGAACCATGTAGTCACAGATATTGTCCGTTCCGATTGCCACCGTAATGCCTTCTGGGATCATTTCATCTGCTGGGGTTAAAGCATTGTGGAAAGGCAACACTTCATCTTTACGCGGACTGTCAATCCATGCCATCGGACAAGCAATCATCATCATATCTACGGATTTCATTTTCTTATATAGCATCTGACGATACTCTCTTGGATGTGCGCCGATTGAGATACCATGAATCGCCACGACTCGACCTTGCATACCATGCTCTAGAGCCTTATCACACAACTGCTCTGTCTCTTTTTCTTTCTGGTTATTGAATTGATCCACATGGACATGCAACATTTTGCCTTGAGATTTTGCCGTTTCCATTAAAATGTCCATAGCTTCTAATCCCTTGCCATAATCTAATTCATCACGATATGGCAAACCACCAATCATATCCACCATTTCTGAACCAATATCAAACCACTTGCGCGCATTTGGCTCAATCACGCCTTTTAACGTCTGGTTGGCAAATTTTAAAATAATATCGTTTTTATAGACTTCACGTGCTTTATGTGCGGCTAAAATCGCTCTGTCTTCACACACTTGGTCAATATCAACAAAGGTGCCAAACGCCGTTACCCCTTGCGAAATCATCAATTCAATCGCTTGACTGAAGCGACGATAGTAGTCATCAACACTTGAATTACGCTTGACTTCATCAACCAAGTCCCATTTTTGCTGTAAATTCGCATTTTGATAAATTTTGATTTTTTCAGGGGTCATCGTAAAAGCCCTATCTGCGTGGGCATGGGAGTTTACCCAGCCGCCTTTTTTAATTACTTCATCACGAATATGGCTTTTTAATGTACGAATTAACTGGCTCATTGCTTATCCTCTTGACTCAAATTTTGGGCAAAAAAAAAGATCTCTAAAATGAGAGATCTTGATTTAAAAATAAAAAAATAGCTAAACCTCGTTTAACGGTAAGGTTTAGCTTTAAAAAATATGTGTTGGATAATGTTTGGTACGTTTGCATTTCTAGTTCCTTTTTGGCACTAGGCGCGTAGTATATGTTTTCTATCGTCAAAATGCAAACGTTTGCTTTTAAACAAGCGGTCTGTTTTGCGTAAAAATTTGCAAATTTAACGCAATAGCTTATTAATAACACGACTGACCGCAAAAAAACCGAAAGTTGCCGTCACCATGGTTGCTGCGCCAAAGCCATTGGCACAGTTCATCGTAGCAGACACTTCGCAGCCCTCACTCATTTTTGGAAAAATCAATGGCTGGGTTGAAAACACGCAATCAATACCAAATTTCCGCTTTGGATTTTGGCTGAAGTTATACTCTTTGCGTAACAAGCTACGGACTTTTGAAGCCAGCGGATCTTGAATGGTCTTGCTTAAATCGGTAATTTGTATTTGGGTCGGATCAGTTTGCCCCCCTGCTCCGCCTGTGGTGATGATTTTAATTTTATTACGCTTACAAAAAGCAATTAAAGCCGCTTTCACCTTAACGCTATCAATCGCATCAATCACATAATCATAGTCACGTAACAAATAGTCACTCAAATTATCTTGCGTTAAGAAATCATCAATAATCGTCACATTGCATTCTGGGTTAATTTTGGTAATGCGTTCTTGCATGACTTCGGTTTTCAGTTTACCGATTTCGCCTGACATGGCATGAATTTGGCGATTGATATTGGTCACGCAAATATCATCCATATCAATCAAGGTAAGTTTCCCCACGCCTGAACGCGCCAAAGCTTCCACCGCCCAAGATCCAACACCACCGATACCAATTACACACACATGTGATTGGCGTAGCTTTGCTAATCCTTCAGGCGTATAAAGGCGACCGATTCCGCCAAAACGTTGTTCATAGTTATCTATTCTTGTCATATTCATGCAATACCATTCTTAATATTCTCAAGCTCTTCCCAACGTTCAAACGCTTGCTCTAATGCCATTTCCGTATCCGCTAATTTTTGTAACTGAGCTTGAGTATAGCTCGGATCTTTAGCAAAGAAATCCGCACTATTCACTTCGGCTTGTAAGGCTTCAATTTCTGCTTCAAACTGTTCCATTTTTTCAGGCAGGGCTTCTAATTCTCGTTGCTCTTTATAAGAAAGTTTGACTTTTTTAGCGGTATCTTGTCTTGGCTTTTCAGGTTCAACAAGCGGTGCTTTCTCTTCCATTTTTTGCACATTTTTCGTTGAATCTGACCGCTTGTTTGCTTCTAATGTAGCAAAATAATTCGCCTGTTGTTGCTTCGCATCGTGGTAGCCACCAATATATTTATTCACAATCCCTTCGCCTTCAAAGATGTAGCATTCCGTTGCGGTATTGTCGATAAATTGACGGTCGTGGCTGACAATAATCAAAGTGCCTTGATAATCCGCCAACATCTCTTCCAGTAGCTCTAAGGTTTCTACATCAAGGTCGTTGGTAGGTTCGTCCAAAATCAGTAGGTTATTTGGTTTCAGCAATAATTTAGCTAATAACAAGCGGTTACGTTCACCGCCCGATAAGGCTTTGACTGGGGTCATAGCCCGTTTCGGTGGAAATAGGAAGTCTTGCAAATAACCAAGCACGTGGCGTTTTACCCCATTGATTTCAATATCTTGTTTGCCGTCCGCCACGTTATCCATTACCGTTTTTTCAGGATCAAGCTCTGCACGGTATTGATCGAAATAAGCCACTTCTAACTTAGTGCCACAACGTACCGTCCCTGCGGTTGGCTGAATTTCGCCGAGCAACAACTTAATCAATGTCGTTTTGCCGATCCCATTCGCCCCAATAAAAGCAATTTTATCGCCACGTAAAATCGTGGTGCTGAAGTTTTTCAGCAAGGTTTTACCAGCCACTTCGTAGCTGGCATTTTCCACTTCAAACACAATTTTGCCTGATCGAGCGGTCTGATCGAGCTGGATTTTTACCGTACCTTGTACTTCTCGGCGTGCTTTACGTTCTTCTCGTAAGGCTTTCAAGGCTCGCACACGCCCTTCATTACGGGTTCGGCGAGCTTTAATCCCTTGACGGATCCAAACTTCTTCTTGGGCTAATTTTTTATCAAACAGCTCATTTTGTAAGGCTTCTACACGCAGATCTTCGGCTTTAGTTTCAAGGTAAACATCGTAATTACTAGGATAGGAAACTAATTTTCCCCGATCTAAATCGACGATACGAGTTGCCATTTTGCGAATAAAAGCACGGTCGTGAGAGATAAAAATAATACTGCCTTTAAACTCTAACAACAGATTTTCTAACCAAGCAATCGTATCCACATCTAAATGGTTGGTCGGTTCGTCCAACAGTAACACATCTGGATCCGCCACCAATGCACGAGCCAACGCCGCACGGCGAACCCAACCGCCCGACAGCTCGCACAACCGTTTTTCAGGATCAAGTTCTAATAGCTTCAAGGTATCTTGAATACGGTTTTCAAACTGCCAACCGTTAGCGTGTTCCAGTTGAGCCTGAACTTGCGAAAGTTGCGACATCAGCGTATCGCTGTAATCTGTCAGCATTTGTTGCGAAATGTGGTGATATTGCTTTAAAAGATCGGCTAAATGTGCGATCCCTTCTGCGACATAATCAAAAACGGTATCTTCTATATGACGGGGTGGATCTTGTTCTAAACGGGTGACAACAATATCTTTTTCAAAAATCAATTTGCCATCGTCTAACTGAACTTCGCCAGCCAGCACTTTCATTAAGGTCGATTTGCCTGCCCCGTTTCGTCCGACAAGACAGACACGTTCGCCCTGTTCAATATGTAATTCAGTATGATCAAGTAGTGGATGATCGCCAAAGCCTAAATAGGCGTTAGAAAGGTTAATTAAAGCCATAGAATATCTGTTGAAATAAAAATTTCGCAAATTTTAGCAGTTTTCCTACCGCTTGTAAGCGGTTAGATTGGCGTAAGGTTTTGCAAATAAAACAAAAACAGCATAAACCGAAATTTATGCTGTTGTTCATTATTCGAAAGTGATCATCTGATGATCGGCAAATTGCGGATAAAGCTGTGCTAACAGCTGTCCACTCGGCAAAACCAATTCAGGACTGATTTCATATAACGGCACAATCACAAACTCTCGGTTGTGCATATCATAATGGGGAACAGTTAGGCGTTCGCTTTGAATTTGTTCATTGCCATAGAGCAAAATATCAAGATCAAGGGTGCGTTCGCCCCAACGACGCAAGCGAACTCGTCCTTGTTCGTTCTCAATACGTTGTAACTTATCCAATAATGCGATAGCGGTGAGATCCGTATCAAATTTTACCACGGCATTCACATAATCAGGTTGATCCTGTGGGCCGAGTGGTTTACTGCCGTAAAAAGAGCTGACTTTCAGATTTTTTGCAAAAGTTTGCAACGAAACGACCGCTTGCTTAAGTTGAGCAAGCGGATTTTCTAAGTTAGAGCCAAGGGCAACATAAACGGTTGTCACTATTCTTCCCCTTTTACGACTTTCTTTTTACAGTTGAATTTACGGCGTGGACGACGT
Source organism: Actinobacillus indolicus (assembly GCF_004519515.1). Taxonomy (NCBI): domain Bacteria; kingdom Pseudomonadati; phylum Pseudomonadota; class Gammaproteobacteria; order Pasteurellales; family Pasteurellaceae; genus Actinobacillus; species Actinobacillus indolicus. The sequence continues at coordinate 1,846,377 of NZ_CP038145.1, read as the reverse complement.
TTTTTCTTCGGTTCGTCGTCTCTAAGGGGAGGTAAATGCTTGACGTTTTTTAACATTTCCGCACGTTGTGCTTCATTGCTAAATTGATATTCGTGCCACCACGCACTTAATTCGACTAAATCGCCACCTTCAATTTCAGCTCTCATCACGAGTAAATCAAAACCTGCACGGAATTTGATGTGCTCAAGTGTTTGTTGTGGACGTTTGCCTGTGCGTTTTGGAAATTGGAACTGTAACGACCAAATATCACGAATAACCGTGGTATAACGACGATGTAATGCAACCGCTTTAACGCTCTCCACCAAAATTTCATTGGCTGCCAACATCATTGCATCATGGCTGTTTAGACCACCTTCGTTTTTCAATTCATCAATTTTCTCGCGTAGCGGATACCAAAGTAAAGCGGCAAATAAAAAGGCTGGATTAACCCGTAAATCATCACGAATACGTTCATCGGTGGAATTGAGAGCCTTGCTAATCATTCGTTCGCTGTTACTGTCGCCATATTCGGTAAAAAATGGGCTTAATACAGGGAAAAGTTGTTCAAATAAACCATATTTGCGTAGTAATTCGTAGGTTTTGTGACCATAACCCGATTGCAATAATTTCAACGACTCATCAAACAGGCGAGCAGCAGGAATGTTTTTGAGTAACACCGCCATTTTGCGAATAGGCTCGTCACTCGCTTTATCTAGGAACATATCCAGTTTTGCCATAAAGCGAATTGCACGCAACATTCGTACAGGATCTTCTTGATAACGAGTAACAGGATCGCCGATCAGCACAAGTTTTCCTGCTTTCAGATCGTCTATGCCGTTGAAAAAATCGTAGATCAAATTATGGCTAACATCATAGTAAAAAGCATTGACGCTAAAATCACGACGCTCCGCATCTTCCCTAAGTGTGCCGTAAACATTATCCCGCAACAGCATTCCTGCTTCGCTGGTTTTCGACATTTTTTCGGTCGCATTGCTGTGATGATCAGCTCGGAATGTGGCAACTTCGTAAATCTCACGCCCAAAGACGATATGAGCCAAGCGGAAACGCCGTCCGATTAGGCGACACTGGCGACCAAAGATTTTTTGAATTTCTTCTGGGCGAGCATTGGTCGCAATATCAAAATCTTTGGCTTTTTGACCTAGTAATAAATCTCGAATACAACCGCCAACCATATAGGCTTCATAGCCATTTTTCTGAAGTTTATTGATAATGGCAATGGCGTTACTTGGAAAATCTTTTGGCGAAATACCGTAATGCCCTGCAGGTTGGGTAAATTTTTTATGCAGAATATGGGACGGTACGGCTTGTTGCTTATGGTTCGATTTTTTCTTGGGTGTATGTCGGTGCGGTTCAGTCAATTCTGGGGCTGAACGCATTGGGCGAGCAACTTTCTTCGCTTGATCTGTTTCAACAAGCGGTGAGTTTGTATCCTTTTTTTTACGACTAAAAAAAGATTTGATGTAATTTAAAATAGATCACCTCAATTATATTACATGATAGGGTGGAATTTCTCCCACCCTACTTAATTAACCGCCCATCTGTTTTTCACGTAGCTCTGCAAGGGTTTTGCAATCTACGCAAAGTTCTGCCGTTGGACGAGCCTCTAAACGTTTTAAGCCGATTTCAATGCCACAAGTATCGCAATAGCCGTAGTCGCCTTCATCTAACTTGATTAAGGTCTGTTCAATACGTTTGAGCAATTTACGTTCACGATCACGGTTGCGTAATTCAAGGCTAAACTCTTCTTCTTGCGTTGCACGGTCAGCAGGATCAGCAAAGTTCGTCACCTCATCTTGCATTTGACTTTTAGTGCGCTCAGCCTCTTCCATAATTTGAGCGTGCCATGCTTTTAAAATTTTGCGGAAATGCTCAATTTGAGCTTCGCTCATATATTCTTCATCCTTACCTAATTGGTAAGGTGAGACACCCGCAAGGGCTAATAAACTTAAAGAAGTGGGTTTTGCCACTGTCATAATTCACTCCTGTTTTATTGGAATTTTCTTCCCTAATTTACTACGCGACTTTTTAGGGGTGCTTTGAAAGCGCGTATAAATAGCAGAACTCTGCCTTTTTAGCAAATATATTTTGTATAAAAAGCGAAATTTCTCACATTTTATTTGCTTTTTAAATTGTGATTTTAACGCTACCGCAAACGTTTGCTTAATGCTATACTTGCACCAGTTTTTTCTCCAATGAGGTTTTTAATCGTGACAACACAACTAAGTTATAAAGATGCTGGTGTCGATATTCACGCTGGTAATGAATTAGTCGAACGTATTAAAGGTGATGTAAAACGCACTCGCCGTCCTGAAGTCATCGGCGGATTAGGTGGCTTTGGTGCTTTATGTGCATTACCAACCAAATACAAAGAGCCGATTTTAGTGTCTGGCACTGATGGTGTGGGTACAAAATTGCGTTTAGCGATTGATTTAAATAAACACGATACGATTGGTATCGACTTAGTCGCAATGTGTGTGAATGATTTAGTCGTACAAGGTGCTGAACCATTGTTCTTCCTTGATTACTATGCAACAGGTAAATTAGATGTTGATGTAGCAAGCTCTGTCATTAAAGGCATTGCCAATGGGTGTGAACAATCTGGCTGTGCATTAGTTGGTGGTGAAACCGCAGAAATGCCAGGGATGTATCACGAAGGCGATTACGACTTAGCAGGTTTCTGCGTTGGTGTTGTGGAAAAATCAGAAATTATTGATGGCTCAAAAGTTCAAGTTGGCGATACGCTGATTGCATTGGGTTCAAGCGGTCCACATTCGAATGGTTACTCCTTGATCCGTAAAGTGTTAGAAGTAAGCGGTGCAAAACCAACAGATTTACTCGAAGGTAAACCATTGAGTGAGCATTTCCTTGCACCAACTAAAATCTATGTAAAATCGGTGTTGGAGTTAATTAAACAAGCTGAAGTTCACGCTATCGCACACTTAACAGGCGGTGGTTTCTGGGAAAATATTCCACGTGTATTACCAGCCGATGTAAAAGCTGTGATTAATGAAGCAAGCTGGGAATGGTTGCCATCATTTAAATGGTTACAAGAAAAAGGTAACATCAGCCGTTATGAAATGTATCGCACCTTTAACTGTGGTGTAGGTATGGTGATTGCTCTACCTGAAAAAGATGTTGAAACAGCATTAAAAGTGTTAACGGAAGCCGGCGAAAATGCTTGGGTGATCGGTAAGATTGAAGCATTAGGTAGTGGCACAGAACAGGTTGAAATTCTGTAAAAAAACCAATAAAAGTGACCGCTTGTAATCATTACAAGCGGTTGTTTTTTGGCAAAAATTTGCAAGAGAATGTAGTAATGAAAAATATTGTCGTCATGATCTCAGGCAATGGCTCAAATTTACAAGCCATTATAGATGCTATTCACGCAGGAAACATCAAAGGTAAAATCCGTGGTGTGATCTCAAATAAAGCATCGGCATACGGATTAGAAAGAGCTAAACAAGCGGGGATTTCTACCTTTGTTTTTACCAAAAAAGACTTTTCAGATAATCTGGCAATGGATAATGCCATTGCAGAACAAATTGAAGCTCTGCAAGCCGATTTAATTGTCTTAGCTGGCTATATGAAAATTCTTACCCCTGAATTTACCGCTCGCTTTACAGGTAAAATTCTTAATATTCACCCATCACTTTTACCTAAATATGCAGGTTTAAACCCACATCAACGAGCAATGGATGCAGGTGATACAGAACACGGCACAACCATTCACTTTGTTAATGAAGAAGTAGATGGCGGAGCGATTATTCTACAAGCGAAAGTTCCGATTTATCCTGATGATGAATTAGATGATGTGATTGAGCGTGTTTATGAACAAGAACATCGCTGTTATCCCCTTGTGGTGCAATGGTTCTGTGACGACAGATTGAAATTAGTGGAAGGCAAAGCCTATTTAGATAATCAATTATTATCGCCACAGGGTTATGCCGTAGAGTAGAAAATTTAACCGATTGGAATAATTTTTCATTTCTTAAGAAATTTTTAAGATTCCCGTGTTCTAATGTGCAACATCAAAAGCGAAATGCTTAAATCCATAAAACTCACTCGGAGATCAAAATGAAAAAATTAATGACAGTGGCAACATTACTTACTCTTTCAACATCTGCTTTTGCTGGTTATCAAGGTAATAATACACAAAGCGGTTATACTGGCGGCAATGTTGCTACAGTAACGACAGTAGCAAAAGCCAAAAGAGCCTATGACAATACGCCAGCCTCTATTTCTGGCTATATTGTGAAACAAATTGATGAAGATACATTTATCTTTAAAGATAGCACAGGTCAAATTCAAATTGACGTTGATGATGACGCTTGGAATGGCTTAAATGTTAGCGCAAAAAACAAAGTTCGTATTTACGGTGAAGTAGATAAAGATGATGGAAGAACTCAAATTGATGTTCACCGTATTAGCAAATAAATAGGTGGTTAAAATGAAAAAATATCTAGTTTTATCAACCCTTGTTGCATCAGTTGCTTTAGTAGGTTGTAGCAATAACAACAATACCCAACAAGTGTTTGGAGCCAATGTTCCGGCAACGACAATCAGCGTAAAACAAGCGTTATCGGCTCGTGATGATAGCTATGTTACCGTTGAAGGCAACATTATTAGCCAAGTTGATGACGATGAATACATTTTGGCAGATACAAGCGGTCAGATCCGTGTTGAAATTGACAACCATATTTGGCAAGGTCAAAACGTAAGTAAAAATGACAAAGTGCGTATTTACGGTGAAATTGACAGCGAATTGAATAAAGCTGAGTTAAAAGCTCGAGAATTAACGATTTTAAAATAGTCTTAACCTTAAGCCCCTGATATTCAGGGGCTTTTTATCATAAAAAAAACTAATCCGAAACGGTAATTTATATCGCCCTCCCCCATTTTGAAAATATGATCTAGATCACATTTTTTCCCTTTCTCTCTCGGTATGATCTTCCACATCAATTTAGTTAATCAAAAAATGATGAGGATAATCTTATGAGCAATACCCGTATTGAATTCGATCTATTAGGTGAACGTGAAGTTTCTAATGATGTTTATTGGGGTATCCATACTCTACGTGCCGTAGAGAATTTTAATATTTCCAAAAATACCATTTCTGACGTACCTGAGTTTGTGCGTGGTATGGTCATGGTGAAAAAAGCAACTGCCCTTGCTAACGGTGAATTAGGGGCGATTCCAAAGAAAATTGCGAAAGCGATTGTACAAGCCTGTGATGAGATTTTAGTGAATGGTCGTTGTATGGATCAGTTCCCGTCTGATGTGTATCAAGGGGGAGCGGGTACTTCGGTGAATATGAATACCAATGAAGTGGTGGCAAACTTGGCTTTGGAATTATTGGGGCATAAAAAAGGTGAATACCATATTATCAATCCAATGGATCACGTTAATGCGAGTCAATCTACCAATGACGCTTACCCAACGGGTTTCCGTATTGCCGTTTATAACAGCATCATGCAACTCATCACCAAAGTACTTTACTTACAACACGGCTTTGAAAATAAAGCGGATGAGTTTGCGAATATCTTAAAAATGGGACGCACCCAGTTGCAAGACGCTGTGCCAATGACCGTTGGGCAAGAGTTCAAAGCGTTTTCTGTGTTGTTAGATGAAGAAGTGAAAAACTTAAAACGTACCGCAGAATTGTTGCTTGAAGTAAACTTAGGGGCAACGGCAATCGGTACAGGTTTGAATACGCCAGAAGGTTACGCACCGCTTGCAGTGAAATACCTTGCGGAAGTGACCCAGTTGCCTTGTACCTTATCTGAACACTTAATCGAAGCAACATCGGACTGCGGTGCTTATGTGATGGTTCACGGGGCATTAAAACGTACGGCAGTGAAATTGTCTAAAATTTGTAACGACTTGCGTTTGCTTTCATCAGGTCCGCGTGCAGGCTTAAATGAAATCAACTTGCCTGAATTGCAAGCCGGTTCTTCCATTATGCCAGCGAAAGTAAACCCAGTTGTGCCAGAAGTAGTGAACCAAGTTTGCTTTAAAATTATCGGTAACGATACAACAGTGACCTTTGCCGCAGAAGCAGGACAATTACAATTAAACGTAATGGAGCCTGTTATCGGACAAGCGATGTTTGAGTCTATCGACATCTTGGCAAATGCTTGTGTAAACTTGCGTGATAAATGTATTGACGGTATCACGGTGAACAAAGAGATTTGTGAAGGTTATGTGTTTAACTCTATCGGTATCGTTACCTATCTCAATCCGTTTATCGGACACCACGAAGGTGATATTGTCGGTAAAATCTGTGCAACCACAGGCAGAAGCGTGCGAGAAGTCGTGTTAGAGCGTGGCTTGCTGACAGAAGCACAGTTAGACGATATTTTATCGGTCGAAAACTTGATGAATCCAAAATATAAAGCAAAACGTTTTACGGAAGATGAATAATTCCCTTGAAATTTAAGAATAACGCCCTATTTAGTAGGGCGTTATTTTTTTGTGATAAACATAAAAGGAAAATTATGAGTACAAACCAAGAAACCCGTGGCTTTCAGTCGGAAGTCAAACAACTGCTTCAATTAATGATCCACTCACTCTATTCTAATAAAGAGATCTTTTTGCGTGAGTTAATTTCCAATGCGTCAGACGCTGCTGATAAATTACGTTTCAAAGCCCTTTCTCAACCTGAACTTTATGAAGGCGACGGTGAGTTGCGTGTGCGTATTAGTATTGATGAAACCTTAGGCACCATCACAATCAGCGATAACGGTATCGGTATGAACCGTGAGCAAGTAATCGATCATCTGGGTACTATTGCCAAATCAGGCACTAAAGAGTTTTTAAATACACTCGGTTCAGACCAAGCGAAAGACAGCCAATTAATCGGTCAATTCGGTGTGGGCTTCTATTCGTCTTTTATCGTTGCCGATAAAGTGACTGTTCGCACCCGTGCCGCAGGCAGTGATGCAACTCAAGGCGTATTGTGGGAATCGGCAGGCGAAGGCGATTACACCGTTGCCGATATTGAAAAAGCAGGATGTGGTACGGACGTGATTTTACACTTGCGTGACGATGAAAAAGAGTTTTTAAGCGAATGGCGTTTGCGTGACATTATCGGTAAATACTCTGACCATATCGGTTTAGCGGTGGAAATTCAAACCAAAGAGTATGATGACGAAGGCAAAGAAACCGGCACCAAATGGGAAAAAATTAACAAAGCTCAAGCACTTTGGACTCGCTCTAAAAATGAGATTTCTGATGAAGAATACAAAGAGTTCTACAAACACATCAGCCACGATTTTGCCGATCCGTTAATTTGGTCACACAATAAAGTTGAAGGCAAACAAGAATATACCAGCCTGCTTTATGTGCCAAGCAAAGCCCCGTGGGATCTGTTCCAGCGTGAACAAAAACACGGCTTAAAACTCTATGTGCAACGTGTGTTTATTATGGACGATGCGGAAGTCTTTATGCCGAATTATCTTCGCTTTATGCGTGGATTGTTGGATACCAACGACTTACCACTTAACGTCAGCCGTGAAATTTTGCAAGAGAACAAAGTCACTCAGTCACTCCGCTCTGCGCTAACCAAACGTGCCTTACAAATGTTGGAAAAACTGGCGAAAGATAATGCCGAACAGTACCAACAATTCTGGAATGCGTTCGGTTTAGTCTTGAAAGAGGGCGTAGGAGAAGATTTTGCGAATAAAAACCAAGTGGCAGCCTTAATCCGCTTTGCTTCAACACATACTGACAGTAGCGAACAAGCGGTGAGTTTGAGCGATTATATTGCAAGAATGAAAGAAGGTCAGAAAGCGATTTACTTCTTAACTGCCGACAGCTATCAAGCGGCGAAAAACAGCCCACATTTAGAGCTGTTCAACAAAAAAGGCATTGAAGTCTTACTGCTTTCTGACCGCATTGATGAATGGTTTATCAGCCATTTAACCGAATTTGACGGCAAGCCACTACAAAGTATCACTAAATCAGACTTAGATTTAGGCGATCTTGCTGACAAAGCGGAAGAAGAAACCCAAAAAGCACAAGAAGCTGAATTTGCGAGTTTCTTAGAGAGAGCCAAAGGCTATTTAGGCGAACGTGTCAAAAAAGTGGTCTTAACTCACCGCTTGACCGATACGCCAGCAGTTGTTTCAACCGACAGCGACGAAATGACCACGCAAATGGCAAAACTGTTCGCAGCAATGGGACAGCAAGCTCCTGAAGTGAAATATACTTTCGAGTTAAACCCTGAACATTCAATGGTAAAACGTGTGGCTGATATTGCTGACGAAGCGGAATTTAACGACTGGATTGAACTCTTGTTTGAACAAGCGTTACTCGCTGAACGTGGCACATTGGAAAACCCAACGGCGTTTATTAAACGTATGAATAAGTTGTTGGGGAATTAATCTTCAATTTGTAAATTAGCAACAACAGAAATCAACAAGCGGTCAGTTCGTCAAAAAAATTTGCAAATTTTTATGATAAAGTGACCGCTTGTTTTATATAAGAGATAACAGATCAATGCAACTTGCCACTCACTCCGCCACAGAAACAGAGCTTCTCGCCAAAGCCCAATGGCTCGCAGGCTTTACCCTTGGGGAAATTGCCGAACAGTTGAATATGGTTGTACCGCCTGATTTACGTCGAGATAAAGGTTGGGTGGGTATGCTTATTGAAACGGCGTTGGGGGCAAAGGCTGGCAGTAAACCTGAACAAGATTTTGCTCATTTAGGCATTGAGTTGAAGACCATTCCTGTCAATGAAAAAGGATTGCCGTTAGAAACTACCTTTGTCAGCCTTGCACCTTTAACGGACAATCACGGTATTGTGTGGCAAACCTCTCACGTTAAACATAAATTACAACGGGTTTTGTGGATACCCGTTGAAGGTAAGCGGTCAATTCCCCTTGAAAAAAGACATATCGGACAGCCGATTTTATGGTCGCCGTCCCCACAACAGGAACAACAGTTACAGCAAGACTGGGAAGAGTTAATGGAATTGATTGTGCTTGGGCGTTTAAATGAGATCAATGCGAGTTTAGGGGAAGTGCTTCATTTGCGTCCCAAAGGGCGAAATAATAAGTCGTTAGCTGGGGCAGTAAATCAATATGGTGAAAAAATTCAATCACTACCACTGGGGTTTTATTTGCGTAAACCATTTACCGCAGAGATTTTACAAAATTTTTTACATTCGCCCCTTTAATTTTACCACAGCTCTCTATATGATGTGCAACTTTTAGTTCGGCAATTTCTGCCGATGTTATGTTTAATTTTATCCAAGGATCTTTCTATGTTTGAGTGGATTGCTAGCCCGGAAGCGTGGGTTGCTCTCTTTACCTTAGCGGCGTTAGAAATCGTGCTAGGTATTGATAACATTATTTTCATCAGTATTTTAGTTTCTCGTTTACCTGAAAAACAACGCCAATCTGCACGTATTATCGGTTTAGGTTTGGCAATGGGAACTCGTATTCTTCTCCTACTTTCATTAGCGTGGATGATGCGATTAGTCGATCCGCTCTTTACGATTATGGATAAACCGATTTCAGGGCGTGACCTGATTTTATTCTTCGGGGGCTTGTTCCTAGTCGTTAAAAGTGCAATGGAACTTGTTGAAGCGATTAAAGGTGAACCACACGATACGGAAGGTAAAACGGGTAAAAAAGCAAATTACTTTATGATTCTTATCCAAATCGCCATTTTAGACATCGTATTCTCGCTAGACTCTGTTATCACCGCTGTTGGTATGGCAGATGATATTCCTGTCATGGTGATTGCAATTATGATCGCAGTTGGTGTGATGATGTTTGCTGCAAAACCAATCGGGGATTTCGTTGATCATAACCCAACCATTAAGAATTTAGCACTTGCATTCTTAATTTTAATCGGTATCGCATTAATGGGTGAAGGCTTTAATATCCATATTCCAAAATCAGCGATTTACACTGCAATGGGCTTCTCGGTGATTGTAGAGTTTATCAACATTAAAATGCGTAAAAACCAAGCAAAACATCAGCTTAACGCACAAGAATAATTGTAAAATAAGCCCTCACTTGAGGGCTTTTTAATTAAAAGGAAACCTATGTTACTTATCGATCTCGCAGGCTACGAACTTACACAAGAAGAACAAGAGTTACTTGAACATCCATTAGTTTCAGGACTTATTCTCTTTACTCGTAATTTTCACGACAAAGCCCAGTTGCAAGCCCTTATTAAATCTGTCCGCCAACGAGTGAAAAAGCCATTATTAATCACCGTTGATCAAGAAGGCGGTCGAGTGCAACGTTTCCGTGAAGGCTTTACCAAATTGCCTGCCATGCAATCTTTTTTACAATTAGACCGCTTGCAACTTGCCCAAGAAGCTGGCTGGCTAATGTCAGCAGAAATGTTTGCGTTAGATATTGATTTAAGTTTTGCCCCTGTGTTGGATTTAGGGCATTGTAGCAAGGCAATCGGTGATCGCTCGTTTGGGAAAAATGTAGCTACAATGCTACCTGTCGCAGAAGCCTTTATTGACGGTATGCGAGAAATCGGTATGGCAACCACAGGCAAACATTTCCCTGGTCACGGTCACGTTATTGCCGACTCTCATCTTGAAACGCCCTTTGATGATCGTCCAAAAGAAACGATCTTTAATCACGATATTCAACCGTTTAAACAACTGATCGCCAAAGGAAAATTATCGGCGATTATGCCAGCTCACGTGATTTACACCCAGTGTGACAGCCAACCTGCCAGCGGTTCAAGTTACTGGCTGAGAGAGATTTTACGCAAGCAGTTGCAATTTAACGGCGTGATTTTCTCTGATGATTTAGGAATGAAAGGTGCTGGGTTTATGGGGAACTATGTGGAACGAAGCGAGAAAGCCTTACAAGCAGGTTGTGATTTGTTACTACTCTGCAACGAGCCTGACGGCGTGGTGCAAGTGTTAGATAACCTGAAATATCAGCCTACCCCAACACAGAAAGAACGCCACTTAAGCCTAATGAAACGCCGTTCGATCAGTTGGTCAGAGCTGGAAGCCAGCCCACGTTGGCAACAGGCTCATCAACAGCTTGCGACACTTCAAGAACAATGGTTGGAATGGAAAGCCCAGAATGCCTAAACTCACTTGCCACCATTTTGAACAGAACCGTTGTAATTCGTGCCAATGGCTTTATAAAAGCTATGCCGAACAACTGGCAGAGAAAACGGCGGATCTTAAGCGGTTAGTTTCGCCTTATCTTTTGCAAAGCACGGAATTTTTACCTGCGGTCACATCTTCTTTGGCACATTTTCGTAACAAAGCCAAAATGGTGGTCACAGGCAGTGTTGAACGTCCAATTTTAGGGATTTTAAATGAAGACGGCACCGGCACGGATTTAACGGACTGTCCGCTTTATCCGCAAGCCTTTACGCCACTTTTCCCTATTCTGAAAAACTTTATCGGACGGGCTGGGCTTGTGCCTTACAACGTGGCAAAAAAACGGGGCGAACTCAAATATATCTTGATTACCCAAAGTCAGCATAATCAATCCTTGATGATCCGCTTTGTGTTAAGAAGTGAGCTAAAACGACCGCTTGTCGAGCGTGAATTGCCAATGTTACTGGCTCAACTACCTGAAAAATCGGTGGTGAGTTTGAATATACAACCGCAACATTCTGCGATTTTGGAAGGTGAACAAGAGATTTTTCTGACGGAACAGCAAGTATTAGAAGAACATTTTAATCAAATTCCGCTGTTTATTCGTCCGCAAGGTTTTTTCCAAACCAATCCAACGGTTGCCAGCCAACTTTACCATACGGCTCAAGAATGGATAAAAGAGCTACCAATTACACAACTGTGGGATCTGTTCTGCGGTGTCGGGGGCTTTGGGCTACATTGTGCCAACACATTACAAGCCAACAATCCAAATGTCGCACTCACGGGTATTGAGATTTCTGCCTCTGCCATCGCCAGTGCCACAAAATCCGCCCAACAGCTTGGCTTACAAAATGTCAAATTCGCTTCGTTGGATTCGGCTCAATTTGCCTTGAATGAAAAAGGAAGAACGCCCGATCTTGTGATTGTCAATCCACCAAGACGGGGCATCGGCAAACCGTTAGCCGAATTTATCAATCAACTCGGCTCTCCCTACTTGATTTATTCCAGCTGTAATGCAGAAACGATGGCAAAAGATTTTGCCTCACTCAGCCATTATGAACTCAAAAAAGTCCAATTATTCGATATGTTTCCCCATACAGCGCATTACGAAACATTAACGCTTTTGGTGAAAAAGAATAACAAATGATCAATATGATTTTTCCTGACATGCCTTTAATCAGGCATAAAAAAACCGGCATAGTAGACAAAATAGTTGCTGAACCGTCAAAAACTATGCCAAGTGGACAAAACAGTTGCTAATGTTTATTTTCTTTAAATGTTAGCAACTCTTTTTATTTAAAAAATCCTGTATAAACAACATCTTACGCTTTTTCGTTAATCCGTTATGATTATTTAATTTTCGTTTAAGTTCACTAAATAATCCTTCTAAACGATTTGTCGTCTTTTCTATATTTAATTCAGAACATTTCTTGTAGGTAAAAATACAATCCATATAACGCTTTAAACTGGCATAAGCACTTCTTACATTGCGATGTTTATAGGGGAAATAGCCTTTTTCATTCGCTTTATCACTCCGTTCTTTTAAAAACGTTTGGTGTTTTATAAACCAAGAATGTAATCGCCGATAAAATTCATTTTTTGAGCTACTCGTGAGTGTTTTTACAATTATTTTTAGTTCTTTACCCGCTTGCGATTGATATTTTTTTCTTAATTTTCTCATTACAATTGCTACCATATGAAATTGACACATTTGTACCGGCGTATTAAATAAATCTTTCATTAAACCACGCCTGCCATCACAGATAATTGATTGAATTATATAGCCTTTTTCTCTTAATCTATTCAGGGCAAGTTTATAGTAAATATCTTTTTCGGTTCGCACAAAATAATGAGAAATGACGTTATTTGAATTTGAATCCATCAACACTAATACACCAAAATAACGACCGAAGAATGTCGTATCCATGATGATGTTCAAGTATCGATTTAAAGGTGGTTTTAAAGGTGTTTTAGGGGCTTTATCAATATATCTTTGAATCGTTCTGACTGAACAATGATATTTAACGGCAAGTTGTTGATAGGTTTGTTTTCCAGATGTGTAATCAGTCCAAATTTTAATTGGATCTAATTTAGTTTTTAAAATAAACGTTTTATGACATTCATTACAAAAATAACGTTGAGTATTATTTTGTATACCATGTTTCTTTATTTTCTGACTTTGGCAAAATGGGCAGTTTTTTGTTCATATTTCAAAAACAGGGCTTAAAGCCTTGTGCTATAAGGCTTTAAACCACTTTTTAGCAACTATTTTGTCTATTACACCAAAAAACCTATAAGTAATACTTATAGGTTTTCTTTTTTTATATTAGTCAGGAATTAGCCCATACCGTATTTTTTTAATTTTTTACGTAACGTACCACGGTTAATACCAAGCATTGTTGCAGCACGAGTTTGGTTACCGCGTGTATATTGCATTACCATATCTAACATTGGGTGTTCAATTTCTGATAGGACCAACTCATATAATTCTGTTGGATCTTCACCACCTAATTGATGTAAGTAATTTCTTACGGCTTGTTTCACATTATCACGAAGTGGTTTATTCACTTGTTGAGATTGTGCGTTTAACATTGATACTGTTAATGGGTTTTGTGTAGGTTGTTGTTCTAACATGTACTTCTATCCAACTTATTAGGATTCTAAATGAATCGATTTCACAAAATCTTCTAATGCGTTTAATTGCTCGGTCGTTGAATCAAATGCATTAAAAGTACGTCTAAAATTTGAATTTGGTTTTAATTGTTCGACATACCAGCCAACATGTTTACGTGCAATTCGATATCCTTTTTCTTCACCATAGAAATGATGTAGGTTTTCGATATGCTCTAACATAAATTGACATTTTTGCTCTAACGATAATGTCGAAACGAGATCTCCTTTCTCGAAAAACTTTCCGATTTCCGAAAATAGCCATGGGCACCCCAAACTGCCTCGACCAATCATCACCGCATCCGCTTGTGTGTAGTCAAGAACCTGTTTCGCTTTTTCAGCAGAGGTAATATCGCCATTAGCAACAATAGGAATCGAAACCGCCTGTTTTACTGCTTTAATACTGTCATACTCGGCATCACCTTCAAATAAGCAACTTCGAGTTCTCCCATGTATCGTCAATGCTGAAATACCTGCTTCTTCAGCAATTTTTGCAATATCCAAGCAATTTCGGTTCTCAGGATCCCAACCCGTTCTAATTTTTAAAGTCACAGGCACATCAACAGCATTTACAACGGCATCCAAAATGCGAGCAACTAAATCAGGTTCACGTAGAAGTGCAGATCCTGCCATCTTTTTGTTTACCTTCTTAGCTGGGCAGCCCATATTGATATCAATAATGTCTGCCCCATATTCCACATTTATTTTTGCTGCGATTGCCATCTCTGTGGGATCAGATCCCGCAATTTGTACAGCATTAATACCAATGTCATCATGGTGTGCTAAACGCAAACGTGATTTTTCGGTATGCCATACATCAGGATTTGTGGACATCATCTCTGAAAATGTTAAACCTGCACCTAATTGGCTACATAATCGTCTAAACGGCTGATCGGTAATCCCTGCCATCGGTGCGAGGAAAATACGATTTTTAATTTCATACTGGCCAATTCGCATCGACTCATCCTTTGATTATTTTTAGAACAAATTTAACAAGAGTGATTTCCAAATAAAAAGTACGGCATAAACCGTACTTCTCTTTCTATACTCAAGGAGCAATTGCTCTTAGTAAGGGGCGTATAATACGCATTTTTTTCCAATTTTGGAAGTCTAATTATTCGACAAAAATCAAAATTTACTCAACTTGTCAAAATTTATAACATCGAAGAGCTATTTTTATGGAGTAATTTTGCCACCACATTTTCAAAGCTTGTTTCAATTTGCTCACCGACACGTTGAGAAAGCTTTTTCTTCTGGCGATATTTGACTTCAATTACGTTCTTTTCTTTAACTGCATTTAAAATCAAATCATCACTCGTAGAAAGTTCATCTACTAATTTAAGATCAATCGCTTGCTGACCAAACCAGTGTTCTCCCGTTGCAATTTTTTCTATCTCGACAATCGGGCGGTGAAGAGCCACAAACTGTTTAAATAATTTATGGGTTTCTTCTAATTCTTGTTGGAACTTTTCTTTCCCTTTTTCTGTGTTTTCCCCCACTAAAGTAACAGTACGCTTATACTCCCCTGCGGTCATTACATCTACATCAATATCATGTTTTTTCAATAAACGATGAATGTTAGGTACTTGAGCAACAACACCAATAGAGCCAATCACTGCAAAGGGTGCAGACACAATTTTATTTGCGACACACGCCATCATATATCCACCACTTGCCGCCACCTTATCAACTGCAACAGTTAAAGGGATTTGTCGATCTTTTAAACGCTGTAATTGAGATGCGGCTAATCCATAACCATGTACGACACCGCCTGGACTTTCTAATTTAACTAGCACTTCGTCTTTCTCTGGATCTGCTAAGGATAAAATCGCATCAATCTCTTTACGCAAGCTAGAAACATGGCTCGCTTGAATATCACCATGGAAATTCACCACAAATAAGCGAGATTTTTTAGTTTCATCCGAAGGTTCTCCCCCTTCTTTTAAGCGTTTTTTCTCTGCTTTTACTTTTTCTTTGAGTGCTTTTTTCTCTAGTTTTTCTTGGTGCTTTTGTTCTTCTTCACTTAGAAAGAACGCATTTAACTCTTTTTCTTGATCTTGATATTTTTCGGTCAAGTTCGTCACAGTAATCGCACCATTTTCCGTGTGTTTACGTGCATCTAAGATCAACATAACGACAACGGCAACAATCCCAAAGACCGTTAATAATTCTAATAAAAAGATACCATAGTTAAGTAAAACTTCTTTCCACATACCATTTTCCTAAATTAATAAGCCGTTTCGATAGGCAATTCAGATTTCACCCAACCTTCAAAACCGCCCTTTACACTGTAAACACGCTCAAACCCTTGCTCTACCAGAAATTGTGCCGTATTACGACTACTCACACCATGATAACAACTCACAATAATCGGCTCATCAAAATCATATTCATCTAAAAATTTACCATAACTTTGATTGGTTAAATGAAATGCACCTTGAGGACGACTATAACTAAAGCGCATCATATCTCGAATATCCACTAATACCGCACCTTCATTTTGCATCATATTCCACGCTTGTTGCGGTGTAATTTCTGTAAATGTTTCTTCCATTTTGGTTTTCCTATTGCTGAAAATTTAAAGAATATAGTCACTAAATCACCGAAAGTAAAGCTATCACTTAAATAAGTAGTATTTGAAAAAATCACTTATTATTATATAATAAGAACAATTATCAAATGCAGATAATTTTCTTTTTCATATTTTTATAATTAAGGCAGTTTTTATGGAGCAACTTTTCCAATTTTTACAAAGTTACATTGACTATATCATTCTTGGTTTACTCGGCTTAATGAGTATTATCCTGTTTGCAAAAATCATTGAACGCGTCCTGTTTTATCGTAAGGTCGATGTCAAACAATATGAAACTATTCAAGAATTAGAAATTAATCTCACTTCTAACCTTACAACAATTTCAACGATTGGCTCAAATGCCCCTTATATTGGATTATTAGGTACGGTTATCGGTATTTTATTAACCTTCTATGAATTAGGACATTCTGGTGGCGATATTGATGCCGCATCCATCATGGTACATCTCTCTTTAGCATTAAAAGCGACTGCTGTTGGTATTCTCGTTGCTATTCCAGCGATGATGTTCTATAACGGCTTTGGGCGTAAAGTCGAAGAAAATAAATTGAAATGGCAAGCTCTGCAAGCTCGCAAAGAAAAAGCGTAAGCGGTCACTTTAATCGAAAAATTTGCAGATGAGGTTGCGATGAAAAAATTTGATGAAATTAATATTATCCCTTTTATCGACATTATGTTGGTACTTTTAGCGATTGTATTAGTCACAGCGTCTTTTATCTCTCAAGGAAAGATTCAAGTGAATGTACCTAAAGCATCAACAACACAGGCGATGAAAGCGGATGAATTAGCGAAATTGCTTACCATCACAGAAAATAATGAATTCTTCTACAATGACAAACAGATCACCAAAGAAATGCTAAATACGGAGATTGCGACTTGGGATAAAAGCCAAAAAGTCACTTTGAAAGTAGATGCCGCAGTTGCTTTTGAAAAATTTGTTGAATTAACAGATATGCTCGCAGCAAATGAAATCAAAAATGTGGCGATTGTGACGAAAAAAGAGAATGCCAAATAGGTAAAATTATGCAAAAACGTCACTCTCGTATTGGATTAATCGGTTCTCTTGCGCTACATGGTTCTGTATTTGCAGGTATTCTCACTTCAATGAACATTGAAAAGCCACTACCACCTGTTGAGCAAGTAAACAGTATTTCGATTGAAATGCTCGCTGCGCGTTTAGAACAGGAGCAAGTCGCTGTCACGACTGAAGAAGTGGTAGAAAAGGTTGAACAAATAGAAGAGCCTAAAGAGTCTGAGCCAATTATTGAGCCAGAACCTATCCCTGAGCCTAAAATTGAGCCAAAGCCACAACCTAAGCCTGAGCCAAAACCAAAAGAAAAACCTAAAGAGAAGCCGAAAGAAACACCAAAAGAAAAACCAAAACCAATTCCTAAAGAGAAACCTAAACCAAAAGAGAAACCCGTAGAAAAGGCTAAACCAGAAAAAGCACCGATAAAAGCGCTAGAAAAAGGCAAAGAAGTCAAACAAGGTATTGTAGCAAAAGCTGTACCAAATGCGTTCCAAGGCACAAAAAATCAGGTAGGTCCAGCAAATGCACAAGCACAAAATACGGGATTTGCTTCGACAAATAGTGCATCTAGTGCGGGAGAAATCAATGCCTATAAAGCTCAATTACAACGGACTTTACAGCAAAGAGCAAATAATGCTTATCCGCAAAGAGAAAAAATGATGAGAAAAACAGGAACTGTTACCCTATCTTTCCAATTATCTTCATCAGGACAAGTCATCAATGTACAAGTGATAAATTCTTCAGGAAACAGCAACTTAGATGCTGCCGCAATGAAAGCCGCTCAAAGTACGAAAATGAGTTCGCCACCACCTGCGGGATTCCCAACATCGCTCACTGTGCCAGTTAAATTTTCTATCCAATAATGATACTAAAGCCCTTAGTTTTCACTAAGGGCTTTTGCTTAAATTGGCTGTCTTGGCACTGCATTTTGATAGCCAAACTGTCGCCACGCTTCGTACACCACAACGGCAACGGAATTAGACAAGTTCATACTACGGCTATCTTTACACATCGGGATACGGATTTTTTGTGACATCGGTAAACTGTCTAAAATCGCTTTCGGTATCCCTCGGCTTTCAGGACCGAACATCAGAAAATCCCCCAGTTCGTACTGCACATCACTATGATTAGGCTCGCCTTTGGTAGTTAAAGCAAAAAGGCGTTTAGGCTTTGCTCGCTCAAGGAAATCATCGAAGTCTTTATATTTCTGAATATCGACAAACTCGTGGTAATCCAGCCCAGAACGACGTAATTTTTTATCGTCCCAAGCAAAACCAAGTGGCTCAATCATATGCAAACGAAAACCACAGTTTGCACAAAGGCGGATAATATTCCCACTATTTTGTGGGATTTCAGGTTCATATAACACAATATCTAACATAATTTATTCCGAATGTTTCACAATCCAGCAGTTATGAATATGCGGATTACGCTCAAAATCTAACGGTAATGTTTTGTGCGAAATGTTTTCCGCCGTTAATCCTAATTCAGCCAAGCCGTCAAAATCCATTTTAAAGCCACGTTTATTGTTTGAGAATACGATAGTGCCGTTTGCCGTTAAGATACGTTTCAACTGTTTCATCAAGGCAATATGATCACGTTGCACGTCCCAGCTGTTTTCCATTCGTTTTGAGTTAGAAAAGGTCGGCGGATCAACGAAAATCAACTCAAAACGCTCACGGCAATCCGCTAACCACTGCAAACAATCTGCCTGATGCAAGCGGTGATTTCGTAGTGAAATATTGTTCAGTTCAAGATTTTGTTCCGCCCAGTTGAGATAAGTGTTTGACATATCTACGGTCGTGGTCGATTTTGCCCCGTTTAATGCGGCGTGAACTGTCGCTGAACCCGTGTAGGCAAACAGATTTAGGAAGGTTTTTCCTTTCGCCATTTCACCGACCATCTTACGCGTTAAGCGGTGGTCAAGGAACAAGCCTGTATCAAGGTAATCCGTCAAATTCACCCATAGCTTCGCCCCGTATTCATTCACGAAGAAATAGTCGCCTTTATTCGCCAGTTTCTCATACTGATTAGTCCCTTTTTGACGTTGGCGAACCTTTAAGACTAATTTATTCGTTTCAACACCAGTGACATACAAGGTCGCTGATACCGCATCAAGCAAGCGCTGGCGAGCTTTGTTTTCATCAATATTTTTCGGTGCGGCATACTCTTGCACCACGATATGATCGCCATATCTATCTACCGCCAAATTATATTCAGGCAGATCCGCATCGTATAAACGATAAGCATCAAGCCCTTGCTGTTTCGCCCATTTTTCGATCTTCTTGATATTTTTGGTTAAGCGATTAGCAAAATCAGGGGCAACTTGTGCGTTTTGGCTAAATTGCAGATTTTCATCAAGATCTGACCGCTTGTCTGCATTTTCGCTGATCAAATAGTTCTTCTGCACACACTCAAGCGGTCCGTTCTTTGCCTTAAATTGACGAGCTGAACGCAAACGTAAGCAGTTCAGTAATTCAGGTTCGCCACTAAAAATAGAGGCATTCCAACCTGCAAATTGCTGTTTTAACCGTTGCCCAAAGACAGAGTACAACGCAATTAACGCTGGGGTTGTACCTAATCGCTCACCATAAGGCGGATTACAAATCACCGTCCCCACCTGCTCTGCAATCGGATTTTTCAACGCCGACACATCGCCTTGTTGCCACTGAATTAAATCTGCCACCCCTGCATTTTTCGCATTCTGTTTAGCTTTTTGTAGCACTCTGTGATCAAGGTCAAAGCCGAAGAACAGCACTTTGCTTTCCTCCCCCTGCTCGCGGGGGGAGGTGCCGAAGGCGGAGGGGGGCAGGATTTCACGCTCCTTAGCTTCCTGCCAAACCCTTTTCCACAGTTCGATCTGATGCCCTTTCCAACTATCAAATCCCCAATGGATACGGTTAATTTGTGGAGCAATATTTGCTTGCATTTGAGCTGCTTCAATCAACAAAGTCCCCGAACCACACATCGGATCGACAAGTGGCGTACCTTTTTGCCAGCCCGAACGCAACACAATCGCTGCCGCCAAGGTTTCACGCAACGGTGCTTTCCCTGTTTCTTCACGATAACCACGCATATGCAAAGCTTCACCGCTTAAATCTAAAGAAATAATCAACTCTTCACGGTTTAAATAGGCGTGTAAACGAATATCTGGACGGATTTTATCCACTGTCGGACGAGCAAAACCTTTACGCTCAAAATAATCGACAATGCCGTCTTTCACTCGCATTGCACCAAATTGTGTGTTGCGAATTTCACGGTTTGTGCCGTTAAAATCCACGAAAAAGGTATCTCTTGGATCGAAAATGCTCTGCCAGTCGTAAGCAACCACAGACGCATACAAATCGCTGTCGCTGAAAATTTTCGTATTGATTAAGGGTAATAAAATACGGGAAGCCAAGCGACTATGTAATAACGCTTGATACGCCCCTTTTAAATCTGTGGTGAAATGCACACCGCCTTGAGCCACTTTGCATTGTGCGTGCGTAATTTGCTCAAGTTCGGTTTTTAACATTTCTTCAAAGCCACGCGCTGCGGTGGCGAAATAGGTTGTTTGGGTCATTGTTTTGTTATATGAGAAAAAATTAGCAGAATTATAGCGGAAGAATGCTACAAGCGGTGAGATTTCAACAGAAATTTGCAAAAGTTACACAAAAAGAAAACAGGATAACCATTGGCTATCCTGTCTATTGAACTATACTGGACTGTATAAATTCACTTGGCTCAACTCAGCCATTTTTTCCACATAGTTTTTCACCTTCGGCGGGAAGGTCAATCCTTTCACACAAGTTAAATTGCGTAGCATTGGGAATAGCACAATATCTTCTAAAGAGAGCTTGCCGTTTACAGCTTCAGGCGAAACGATAAGGTTTTCCAAAGCGGTCAGATCTTGCGTTAATTTTGCAATATATTCTGCTGAACGAGAGAGATTTTCAGCGAAATCGCCGATAAATTCCGTTTTCTTCGCCACAAAATAGTCAATCGCACTTTGGGTTTTGTACTCATCTAAACCCAGCTGAACAAAGCGAGGCAATAATAGATGATTATAGTAACTGCCGACTTGCTTAATCCACTCATTGATTTCAGGGCGAATGTCGTCTGCAAGCAGTTTGTCACCGTAGTTTTCATCCACATATTTCACAATATCCAGACTTTCAGGCATTGCAGAACCATCTTCCTTAACTAAAATTGGTACGACTTTTTTTCCGACTAAGCCAATAGGGGTCGGTTCATCGTCATTCAATAGGGTGATAAATTCGACATCTAGCTTTTTCAAGCCGAAAATCATTCTTGCACGGACGCAAAATGGGCAATGATCGTAAATATAGAGTTTCATAGGATCTCCTTTGTTGCTTTATCCATTATGTAATGTATCAAAAATCGTTTCCGCAAGGGAAGCGGAAATCCCCGGTACAGACTGAATTTCTTCTAAAGTCGCGTCTTTCACCCCTTGCATACCGCCAAGATATTTCAGTAAGGCTTGACGACGTTTAGCCCCAACGCCAGCGATGGATTCTAAACCACTTTCGGTAAAGGCTTTTTGCCGTTTTTTACGGTGTCCGCTAATGGCGTGGTTATGGGATTCATCACGGATATGCTGAATTAAATGTAACGCTGGGCTGTCTGGTGGCAAGTGGATTTCCTTGTCCGATTTGCTGATCAGCAAGGTTTCTAGCCCAGCTTTACGTTCTACGCCTTTTGCTACGCCGATGAGTAATGGTTTGGATTTATCCCATTCCACTTTGAGATTGGCAAAAGTTTCTAATGCTCGGTTCAACTGCCCTTTTCCGCCATCAATAAAGATAATATCGGGGATTTTTTCAGGCGGAAGCGGTTTATCGTAACGTTTGAGCAGAGCTTGTTCCATCGCAGCATAATCATCGCCCCCCGTAATGCCTTCAATGTTGAAACGGCGATAGTCGGATTTTAGTGGTCCATTTTCATCAAAGACTACACAAGAAGCGACGGTTTGTTCGCCCATCGTGTGACTGATGTCGAAACATTCCATTCTTGCAATTTTTGGCAAAGAAAGCACCGCTTGTAAGGCTTCATAACGGGTTTGAATACGAGCGTCTTGCTTGAGTTGTAAGGTCAATGCCGCCATTGCGTTCGTTTTGGCAAGGGCGAGATAACGGCTTTTTTCGCCACGCACCTTATCGGTAATACTCACTTTATGTCCTGCCTGTTCCGACAATACCTTTTCTAAGGCTTCCACTTCGCTCACGGGGTGATCAATAATGATTTGGTGCGGAATGGTGCGATGTTGGTTCATCTGTAAATAAAACTGCCCGATAAAAGTATCGCTTAATTCGGCTAGTTCCGTATGGTTCGGCACTTTGGGGAAGTAGCTTCGGCTACCTAACACTTTCCCTTGTCGCACAAACAGAATATGTACGCAAGCAATGCCGTGTTGATAGGCAATCGAAATAATATCGAGATCGTCCAAGCGTTCGTTCGAGACAAATTGCTTTTCAGTGACCGCTCGTACCTGCTGAATTTGATCTCGAAAACGGGCAGCAGCTTCAAAATCTAAATCTTCCGCAGCCTTTTCCATTTTGCCGATCAAATGTTCGATCACTTGCTGATCTTTGCCTTGTAAAAACAAGCGGACATATTCCACCTGCTGATCGTATTCTCGTTGGGAATAAACCCCTTCCACGCAAGGAGCAAGGCAACGCCCGATTTGATATTGCAAACAAGGACGAGAACGGTTTTTGTAGTAGCTGTCTTCACACTGACGGATCGGAAACAGTTTTTGGAGCAGATTTAAGGTTTCTCGCACCGCCCCTGCATTTGGGTAAGGTCCAAAATATTCCCCAGCAATTTTTTTGCTCCCCCGAAAGCTGGCTAAACGTGGGTGTTGGTGTTTGGTGAGCAAAATATAAGGGTAAGATTTATCGTCACGAAGCAACACATTGTATTTCGGTTGATTTTCCTTAATGTAATTGTGTTCCAACAGTAAGGCTTCGGTTTCCGAATGGGTAATGGTGGTATCAATATGAGCAATTTGCGATACCAAGGCTTCGGTTTTTCGGCTGGCAAGATTGCTACGAAAATAGCTGGATAGGCGTTTTTTTAAATCTTTAGCCTTGCCGACATAGATAATCGTGCCTTTATCGTCATACATACGATAAACACCAGGCTTATGTGGCGTATCGGCAAGAAATTGTTTGGAATCGAATTTTGACATAATCAACATTTCCCCCTTTGAAAATGGGGGAGTAAGGGGGATTTAAGATTTTAATAAACTGCCTTTAGATGCTTTCAAGTATTGCAACATCGACCAAATGGTTAAAATCGCAGCGATATAAAGCAAGGCAAACGCAGTATATTCCATCCACGGTGCTTGTCGCCATAACAAACCGCCCAAAGCTAACATTTGCGCTGTGGTTTTCACTTTGCCCCAAATCGACACCGCCACACTCGCCCGTTCGCCTAACTCAGCCATCCACTCACGCAACGCCGAAATAATAATCTCACGGGCAATCATAATGCCTGCTGGAATAGTGATCCACCAAGTATGGTAATATTCGACCACAGACACCAATGCAATCGCAACTAAGACTTTATCTGCCACAGGATCTAAAAATGCCCCTAGGCGGGTGGTTTGGTTCCACTTGCGAGCCAAATAGCCGTCAAACCAGTCGGTGATTGAAGCAATAAAAAAAATCAACGTGGTAATTTCAGCAGAATATTGAATAGGCAAGTAAAACGCTACAATAAAGAGCGGAATTAATGCGACACGAAACAATGTGAGATAGGTTGGAATGTTGAGTTTCATTTTTATAGAATCAAGAGAAATACTGGCGATATTCTATTAAAAGCAACCAAAAGAAGAAAGAGCAAGCGGTAAGATCTTAGTAAATTTTTACCAAAATCTTACCGCTTAACAATTCACCCACTATTTTTTCTTCGTTTTAGGCGTTTCTTTTTCCATTTGCTCTACACATAAGTGAAGAATTTGATCCGCACCTTCTTGGATATATTTATCGTGACGGACTTTGTTCGCTTTGAGATCTAACATTGCATCGTGAATACCTTGGGTAATACTTGGTGCTTGAACCATTGACCAGCAAGTTGGACTTAAACGGTTAAAGTTACCTTGAAGTTCCGCCGCATAAAGTACGCCGCTGTAATAAGCATATACGTTATGATCTAACATACGGTTTAATAAACTTGCACGAATTTGTTCAATAGGTAAGGTCACTTTTTTATTAAACCAATCATCCACACCGTGCATAAAAGAATCAATGTCATAGCTTTCATTAACACGATCGGCATAAGTTTGCCCTGTTGCACCATAGGCAATCGCATAAGATTTTTGGTCAATTTCCGAGTCTGATAAACGTTTCCAACCGCTTGTTTTAGAGCTACAAGCCGCAACAAATACTAAAGTTGAAATCACTAATGCTATTTTGAATAAAGATTTCATCGCTTACTCCTTATTTTTCTTTATCTAAAAAGTGCTACAATTCTAACAAATTATTCGATCAATTACTCTAAACATTTTAAGGACTCGCAATGAAACAATATCTCGATCTCTGCCAACGTATTGTCGAACAAGGAAAGTGGGTTGAAAATGAGCGTACTGGTAAGCGTTGTTTGACCGTGATTAACGCTGATTTAACCTACGATGTGGCAAAGGGTGAATTTCCCCTTGTGACTACACGCAAAAGTTTCTGGAAAGCAGCGATTGCGGAATTACTCGGCTATATCCGTGGCTATGATAATGCCGCAGATTTCCGTCAGCTTGGGACAAAATCGTGGGACGCAAATGCCAATGAAAATGCAGCTTGGCTGGCGAACCCACACCGCAAAGGCGAAGATGATATGGGACTGGTTTATGGTGCTGTCGGACGAAACTTCCCGAAAGTTGGTGGTGGAAGTATCGATTTGTTGCGTCAAATCGTTGATGATCTGAAGCGTGGTGTCGATAATCGTGGTGAGATTTATACCTTTTATCACCCTGGGGCTTTCCATTTAGGTTGCCTACGCCCGTGTTTACACAGTCATCATTTTTCATTGTTGGACGGCACGCTTTATTTGAACAGCACCCAACGCTCTGCCGATGTTCCACTCGGTTTAAACTGGAATATGATCCAATGTTACACTTTTCTTGCGTTAATGGCACAGATTACGGGGCATCAAGCAGGGCAAGCGTTCCATAAAATTGTGAATGCTCATATTTATGAAGATCAGCTGGAATTAATGCGAGATGTGCAACTGAAACGCACGCCATTTAAAGCTCCAACACTCAAAATCAATCCAGATATTAAATCTCTAGAAGATTTAGAAACTTGGGTGACATTGGCGGACTTTGAAGTCGAAGGCTACGAGTTTCATCCAAGTATTCAATATCCTTTCTCTGTGTAATTCTCTCGGGGCAAATCGTGATTTGCCCCTTTCTTTTACTACAAGCGGTCTGATTTCCCACTTTTTTTTACAAAATTGTTAATATCCCACTATTTTTTTATGGAATTTATGGCACAATACACGCCTTTTTGAAAACCATTATTATTTTAAGGGATATAACAATGAAAAAATTTCTCGCCCCATTTTTAGTCGGTGGTGTTGCAGCGTTGGCGGTTCACTATTTTCAAGGTGATAAAGCTACAACGCCAGAAGCCACAAAGCCAACTGAGCCGACAACTCAAACACAGCAAAATGATGAACTTGCTTTGGCAACGGTGGTTGCCCCTTGGGAAATCAATAGCCTTGATCCGAACCAGACAGGGGTGATTTTTCAACGTATGAATTTAGCGGAAACCTTAGTGGAAGCGAATTTACAAGGGGAACTCGTTGCAGGGTTGGCGACAGAATGGAATAGCAATGATGATGCGACCCTTTGGACCTTTAAACTGCGTCCGAATGTCACTTTCCACAATGGGCAACCTTTAACGGCACAAGCGGTGGCAAACAGCTTAAATATTGCATTGGCAAAACCGGGAATGTTGCAAAAAGCCTTTATTAAAGATATTCAAGCGGTCAGCCCGACAGAAATTCAAATTACTTTAACCAAATCTTTTGTGCCGTTTCCGTCTTTTTTAACACACTACACGGCGATTATTCTTGCCCCTGAAAGTTATAACGACAAAGGGGAAGTGACCCAAGTGATCGGCACGGGGGCGTTTAAAGCGACCAAAATTGAAGCACCACAAAAATTGGAAGCGGTACGTTTTGAGCAGTATTGGGGCAATAAGCCAAAACTGGCTCAAGCGAACTACCTTGCAAGTAGTCGTAGCGAAACTCGAATGCTGATGGCACAAAGCGATAAATCTGCGTTGGTATTTAACCTTGATACCGCCAGTGTTGAGCGTTTGAAAACCGATCCGAATTTGAACTTAACCAGTGTGTCTATTGCTCGTACCATTCAACTCAAAATGGACGTGGCAAAACCGTTCTTTAATGATTTAGTGGTGCGTAAAGCCTTAAGTGAAGCGATTGATCGCAAAGCGATTGCGGAATATGTATTAAAAATCGAAGGTGGCGAAGCCGATCAAATTCTGCCGAAAGCCTTTGCGGAATGGCGAATTGATACGACAACGGCAAAACCTGATCTTGCAAAAATCAAAGCAGATCTGACCGCTCGTGGTTATGAATTTAATAGCGAAGGCAAGCTGACCAAAGACGGCAAGCCGTTTAGTTTTACCTTACGCACTTTCTCTGATCGCCCTGAATTGCCGATGATTGCGACGATTTTGCAAGCTCAGTGGAAACAGATTGGTGTTGATGTGAATGTGTCTGTCGGTAACTTCAGTGAAATCCCTGCTGGACATCAAGACGGCAGTTTAGAGATGGCACTTTATGCGTTAAATTATGGTAAAACCTTAGATCCTTTTGGCGTTATCGTACAGGATTATGCCAAAACAGGAAGCGATTGGGGTGTGATGAATTGGCAAAATGCGACATTAGACAACGCCTTAACCCAGCTTGAAACCGAACGTGATCCGCAAAAAGCGAAGGCGTTAAAACAGACGGTGAGCCAAATTATTAACGATGAACTGCCGATTATTCCTGTGGTGTATTATCAGCAAAATGTGGTAGCACATAAAGACGTGAAAAATGTGACTTTAGATCCTTTTGAAAGACGGTTCTTTTTGGAGTTGTTGAGCAAATAAAATGTAGGGACACACTGCGTGTGTCCGCTTAAAAACCCACAATTCTCGGACACACGCAGTGTGTCCCTACAACGAATTTTAAGGATTTACCCCCGTGCTTTCTATTTTATTCAGACGACTATCCCAGATCCTTTTGGTGATTTGGTCGGTCGGGACTTTGACTTTTATTTTAACTCGGCAACTGTCGGGTGATATGGCATATCGTATTGCGGCAAGTCGCTATGGTTATGATCAAACCGATGCCACTGCAGCAGAAATGGTGCGAGCAGAACTTGGGTTGGATCAACCTTGGTGGCAGACCTACGGCAGTTGGTTAGCGGATTTAGTACAGT
Source organism: Actinobacillus indolicus (assembly GCF_004519515.1). NCBI lineage: Bacteria > Pseudomonadati > Pseudomonadota > Gammaproteobacteria > Pasteurellales > Pasteurellaceae > Actinobacillus > Actinobacillus indolicus. The sequence continues at coordinate 1,818,543 of NZ_CP038145.1, read as the reverse complement.
TTAACTTAGGCAAATCGTTAGTCACAGGCGACAGCGTTTGGCACGAAATCGAACATCAATTCGGGCATACTTTTAGTCTCGCCGTGGTAGCCTTACTGCTAGCCTTGCTGATCGGTCCCACCTTAGGCGTATTATCGGCGCGTAAACCTAACGGCGTATTTGACCGCTTGACCTTAGTCTTAAGCAGTCTATTCCGTGCTGTGCCGGCTTTTATCATTGCGATTGGATTGATTACGCTCTTTTCCGTTCAGTTGAAATGGCTACCTGCAGGCGGATACGGCACGGCATTGCATTTTGTCTTGCCTGCACTCACCTTAGCGATAGGGTTAAGTGCCGTTTCGGTGCGTGTGACACGTCAAGCGATGGTGCAGGTGATGCAATCCGATTACTATCAATTTGCTCAACTCAAAGGTTTAAGTCGTTGGCAGACCTTTGTGCGACACGGGATCCCGAATATCGCCGTACCGGTGATTGCTTATCATAGCGTACAACTGGTTTACCTGATTGAAGGGGTGGTGATCGTTGAAAGCCTTTTTGCTTGGCCGGGAAGCGGACACGCCTTAGTTCACGCCATCATTGCACGAGATGTGCCGATGATACAAGGTACGGCATTAGTGATGGGGGGATTATTTGTGGTACTCAATATGCTCGCCGATCTGCTTAATGCGTGGATTGATCCGCGTATTCGTGAAGGGGGAAGCGTATGAAATTAACCGTTGGACAACGTTGCGGAGCCTTGTTACTGCTACTGTTACTCGCCACTGCATTTTTACAGCCTTATTTCTACCCGATGGATATTGGTTTTCAAGATCTCAGCAATATGTTGGCAAGCCCTGACGCTGAAAGTTGGTTAGGCACCGATCATTTAGGGCGAGATATGTTTGCCCGTCTTGCCTCTGCCATTCGCCTTTCATTCGGTTTATCGCTGTTTAGTGTCGCTTGTGCATTGGTGGCAGGCTTGTTATTCGGTATTCTGGCTGGATTATTTGGCGGTTGGTTAGATCGCCTGTTTAGCTTTATCTGTGATTTGGTGATGGCATTACCGGGTTTATTGCTGATTTTGTTGTTTGCTTCGCTTTCCCCTGGTTCATTTTGGACACTCTATTTAGGCATTGCCTTAGTTATTTGGGTTGAATTTTTCCGTGTTATTAGGGCGATCACCAGTACCCTTGCGTCCAGCTCAGAACTGCAATCTTCTCGCCTGATGGGAATGCCTTGGTTTTATTGCATTAAACGTCACCTATTTCCCCGTTTATTGCCGATGGTTGCAACATTAACCGCATTTTCAATCGGTAATGCGATTTTAGCTCTTGCAACATTGGGATTTGTCAGCGTGGGACTGCGACCGCCTACGGCTGAATTGGGACTGATGATGACAGAGCTGTTCCCCTATTACTATCAAGCCCCACTGATTTTCCTACAACCTGTGATTGCTGTGTTCCTATTGGTATTTAGCTTGCAGTTGTTGGCGGGGAAGGTGAGGTAACCTTCGTAAGGACACACTGTGTATGTCCTAAGTTTAGAAAAAAGTAGGGACGCCACGCTTGGCGTCTATTTAATTAAGATTTTCGTAAAAATAAATTTAGCGGACGCCAAGCGTGGCGTCCCTACATTTTCTTTATGTTAATCATCAAGTTACATCGTTTTTAGGCACATACAGTGTGTCGCTACATTTACAGAGAAAACACCGTGTCATTACTCAAAATAACTAACGTCACTGTTCAAACACTCGATGGCATTGAGCTGGTCGAGCCGATCAGCTTTTGTCTTGAACGTGGCAAAAACATCACCATTTTAGGCGAAACAGGCTCAGGGAAAAGCCTATTAATTCAAGCAATTATGGGGGCGTTACCACAAGGCTTAACCGCAAGCGGTGAGATTGTGGTGGAAAATTGCAAAATAGACGGGCAATCCGACCGCTTGCAATCTCTTTGGGGCAAAACCTTAGTGATGTTGCCCCAAGAGCCACGCCGTTCATTAAACCCACTGATGCGAATTAGCCGACAACTGTGGGAAAGTTTTCGTTTTGTCGCTGGCTTAAGCCAAAAGAATGCGGAAAAAGCGAGCGAGATTTCTTTAACTCAACTGGGTTTATCTCAAGCTCAACAACGCTATCCACACCAACTTTCAGGCGGTATGGCACAGAGAGCTTCCTTTGCGATAGCGACCGCATCAGGGGGGAAAATTCTGCTTGCCGATGAACCCACCAAAGGGCTTGATCCGAATAGCAAAGCGGAAGTGATTAACTTGCTGAAACAAGCCTATGAAACAGGCGGTGGCTTGCTGACGATCACCCACGATATTGAAGTGGCGACCGCTCTCGGTGGCTACATTTTTGTTATGAAAAAAGGCAAATTGATCGAGCAAGGCGAAGCGGAACAACTACTAAACCAACCGCAAGCCCCTTATACTCAAGCCTTAATCGGTGCAGATCCGCAACATTGGCAACCTTTGGCGGATTTGCAACATTCTACGCCTAAAACACCGCTTGTTTCTGTCAAAAATTTAACGGTCGCACGGAGAACAAGAACGCTGTTCAAACAGCTTTCTTTTGATTTACACCAAGGCGAAATTTTAGGCATTGTCGGACACAGTGGCATAGGCAAAAGCACCCTTGCCGATGTGCTTTGCGGACTACTCAAACCGCAATCGGGCGAAGTGATTTGGCATAGCCACAGCCATAAAAAACATCAAGTGCTAAAATTGTATCAAGATCCGCCCGAAGCCTTTGCACCGAATGTGAGCTTGCAACAATTATTGGACGATGTGATCGAGCATCATCATCTTGACCGTTCACAAATTCCAGCTCTATTAGCACAGCTCGCACTGTCGCCTGACATTCTGCAACGCAACGCCGATAACGTATCGGGTGGCGAGTTGCAACGGGTTGCAATTTTACGAGCCTTGCTACTTGAACCAGTGCTACTATTTGCCGATGAAGTGACTTCTCGCTTAGATCCGATTACTCAACAAGAAACGATCAAATTGCTGATTGAGCAATGCCGAGCGAGAAATTGCGGATTAATTATTGTCAGCCACGATCCGTTTTTGATTGAACGAAGTTGTGATAAAGTGATTAATCTTGAAAACTATCTCTAAATCACCGACTATGTTCAAAGAAAAACCGATCATTTCAAATCAGCACGGCGCTTTAGTTATGGCGTTCGTGCCTTTTCTTTACGGCATTTTTGAAAGCCATTGGGTAACGGCACATCTTTGGTTAGGGCTAAACTGGCTGTTTATTTATCTTTTTTCTTATCCGTTTTTAGCCATTTTCAGTAAGAAAAATAACGAAAAATATAAGCGTTGGGCGTTGATTTATGCACTCATCAGTGCCCTTTTTGCCTTTCCGCTACTATTAACTCAATTTTCCGTTTTGCAATTTTTATTGCCGATCTTACCGCTTGTTGCGGTGCAAATTCATTATGCAAAACAGAAAGATGAACGCAATTTAATGAACGACATCGCTGGTATTTTAACCTTCGGCGTGATCGGTATGGCAAGTTTCTATTTGGCGACTCAACAATATAATTTTGCAATCCTACTCCACCCTACGCTGTTTTTTATTGCTACAACCTTCTATGTTAAAAGCGTAGCAAGGGAGCGGAAAAATCCCCGTTATCGTCAACTCAGTTTAGCCGTGCATATTGTATTGGGGTTAAGCTATGTGGCAATGAGCGATTACGGCATTGCCTTTGCTTATTTGGTTGGCTTACTACGAGCCGTGATTGTGCCGAAGCAAAATTTAAACATTAAACAGGTGGGGATGTTGGAATTTGCGGTTGTGGCTATCTTTGTACTGGGGCTTTGTGTTTAAAGGCGGACACAACAGTCCGCCCTACAACCACATTTAATTTTAGTAATCCAACTCGTCTTTATGTAACTGATAGTCTGCTTTGAGCGCATGGATTAATTCAACAAAATCATCCGGTAACGGCGCATGCCATTCCATTAATTCACCGGTAATCGGATGATGTAAACGCAACATAGTCGCGTGTAGCGCTTGGCGTTTGAAATTACGCAATACGTCCAAAAACTCTGGTGTTGCGCCTTTCGGTGGGCGTGGGCGACCGCCATAAAGTTGATCGCCTAACAATGGGTGGGCGATATGCGCCATGTGAACACGAATCTGGTGGGTTCTGCCCGTTTCCAAACGTAAGCGTAAACGCGTGTAATTACGGAAACGTTCCATAATGCGATAATGGGTGACGGCAGGTTTACCCATTGGATGTACCGCCATAGCAGTACGCTTGGTCGGGTGGCGAGCCATTGGTTCGTCCACTTTTCCACCTTGGGTCATAATACCACTGGCAACCGCTTCATATTCACGGGTAATTTCACGTTTTTGTAGTGCTGTGACTAAATGGGTTTGTGCAGGAATCGTTTTAGCCACCACCATTAACCCCGTCGTATCTTTATCTAAACGATGCACAATACCTGCACGTGGCACTTCGGCAATTTGCGGATAGTGATGTAACAACGCATTCAGTACCGTGCCATCAGGATTACCCGCCCCTGGGTGAACCACTAAATCTACTGGTTTATTGATCACTAAAATATCATCATCTTCATAGACAATATTTAACGGAATATCTTGCGGTTCAAATCGTACTTCTTCTTCGACTTCTGCCTGAATTTCAATCAATTCTCCGCCAAAGACTTTTTCACGTGCTTTGTTCACAATTTTGCCGTTCACAGACACCTGATCATTTTCGATCCAGACTTTGATACGTGAACGTGAATAGTCGGGGAATAATTGCGCAAGAGCTTGGTCTAACCTTGCGCCTAATAAATCTGAAGTCACTTCAGTTTGTAAAGTAATTTGTTGAGTCATTAATGATAAAATTCCAAATTATGTTTTCTTATTGTAAAATACAGGCATTTTGTATGAACTTTGCAAACAATGCCGAGTCATATAGCATTGTACATTAACTTTAAGCTCGCAGACACTTTTTATAGGTAAAATCATTATGCGTAAATTATCTTCCGTAGCATCACTTGTTCTTGCTGGACTTTTAATCGTAGGTTGTTCTAGCTCTTCTAAAGAAAATGAATTTGCAGGTATTCCTGCTCAAGATCTTTATAGTCAAGGGCAATCATACCTTCAAGAAGGTGATTATACGAATGCCATTCGTTATTTAGATGCCGTAGATGTACGTGCAGCTCAAGGAGCTTATGGTGAACAAGTACAACTAAGCTTAATTTATGCAAATTATAAATTAGGTGAATATTATAAAGCATTAGATGCTGCGGAACGCTTTGTTCGAGCTTATCCAAACAGTGCAAGTATGGACTATGTTTATTATCTTGCAGCATTAAGTAACGCTCGTCTAGGCGATAACTGGATTCAAGATTTCTTTAGCGTAAATCGCTCTTCTCGTGCAGTAGAAAGTGTTAGAAATGCTTACGGTAGCTTCCAAACACTCGTTCAACAATATCCACAGAGTCAATATGCACAAGATGCACAAAACTGGATGGCATATTTAAAAAATCGTTTAGCAGAACACGAGTTAAAAATTGCTGAATACTATATGGAACGCGATGCCTATGTTGCTGTTGCTAACCGTGTAGAAGAAATGCTCCGTTTCTATCCAGATAGCCGTGCAACAAATGAAGCGTTACCATTATTACAACAATCTTTTGAAGCGATGGGTATTCAAGATTCTGCACAGAAAGTCGCAGCAATGATTGAAGCGAATAAAAATAAAGAATTTCCAGAAGCGACTAAACCTGCTTATGGTGAGCAGTTCTAATTACTGACACATAAAATAGCTAGCGTATTTACGCTAGCTATTTTTTATCTCCCCTATTGTGATTCGCAAATTTTTGCTTAAATCTCACCGCTTGTACTTTTCAGATTCCCTCTCAAGCTAATTTCAAGTAAAATAACCCACAATTTTTGTCAGAAAAGGAATGTATATGTCCACACAATTTGTTTACACGATGCACCGTGTCGGAAAAGTCGTTCCGCCGAAGCGTCATATTTTGAAAGACATCTCATTGAGCTTCTTCCCTGGGGCTAAAATTGGGGTGTTAGGTTTAAATGGTGCAGGTAAATCTACCCTGTTACGCATTATGGCTGGGATCGATAAAGAGATCGAAGGGGAAGCTCGTCCACAACCCGGGATCAAAATCGGTTATCTTCCGCAAGAGCCAAAATTAGATCCGCAACAAACCGTACGTGAAGCCATTGAAGAAGCGGTTTCAGAAGTGAAAAATGCACTCACTCGTTTAGATGAAGTTTATGCAGCTTATGCCGATGAAAATGCGGATTTCGACAAACTTGCAGCTGAACAAGCACAATTAGAAGCGATTATTCAAGCTCACGATGGTCACAATTTGGATAACCAGTTAGAACGTGCGGCAGATGCGTTACGTTTACCGGATTGGGACGCTAAAATCGAACATCTTTCAGGGGGTGAACGCCGCCGTGTGGCACTTTGCCGTTTGTTGCTCGAAAAACCGGATATGTTGTTATTAGACGAACCAACCAACCACTTAGACGCAGAGTCGGTGGCGTGGTTAGAGCGTTTCTTACACGACTATGAAGGCACGGTAGTAGCAATTACCCACGACCGTTACTTCTTAGACAACGTGGCAGGCTGGATCTTAGAGCTTGACCGTGGTGAAGGTATTCCTTGGGAAGGTAACTACTCTTCTTGGTTAGAGCAAAAAGAGAAACGCTTAGAGCAAGAACAAGCGACGGAAAATGCTCGCCAAAAATCCATTGCCAAAGAGTTGGAATGGGTACGCCAAAATCCGAAAGGTCGTCAAGCAAAAAGCAAGGCGCGTATGGCACGCTTTGAAGAGCTTAATTCAGGCGAATATCAAAAACGTAACGAAACTAACGAACTCTTTATTCCACCTGGTCCACGCTTAGGGGATAAAGTAATTGAAGTGAGTAACCTAACTAAATCTTATGGCGACCGTACTTTAATTGACGATTTATCTTTCAGCATTCCGAAAGGGGCGATTGTGGGGATCATCGGGGCGAACGGTGCAGGTAAATCAACCTTATTCCGTATGCTTTCAGGTCAAGAACAACCAGATAGCGGTTCAATCGTGATGGGAGAAACGGTGGTGCTTGCCTCTGTAGATCAGTTCCGTGATGCAATGGACGACAAAAAAACCGTATGGGAAGAAGTCTCAAACGGACAAGATATTTTAACCATCGGCAACTTTGAAATTCCAAGCCGTGCTTATGTTGGACGCTTTAACTTCAAAGGCGTGGATCAACAAAAACGTGTCGGCGAATTATCAGGCGGTGAGCGTGGTCGTTTACACCTTGCGAAATTGTTACAAGCGGGCGGAAACGTCTTATTATTAGACGAACCAACCAACGACCTTGACGTTGAAACCTTGCGTGCGTTAGAAAATGCGATCTTAGAATTCCCTGGCTGTGCAATGGTTATCTCGCACGACCGTTGGTTCTTAGACCGTATCGCCACCCACATTTTAGATTACGGTGATGAAGGTAAAGTAACCTTCTACGAAGGTAACTTCTCAGACTACGAAGAGTGGAAAAAGAAAACCTTTGGTGCAGAAGCCACTCAACCACATCGTATGAAATATAAGCGTATTGCGAAGTAATTAAACATTATTCCGTAGGGGCAGATATATCACTCTGCCCTTATAATAGAAAAAGTTAACTATTTAAAAATAAGGACAAACAATGGAAACTATCGAAAGAATCCAAAAACAAATCAGCGAGAACCCAATTCTACTTTATATGAAAGGTTCACCAAAATTCCCATCTTGCGGTTTCTCTGCTCGTGCAGTAGAAGCGGTAATCAACTGCCAAGTGCCTTTTGGTTATGTTGATATTTTAACTAACCCAGATATTCGTGCAGAACTACCAAAATACGCAAACTGGCCAACTTTCCCACAATTATGGGTAGAGGGTGAATTAATCGGCGGTTGTGACATCGTGCTTGAGATGTTCCAAAAAGGCGAATTACAAGCGTTATTAAAAGAAGTTGCTGAAAGACATCCTGCTTAATCAGATCAAAAACACCGCTAACAAGCGGTGTTTTTCTATCTATTTTTTACAAGGCAGAATAGACAAGGAGCTAATTCCTACATAACAAAGAACCTTGTAATCCGATGTTTAGATAATAACCAAGCAAAAATGTAAGAGCAGATAAAACTCGGAATAAAAAGAGCCATCAGTTTTGCTGTAAAACTGAGTGATGAAAAATCAATTATAGATTTAAAAATGTATATAAAAATATAATGAAGTAAATAAACACCAAAAGAATAAACAGATAAAAATTCAATAAATTTACTTCTAGCTTTATTCTCAAAATAAATCCTTAATAAACTGAGCAAACCTATACTAGATAATAGAATTTGTAATGATGAACTATACCAATGTAACCCGCCAATAAATTCATTTTTATGAATTTCTCTTATTAGAGATATAATTATTGGGACAATCAATAACAGAAAAGAACTTAAAATACTTAATTTAATATTTCGATGAATTAAAAGATATCCGAGTATGAAAAAGTTTAGGTATGCTCCCATCATATTAGTTCCAATACGAGGAAGAATATCTATATTTAATCTAAAGCCCTGTATAGCCGTATCTTTAAACTGAGTTAGCAAGACACTAATGAATAAAAACAAAATGATTTCTTTATTCGTTAATCTATCTAATAATTTAGCAAGAAATGGAGCTATTAAATATAAACCAATAATGGAATACATATACCATAGCTGAATTGCTGAACCTATATTGGCTGGATATAGCCCATTATGCCATTTGAAGCTATCCTGAATACTTTTCAGCAATGGGATACCAACAGTTAACTTATGGACTAATGTCGTAAGAAATGAATAAATAAAAAGCAAGATAATAAATTGAGGAATTCGTTTTTTATAAAAAGAAAGTATATCGGTATTAACTACTTTAGGTAAAATAAGCGCACCAGAAAGCATAAAAAACAATGGAACACCCAAACGATCAATATCGTAAAAGATGCTTTTTAATATATTTGAACTAACACCTACTTGTTCATGAATATGAGTAAAAACAACAAAAATTATCGCTAATGCTCTTACTGCGTCAAGCCAATATACTCTTTGATTGATTGATTGATTGATTGATTGATTGATTGATTGATTGATTGATTGATTGATTGATTGATTGATTGATTGATTGATTGATTGATTGATTGATTGATTGATTGATTGATTGATTGATTGATTGATTGATCATCAGTCTGCCCCTACTCTTAATAAAGATAAAGCAATATTTGGTTATATCTGGAAATAACACCGCCCTCAAGCGGTGTTTTTCTATCTATTTTTTGCAAAGAGAACTACTCTTCCCCAAGTAACTTCAACTCACGTCCGCGTACTTGTTTTTTGAGCATTTCGACAAACTCTTCCACTTTGTATGTGCCTAAATCCGCACCTTTGCGAGTACGCACAGACACTTTGCCTTCAGCGATTTCTTTATCACCGCAAACAAGCATATATGGCACACGGCGTAAGGTGTGTTCACGCACTTTAAAGCCGACTTTTTCGTTGCGTAAATCTGCTTTCACACGCAAGCCTGCGTCAGAAAGTTGTTTCACCACTTGTTGAACGTATTCCGCTTGGCTGTCGGTAATGTTCATCACCACCACTTGGGTTGGGGCTAACCATGCTGGGAAGAAGCCTGCGTATTCTTCGGTGATAATACCGATGAAACGCTCGATTGAGCCTAAAATCGCACGGTGGATCATCACTGGAGTACGGCGACCATTGTCTTCTGCCACATAAGAGGCATCTAAACGTCCCGGTAAAGCAAAGTCTAATTGCACCGTACCACATTGCCATTCACGGTCTAAACAGTCACGTAAGGCAAACTCAATTTTCGGACCATAGAATGCACCTTCACCCTCTTGAATTTCATATTCCAAGCCGTTATTGCGTAATGCGTTTGCAAGCCCTTCTTCGGCACGATCCCACATAGCGTCATCGCCGATACGGTTTTCCGGGCGTGTTGAAAGTTTTACGGCAATGTTTTCAAAACCGAAGGTACTGTAAATGTCGTAAACCATTTTGATACAGCTGGTTACTTCACTTTCAATTTGCTCTTCTGTACAGAAAATATGTGCATCGTCTTGAGTAAAACCACGCACACGCATTAAACCGTGTAATGAACCCGATGGTTCGTTACGATGGCAAGAACCAAACTCCGCCATACGAATTGGTAAATCACGGTAAGATTTTAAGCCTTGATTGAAAATCTGAACGTGACCTGGGCAGTTCATTGGTTTAATTGCATACTCACGGTTTTCTGATTGGGTGGTGAACATTAAATCCGCATAGTTTTGCCAGTGACCAGTACGCTCCCAAAGCACTCTGTCCATCATAAACGGACCTTTTACTTCTTGGTAATCGTATTCTTTTAATTTGGTACGTACGAAAGTTTCAAGCTCACGGAAAATCGTCCAGCCGTCATTGTGCCAGAACACCATACCCGGCGCTTCTTCTTGCATATGGTATAAATCTAACGCTTTACCGATTTTACGGTGGTCACGTTTTGCCGCTTCTTCTAAACGGTGTAAATAGTCGGCAAGTTGTTTTTTATCCGCCCACGCCGTACCGTAAATACGTTGCAACATTTTATTTTTGCTGTCGCCACGCCAGTATGCCCCTGCCACTTTTTGTAATTTGAAGTGATGGCAAAAACGCATATTCGGCACGTGTGGACCACGACACATATCAATATATTCTTCGTGATGATAAAGTGCCGGACGATCATCTTTACTGATATTTTCGTCCAAAATCGCCATTTTGTACAACTCGCCACGGCTTTCAAACGTATCTCTCGCTTCCTGCCAGCTCACACGTTTTTTTACCACATCGTAATTGGTTTTCGCCAGTTCCAACATACGTGCTTCAAGTGCATCAAGATCTTCCTGCGTTAAAGAGCGGTCTAAATCAATATCATAATAGAAACCGTTGTCGATTGTCGGGCCGATCGCCATTTTCACGTTCGGGAAAAGCTGCTTGATAGCGTGACCAAGTAAGTGTGCTGTAGAGTGACGAATGATTTCTAAACCGTCTTCATCTTTTGCGGTAATAATTTCAAGGGTAGCATCTTCGCTGATAATGTCAGAAGCATCACGGCGTTCACCGTTTACACGCCCTGCAATCGTTGCTTTCGCAAGACCTGCACCAATACTTTGAGCCACTTCCATCACAGAAACGGGATTGTCGAATTGGCGTTGTGAGCCATCAGGTAAAGTAATAATTGGCATTGTTAATCCTTATACAGTGGTAACCCATACGAAAGGTTACATGTTAGTTTATGTTGTTACCGTAGGGACACACTGCGTGTGTCCGCTAAATACCATCAATATAAAATGGAACGGACACATGCAATGTGTCCCTACGGGTAAATTCGTAAATTTTTCAAAACAAAAGACCGCTTGCAAGCGGTCAGTTTTTCAAAATTTTTTGCAAGTTGCTTTACTCGCCCTCACAATCGGGCGGACGAAAAAGCGGGTGTATTTTAACACAAAAAAATGTCATTTTCAGTATCTCCAATTATTTTGTGAACAACATCACAAAATAACATTTTGCATTTTGACAGAAGAAAACGTTTGCTTAAAATATAATCTCCTTTCACATTATACTAAGGTTTAGTTATGTTTTGGTCATTTCTCTCAGCCTTGCTAATCGGCGGATTACTTGGCTTTGTCTTTCAACGCTCTCGTTTCTGCTTAACCGGTGGTTTTCGAGATATGTATCTTGCAAAAAATCATCGAATGTTTTATGCCTTGTTAATCGCCATTTCGGTGCAAAGCATTGGTGTTTTAACCTTGATGGAACTTGGTTACATCGGTTCGCCTTATAAAGATTTCTCGCTGTTTTCCATTGTGATTGGATCGATTCTATTTGGTATTAGTATTATCCTTGCCAGCGGTTGTGCGACAGGAACGTGGTATCACGCAGGAGAAGGCTTAATCAGCAGTTGGGTGGCATTGATTATGTATATGATTAGTGCAGCAGCTATGCGATTTGGTGCATTAAGCGATTTCACGAAGGCAATGGGACAATACGGCAAGATGAATGAAAATCTTGCTGCGACATTAGGGATTTCGGTTTGGTGGCTTGTGGCGTTATTAATTGTAGTAACGGCTTTTGGCGTATATAAAATCCTGAGCAAACCGACGCTTAAAATGGCAACATTGCCTGCTCGTTATACAGGGCTTCGTCATTATCTTTTTGAGAAAAAATTACATCCATTTGTTGCAGGTATTTTGGTTGGTTTGCTCGCTTTTGCCGCTTGGGCGGTCAATGGCTTAGATGGCAAAACGGCTGGTTTAGGTATCACTGGCCCTTCCGCAAACATTGTGATGTTTTTAACCACCGGCGAAATGAAACGGATTAACTGGGGTGTTTTCCTTGTATTAGGGATTATGCTTGGATCTTATATTGCCGCAAAAGGCAGCCGTGAATTTAAATGGAGAATGCCTGATCTCAAAACCTTCCGTAATAGTGTAGTCGGTGGATTATTGATGGGCTTCGGTGCTTCCCTTGCGGGTGGTTGTACTATCGGCAATGGCTTAACGGCAACTGCCGTGATGAGTGCTAAAGGTTGGATATCGCTCTTTTTCATTATGGTTGGTGTATGGATTATGTGTTATTTCGTTTACGTCCGACCAACAAAACAAATCAATTAAGGAGAACATTATGCGTTATATACTTGATACGAATGGACATTTATGCCCTTTTCCATTAATGGAAGCCAAAAAGAAAATCGTTGAATTGGAGACTGGCGATGAATTGCTAATTCAATTTACCTGTGCTGAAGCCACCGAAAACTTACCCCGTTGGGCAGCTGAAAATGGTTATCCAGTTACTCATTTTGCTCAGGTAGATGATGCAGCTTGGGAAATTGTGATTCAGAAAGCATAACTCTTAATTAAATGTGAGTACTACCATTTGTACTCACATTTATCTCTTCTTTTGCAAAAAATCCCCAAAATCCTACCGCTTTCATTTCAAAAATCCCCATTTTTACGCTATTCTATAGCACAATTTTTTCGATGAAATTTAAAGGTCAAAAATGATGCAACAACAATACAATCCAAGTGCGATTGAACCTAAAGTTCAACAATACTGGGCTGAAAATAAAGTTTTCAAAGCAATTAAAGACGAAAGCAAACCGAAATATTACTGTTTATCTATGTTCCCGTATCCGTCAGGTCGTCTGCATATGGGGCACGTGCGTAACTATACGATAGGAGATGTGGTTTCTCGTTATCAGCGTATGAACGGCAAAAATGTGTTACAACCGATGGGGTGGGACGCATTCGGTTTGCCTGCAGAAGGCGCTGCGGTAAAAAATAAAACCGCACCAGCAAAATGGACGTATGAAAATATTGAATATATGAAAGGTCAGCTCAAGTTATTGGGCTTTGGTTTTGACTGGGATCGTGAAATTGCGACTTGTAAGCCTGAATACTACAAATGGGAACAATGGTTCTTCACCGAATTGTATAAAAAAGGCTTGGTATATAAGAAAACCTCAACAGTCAACTGGTGTCCGAATGATGAAACGGTGTTAGCGAATGAGCAAGTTCACGAAGGCTGTTGCTGGCGTTGTGATACTCCAGTGGAACAAAAAGAAATTCCACAATGGTTTATTAAAATTACTGATTATGCGGAGCAATTGTTAAATGACTTAGATCGTCTTCCGTTATGGCCGGATCAAGTCAAAACCATGCAACGCAACTGGATCGGCCGTTCTGAAGGGGTTGAAATTACTTTTAAAGTAAAAGGCACTGATCAAACCTTGCCTGTTTACACTACTCGTCCGGATACGTTCTTTGGTGTGAGCTATGTGGCAGTGGCTGCGGCTCACCCATTAGCAACCCTTGCGGCAGAAAACAATCCTGCATTAGCTGCCTTTATTCAAGAAGCGAAAAATACCAAAGTGGCGGAAGCAGATATTGCCACAATGGAGAAAAAAGGTATGGCAACAGGGTTGTTTGCTATTCATCCATTAACAGGCGAAGAAGTTCCTGTTTGGGTCGCTAACTTTGTGTTGATGCACTACGGCACTGGGGCGGTAATGGCTGTGCCTGCTCACGATGAGCGTGATTTTGAATTTGCTCAAAAATACAATTTACCAATTAAACAGGTGATCGCACCGCTTGATGGTTCTGAATGGGATTTCAGCAAAGCGGCAATGACTGAACATGGTAAATTGATTAACTCTTCAGAATTTAACGGTTTAGATTTTGATGGTGCTTTCAAAGGCATTGCGGATAAATTAGAAGGAATGGGGATCGGTAAACGTCAAGTTAATTACCGCTTGCGTGACTGGGGTGTTTCTCGCCAACGTTACTGGGGAGCGCCAATTCCAATGCTTACCCTTGAAAACGGTGAAACTGTGACTGTACCAATGCAAGATTTACCTGTGGTGTTACCTGAAGATGTGGTGATGGACGGCGTGAAAAGCCCGATCAAAGCAGATCCAGAATGGGCGAAAACCACTTATAACGGTCAGCCAGCGTTGAGAGAAACAGATACTTTCGATACCTTTATGGAGTCTTCTTGGTATTATGCACGTTATGCGTCACCACAATATCAACAAGGTATGTTAGACAAAGAAGAAGCAAACTACTGGCTACCTGTGGATCAATATATCGGCGGTATCGAACACGCAACAATGCACTTGCTCTACTTCCGCTTCTTCCACAAATTACTGCGTGATGCAGGTTTCGTGACCAGCGATGAACCGACAGAAAAATTACTCTGTCAAGGTATGGTGTTAGCAGACGCTTATTACTACACCAGCCCGACCAATGAACGTATTTGGGTGTCACCAACAGAAGTGACCGTTGAACGTGATGAAAAAGGGCGTATTTTGAAAGCCTTTGACAAAGAAGGGCGTGCATTGGTACACAGCGGTATGACCAAAATGTCAAAATCGAAAAACAACGGTATTGACCCACAAGAAATGGTGGAAAAATATGGTGCGGATACAGTGCGTCTATTTATGATGTTTGCTTCCCCAGCGGAAATGACATTAGAATGGCAAGAGTCTGGCGTAGAAGGGGCGAAACGTTTCTTAGGTCGTCTTTGGAACTTGGCTTATGAGTATGCACAATCGCCGGCCACTGTTGCATTAGATCCTACGGCATTAAGCAAAGAACAAAAAGATTTACGCCGTGACGTACATAAAACCATTGCGAAAGTGAGTGATGACATTGGTCGCCGCCAAACATTCAATACTGCGATTGCGGCAATTATGGAATTGATGAATAAGCTCACCAAAGCACCGCTTGCTAATGATCAAGACAAAGCAGTGATGGCTGAAGCATTAAATGCGGTGATTCGTATGCTCTACCCAATCACCCCGCATATCTGCTTTGAACTATGGCAAGCCTTAGGCAATGAGGGTTCAATCGACTTTGCACCTTGGGTGGTGGCAGATGAAAAAGCAATGGTAGAAGATGAAAAACTCGTTGTGGTGCAAGTAAATGGTAAAGTGCGAGGTAAAATTACCGTGTCTGCAACCGCAACGGAAGATGAAGTCAAGGCGATTGCGAAAGCCGATGAAAATGTGGCGAAATATCTTGAAGGCGTAGAAATCGTGAAAGAGATCTATGTGCCGTTTAAGATGTTGAGCTTTGCAGTGAAAGGCTAACGTGTTCTTTAATGTTGGCACGAGTATTTCGCTCGTGCTAACTAAAGCATAAGGATAAATTATGTTAAAAAAACTCTCTCTCGTATTTGTTCTATTTCTGACTGCTTGTGGCTGGCATTTTAAAAATAGCGAATTATTTCCTGAAGAATTAAGAACTCTCAGTTTTGAAAGTGCCGATCAATATAGCGATATGTCTCGTGCACTACGAAATGAAATGTTACTAACGAACATTAACATTGTGCCAAAAGCGGCGAATGTTGCGAATCTACGCTTAAATGCGACAGAAAGTAGCTCTCGAGTGGCATCAGTATTTAAACAAGCTCGTGAAGCAGAAAAAATCTTAAGTCTAACGGTAAAAGCAACTGTTACTGTTCCAAATAAAGGCTCATATCCGATTGAAACCAGTATTCACCGCACCTTCTTTGATGATTCTCGAGCTGCGTTAGCAAAATCGGAAGAAAAAGAATCTATTATGCGTCAAATGTATGAACAAGCCTCTCGCCAGCTGTTAATTAAAATTGCTGGATTACAAAAAGAGCTAGCCAATACGAAATAAGATGATGCAACGTATTTTCTCAGAAGGATTAGAACCTGCTCTCAATAAAGGCTTAAAGCCATTTTATTTATTGACTGGGCAGGATCTTTTATTGATTGATGAATCTAAAGATAAAATCGTGCAAACCGCTCGTTTACACGATTTTGATGAAAAGCAAGAATTTACCATTACCAATGATACCCAATGGGATACGTTGTTTGGCCTTGTTCAGTCCAACGGTCTGTTTTTTAACAGTCAAATTCTGATTCTTAATCTCCCTGAAAACCTAACAATTGCACAGCAAAAACAGTTGTCTGAACTATTGGCTCTTTCTCATACTGATTTGATCTTTGTTCTGCATCAACCAAAGTTAACTAAAGCGATGGAGAAGCAAGATTGGTTTACTCAGCTTGAGAATGCTCTACTAGTAAATTGCCAGACACCTGACATCAGCAAATTGCCTATTTGGTTACAACACCGAGCTAAAGCAATGCAATTACAGCTCGATCCTGAAGCAATTCAATTACTTTGTTATAGTTACGAAGGCAATCTACTTGCCCTAAAACAAGCATTGCAGATGCTACAACTTCGCTTTGCTGAACAAAAGATTGGATTAAACCGAGCAAAAGAAGTGATCGAACAATCGGCACAATTCACCCCATTCCAATGGGTTGATGCCTTATTAGAAGGCAAAATCAATCGTGCATCACGTGTACTGAATCATCTGCAAAACGAAGAAGTTCAACCCGTGGTCCTATTACGTATCGTACAAAAAGAACTACTCTTATTGCTTGAAATGACACGTTCACCACAGCCGCTCCTTAATAGTCACCAACCTTTATATAGCAGTAATTTACGAGCCGAATTTGACCGTTTGAAAGTATGGCAAAACCGCCGTGGGTTTTATCAAGCTGCAGTACAACGTTTAACTTACCGTAAACTCTATCAACTCATTCAATCCCTTGCTGAATTGGAAAAACAGGTAAAACAAGAATTTAGTGATGATATTTGGCAAGAGATCGAACGCTTCGGGCTTAAATTTAGATGATTTTCACGCTACATTTTTGAAGTAGTTCTGCTGTTTCTGCAATTGGTAAGCCCATTACCCCAGTAAAACTGCCCGAAAGATGCGTAATAAAAATACCACCCAAACCTTGAATACCATAAGCACCTGCTTTATCCATCGGCTCTTTTGTTCGAATATAATTCCAAATCTCTTCATCGGTTAATGTTCTAAAGGTAACATCACTAGCTTGAACTATCGAAAATAATTCGCTGTTAAAACTAACACAAATAGCGGTAAATACTTGGTGAGTTCTTCCTGAAAGCAGTTTTAACATTCGATAAGCATCATTTTCATCAACAGGCTTTCCCAAAATCTGCTTATCAATAGAAACCGTAGTATCTGCAGTTAAAATAGGTAAATTTGCAAGATTTTTCGCTAATCTTACCGCTTGTGCAGCCTGATTTTTATTTAATGCAATGCGTAAGCAGTAAGATTTTGCTTCTTCGTTAAGATTGGGTGTTTCATCAATCTCCCCTGCTAGTTTTGTTAACTCTACCCCTAAATTTTGTAATAACTCCCAACGGCGTGGACTATTTGATGCAAGATAAATATGTTTAAGCATCGGTTTTCCTTATAGCAAAAATGCCTCGAAAGGCATTTTTATTTACGAAGTAATTTATAAAAATGAGTAAGTAAGGTTGTTGGTAATAATCTCGGTATCACTCGCATAGTAAAAGTGATCAAACCTGAAACAACATTTTGCATACCCACTCGGTGTTTTAATTTAAACAAACGCCATTCTGCTTTAGCCTGAGCGATACCACGACGGCGACCGACCATGCCATTTCCAACACGGGCATAAACCAAAACTTCGGGTAAATTCGCTACTTTTTTGCCTAATGCGACCAATTTAATCCAGAGATAATAATCTTCTTGTAAGTCCTGATAGCCACCACATTCAAGCACTACATTTTTTTGGTAGGCGACCGTCATATGATTAAACGGGCAACGTTTCTGTGTAAACTCTACAATAGCTTTGGTTTCTGTTGGCACACGACGATAGCTGACAATATCATTAATATCTGAGCCAAACTCAGCAATTTGTCCGCCAAAAATAATGGTATCGGGATTTTGCTCAACAAATGCAACCTGTTTTTCAAAACGTTCTGGAATACAAATATCGTCCGTATCCATACGGAATACCCATTCGTTTTTGCAATGGGTTAAGCCGTGATTGAGTGCTTTTCCTAGCCCTTGATTTTGAGCAAGTCTAACGATATTAAGCGGTAAGATTTCCGCAAAATTTTGCACAACTTGTTCTAATTCAGGGGTAATTGCGCCGTCAAATACAACAACTATTTCGTCCGCTTGAACCGTTTGATTTTTTAAACTTTCAAAACATTCGGTTAAATATTCTGGTTTTTCCTTAAAATATAAGGACATTAATACGGAAAACTTCATTAGATAAACCTTTTCATATTGATTGCAAGTTTAGGAGAAATAAATGTAATTAATGCAATCACAATATATTTTACATTTTTGCTTTGTAAAAACATCTGCCAATAATAACTAGCTGCTTTTCGAGATAAATTCATGATATGTGGGTAAGAAAGCATATATAATGAATTAAAAGCAAAGTTTTTTTGTTGAATATCTGTTTTTACATATTTTTGTTTAATTTCTTCAATCGCAAATTCCGTATTTTGTGTATTTGTCGATACACTTTCTCGTTTAGTATGGAAAGTACAAGTTGTTAGAGCTTCAGCAACATATTTTGGTTTAAACTCGTTATGCGAAATCACTTTTAAAATAAAATCATAGTCTTCTAAAGATTTCAAATCTGTCGATAATCCATTGACTTCAAAGAAAAATGATTTTTTAATCGCGATCATCGGCATTCCGCCTACTTTATTTCCTAATAAAATATTATCCAGCGTTATGTCTTTTTCACTTTCATAAGGGTGAGTAAAATAAGTAAAACCTTCATTCACCATGACACACTCAGCAGGATGATAAATAAAGTTAATCGTTAGGTTTTCATTGATTGCTTTTGCGAGTATTTCACATTTTTGATGTGCAAAACGATCATCATCATCTAAAAAGAGTAACCAATCATTTTTAGCCGCTCTTGCCCCGACATTACGGCTTTCTGCCGCACCTAAATTCTGAACATTTCTAATCACATTTACAGGAAATGGATAGAGATGTTTAATTTCTACTGGCTCAGTAGAGTGATCATCAACAATAACTACTTCAAAATTATATTCTGTTTGATATTCCAAGCTAGCCAGTAAAGCAGGAATTTCATTTTTTCGATTATAAGAAGGAACAATAATACTAAACATTTTCTGTCTTTTTATTTAAAAATAAAATTTTATTCTTACCTTCATTGCCAAATAAAGATAAAAACATTAATAACACTAACATAATCCCAGGGAAAGCATAGGAATCCGCTTTCACATTCAATACTGAAAGAATAAATAATGTAGATAAAATAAACTTCCAGCTACCATCAAACCAATTTATTGCTACTTTTCGTACAAAGTAACACATAAACAAGAAGCACACAGAAAGATAAATAAACCCACCATATAATGTTTGGCGTAAAAAACCAGAGTCTGTTTTTCCGTAGTATCCACCTTCTGGATAAAAATAACGCCCATCTCCTACAAGAATTTGTTTTAATTCTGGGATATATAGGTGTTTTTGAACCAAGGTATCAGTAGATGAACTAACAGTTCCCTTTCCATGAATAAGATTAATTAAAGGTTCTAAAGCATGTTCTACATATTTATTATCCGCAAAGTTAAAGGCTAAAAAGAGACAGATTACCCCAAATAAGATGAGTGAGGGTAAATATCGCCATTTAAAATAAAGTAAAATACTTAATAATGAGATAAATAGAAATGTTCTACCTGAAATTAATCCAATAAATAGCATCAAGAAAATAAAAATGCTATGGATATTATTATGTTTTGCATTATACGCAAGCAAGAAATGCAATAAAAATACATAAAATAAACTTAATTGGAAGAACGCCATTGAAGTTATATTATATAAACGATATTCCTGCTCTGAACCATAGAAACGTGGTAAAAAAGCATGCGTTTTGAGTACACCTTCAATAATAAAAGGCATTCCAGCTAAAGCCAGAAAACCCACAATCGCCTGAATAATAATACCAATTTTAAGATCTCGAATAACTAATCCTTGCCCATTTCCCCTACGATAAAATAGATTGTAGATCCCCACCCCAAAAGTAAATAGAATTAAGGCTTTGATATACATTCCAACCGCATAAACTTCATAAGTACCGTGAGCTAGCATAGGAACGGCACTGACTGCAATTAATAAAATCAACGCGATAAAACTATCTATGGGTAATGAAATCCCATAATTTATCTCTTTTTTATAAACTTTATATGCTAAAAAAAATAAAGAAATAACCCCACAAAAAAATGCCATGCGGAAAAAATGAAATAGCCATGGATCGTAAATATAAAATAAATTAACCAACGCTGACATTTTATTTTCCTAAATTACGCTTAATTGCTAATAATTTTTTTAATGGATATTTTGCTAATTTAGTCATAAACCCATGTGAAATGGATCCACGAATAGCTTCTAAATTACTATTTAAGTTTGGATTTTCTATCACCATTAAGGGACGAACTACCTGAATATCAAATCCAAAATGATCACCAAATAAAATAAAATCATCCGCTAACCAATAAGGTAATCCATGTTTTTTAACTTGTGCTAAAAATGCTTTTGCAACTGATTTTCTGATTAAATAAGCAACTGTTCCTGCAAAATAATTTTTATAAGGATAAACGACAGCAAATGGACAAGCGGTCACTTTCTTCTGTAAAAATGCAAATGTGGTTGGATAATTAATTTCGAGTTCTGTATCATCAAACGTCGCAATTTTAGATTGACCAACCAGTAATATATCTGCAGATGGCTGAGTCGCTAAAATTTTCTCAAGATTTGCCTGAAAATCTTGATTAAAAAGCGCATCATCTTCACAGATTAAATTATATTCATCATCATGAATTCGTTCATCATCGCAAATTTGTTGATAAACACCTAAGTGGCTTAAAGTACACCCCACTTCCCCTTTTGTCACCTTTCTGCCATATTTTTCAGTAAAATCCGATAAATTAAAGCGTGTAGATAAACTTTGCTCATCTTCATTCATGGTATTAAATGCAGAAAATACCGTAAAATCCGCAGTATTCGGTTGAGTAAAAAAGAGTTCTCTTCTATGGCTATCTTTATCTAAAGAGATTAAATATTTTTTCATGTTATTCTCGAATATCTATCACTTGAATACCTGCATTCGCTAAGAGATCGTAAACCTGAATAAAATCAGGATTTTCCACATGAATTCTTAACGAAACGACATCAATATTGGGACTTTTATCTTTAATATTTAATGCTGCACTACTAAAATAAGTATAAATACAACATTTTTTATCTTTAAATTCTTGCGCTAAATAATCTTCTAAAATAAGTGGGGTATCAATATATTGCACATTATCTAACGTATATTGTTCTCTAGGATGAGGTAAATAAGCATGTATATTGAATTGCTTAATGACTCTTTCTGCAAGATCAATGTTTTTCTGTTTATCTAAATAAACAGGTTGTCCCAGCAAAATATTAATTACTTCACCATCGGCTTCTTTTGCCTCTCGGCTACCGAACAAATCTACATATTCTGTATTCTGAATAATATTCGGTAAACCTTGATAAATTGTATAATGTTTTTGAGATAATGCTTTTAATTTTGCCACACTATACTTATTACAAAATAAGGTATTAATTAAGCGACGAATTGCTGTTTTAGGCTCATCAACATAATAAACACTATTACTTGCAATATTTGCTGTACCATCATCAAAGGTATAAAACTCATTAAACTTTGTTGAGCTTAAGATAAATTGAATTTGAATATCATTGATACTGGCCACAAAGACTTTATCAAAAGATTTACCTAAAAATTTAATTCTTAAATAGGCGATTTCTTTTAATAAATTAAAGCGATCTGTACTCTGTTTCATCACAAAAGACTGGCTACATTTTTGAGTAAGTCTTTTTGCATAATAGTCAAACTTTGCATTTTGTACCGAACAAAGCATAATCCCATAAAACTTTTCGTTAGGATATAAATCGATGATCTTTTCAGCCAATAATACTTGTAATGGTGTATAACAAATAATTAAATTCATACGCTTTTACTAACTCGGTTGGTAATCAAATATAAAATTGGGATAATAGCGATAGATCCCAAGATAGATGCATAAGGAATATATTGTATATTCGTATAGGTCAATCCTATCAAGCTTATCACATAAATAATGGTAGATAAGACCGAACAAAATGCAATAAATTTATTTTTTCCATGATAGAACAAGTAATTTACCAAAATAAAATAAGGAATAATTAACGTCGTTGAAATCAGGAATAACACAATATAATATTTTGTCCCCATAAATTGGGCACCTAATACCCAAACAACAAGATCTTCAGGAATTAGCCACATAATCAATGCAGGTACAGGTACAAAACAAAGGGCATAAAAAGCCCATTTATGTACGTGTTTTATTGTAATTCTTTTCTGTTTTAAACCATCAAAAAAATGAGGAACCATCGCTTTATTTAAGGCTTGCAATACAATCATAAAAATCGATGCGATTTGCGCCCCCATCGCATAAATACCTAATTCTGCTTCACTAAATTGATGGAAAATAAAAATTCTATCTAACTGACCTTTTAAAAATAAACTGGCATTATGAAATATCAATGGAACACCAAACGCCAACAAATAGAGCAATGCTAATTTATATTGTGCAAACTTAAATTTCTTATGGCGAATTTTTTTACTATATAGAGCATAAGAAACAAGAAACACGGTAATATAACCTAACAAAATCGCGATAATTCGTTTTTCAACTAAATCTGTTTGATATATTTCAAGCATTAAAATAGTAAACACGACCGAACTTAAACTTGAAATAAACTGAATAATCGCATAAGGAATCGCTTGCTTTTGGCATTGTCGAATACTTAATTGCACCGTAAAGAAGGATTGGAATATGGCAGATAATGCCAAATAAACTAAAATTTCTGACTGTGCTAGCCAACAACCGATTAAAATCAGCCCGCCCATAAATAACGTATAGGCATATCCCGTATTCACGACTAAATTCAGTGAACGTTTACCATATACATAAAAATAGCGCGTGACAGCCCCTTCCTGACTTAATCCCACAATCAGAAAAAACAAAACCAGAAAGGTTTGGTAATAAGCTAATTCACCAAATCCTTCTGGGCCTAATTTCCGAGATAGATAGGGCAATAACAAAAATGGCATTGCCCTTGAAGTCAGTTCTCCGATTAAATAAATGGCACTATCTTTGAGCGCTTTCATGACATCTCTTTCTCAATCAGGCTGTCTGCCAGTTGTAAATCTAATGTCGTATCAATATCGACAGAACGATACGTTGGCATTAAATAGAAGCGCACAGGCGGAATAAAGAAATATTTTTCTTGCAGTAAACTTGCAATATCGTTGATATAAATTGCACCGTTAGCACGATATGCTTTCGGTAATTGCTGACGAGGCGCTTCAAAATCCTTAATTTCATTAATTGGGCTAATATCATCACCATTTAATGTGAAAGATTTATAAGGGTGATGTTCACATTCACAAGCCGATACCACAGACTTACTTTTTCCACCTAAAAAGATTTCCATCGCATTGCGAATATCTAACGCATTGCGAAGTGGACTAGTTGGTTGGAACAGCGCCACAACGCCTTCGCGGATATTTAACGTTTCCAAACAATGTACAACAGCATCAATAGTTCTTGTATTGCTTTGTGCCAGTTCTACAGGGCGATGAACCGCAGTCGCACCATATTTCTCTCCTTCCTGTAAAATACGATCACCATCAGAGGTCACCACAATCAGATCAAACATCCCTGACTCTTTTGCAGCTAACACAGCACGCCCAACAAGCGAAACACCGCCGACTAATTGTAAGTTTTTATCTTTAATTCCCTTTGAGCCTGCTCTGGCCGGAATAATTGCAATTTTTTTCATAAATCTGACCGCTTGTATCATTAAAAATAAACGTCGCTATTTTAAATTTAATCCAAAAGCTAAACAATATAGCGCATAAATAAGAAGAACAAATAAATGACGATTTTACGTAGTTTGACACTACTCTGCTTTCGCTTTTAATTCATAGGGTTTTGCAAAGGCAATTTCGTTTGTCCATTGGTTGTAATAGCCTAAATTTTTCCCATAGGAGTTATCACAGACTTCATTTGGGATTTCTAATAAACAAGAAAAAATATGCCCATGTAAACGGCTTGTCACGACCACATCATAACTTACAAAAATTTGACGCATTCGCTCTATCACATCAAGGCTGTGTTTATACCACATATCATTTACTTTATTTTTCAAAAAGCCTAAATTCAATGTATTCGCTATACGCGCTAAGCGTCCGCAAAGCTTTTCAAATTGATGATCTTTTTCTGTTAGCAAATCTTCCCAATCTTTAATATGAGCATCTGCCGATAATGTTGCACGAATTGACTGCTCTAACTGGCTTTTTTCAATATCTTTTCGTAAAAAATAGAGCGTATTGGACGTTGAAGTGACTGCATCCGCAGATTTTTTCGTTGTTAATCGACCATATAATTGATGTGCCATATCTGGCGATAATTTCACATAAGGCGAAAAATGTGTTTTCAACAAATTAAGGGTTGCCGTATCACGTGCAAATAAATGGCAATCTTTATGTGCTGAAAAGATACGCGCTGATTTTTCCATCGCAACTTGATTAGAAAAATGGGCGGTTTGAGGCATCACAATGACACGATTATTTGGAAATGCCTGAACAATATCTTCACGCATCTTTTGAATAGAAGGATATAGGTCGCCAAAATTACCACCACCATGGCAAATTAAGGTCGTATTCGGATTCACAAATTTTTTGACTTCTTGAATATCAAAACTTTGTAAACAACGACGTAGGCGAATTTGAATGCCATAATCACTAAAAAAGGCTTCTGTGCCTGCATAAATTAACAAATCCCCGACATTTAAATGAAGAGGATAATCAAAATAGAGCACATCATTTTTATCTACAATCAACTGATTAATCTGTTCAAGCTGTTGTTTTAAATTCGTTAATACAGCATTCATTTAAGGCTTTCCAAAAAATAAAAATAGAAAAAAGTGAGCATTAGAGTCACCCAAGCAGAAAATAGTTCTTAAAAGCTAAGATTTTTTCCAGCCACTCTCTTATAATACCACGACTCTTTTTCTTACGGCGATTTCTATGATGTATGAATTAACTAAACTGATCACAGCGATGATTTTACCGCCATTTAACGTGATTATTCTCTTTTTACTTGCACTACTGCTACTGTCATTTCAATGGAAAAAATTAGGCTATTTTTGTGCTTTTCTCGGCATTGGGATTCTTTATGTTTTTAGTATTCCTTATACAGCCCAAAAACTGCAAGATAGCTTAATTGAAGAAAACAATTTAAGTTTAGAAGATTATAAACAAGCGCAAGCGATCGTATTACTAGGTGCAGGCTTACGTGACAGTAAAGAGCTATATGGAAAACTGGCTGTGCCACAAGTCGGCTTGGAGCGTTTACGTTATACGGCTTATCTCCACAAACAAACGGGATTGCCAATTCTTATTAGTGGTAGTAGCCCAAATGGCAATTCAGAAGCTAAAATTATGGCAAATGAATTGGCTGAATTTTTCAATACGCCAACAAAATGGCAGGAAGATAAAGCTCTAACGACTATTCAAAACGCCCAATTTACTAAAGCGATGTTAGCCAAAGAGAACATCAACAAAATTATACTCGTCACAAACGAATGGCATATGCAACGTGCTAAACATCTTTTTGAAAAACAAGGGTTTGAAGTGTTACCTGCTAATGTTGGCGGTGGGATTACACCTGACTATTACGGCTTAAATATGATGCATTTTATCCCACAAGCAGGAGCACTTGCCTTAAATATGCAAGGACTTAAAGAGTGGATTGGCTATTGGAAAGAAAAAGTGTCTGACAAGCGGTGAGATTTGTCTTATATTTTGCAAAACGAGAAAGGGAATTCATACTAAATTCCCTTTTGTCTATCTACTGGCGAAATACCTTCACATTTACAAAGCCATTCTCTTTCAAATAAAGCGCTTGCAACTTGCTCATCACACCTCGTTGGCAATAAAGCAAATACGTTTTAGATTGGTCTAAACTGCCGAAATGATTAGAGAGTTTATAGAACGGTAACTCTTTAACTTCAACACCTTCAAGGCTGAACGGTTTTTCGTCCACTTCTTCAGGGCTACGAATATCTAAAATCACATCGTTGTCGCCTAACTCAGAAGTGGTTTCAACGGATACGACTTCTTTTTCAGTCTGTTGAGCGATCTCACGAATATCTAAATAATGGGCGTTTTGTACCGCTTGTTCGAGAACGTCAAAGTTAAAATTCCCTTCTTCTTCGATAATTTTGCTTTCAATCGCTTTAACCGTTGGATTTTTTGAAATCACGCCACAAAATTCTGGCATCGATTTGGCAATATCATCTGTGCCAATCTCTTTTGCCATTGCGATAATTTGCTCTTTATCGTGGGTAATCAACGGACGTAACACTAAAGTATCGGAAGCCTTGTCGATTAAGCGTAAGTTGGTCAAGGTTTGGCTTGATACTTGCCCTAAGGCTTCACCCGTGACAATCGCTTGAATATCAAAACGTTCAGCAATTTTGCTGGCAGCACGCACCATCATACGTTTTAGTACCACGCCCATCTGTCCGTTATCGACTTTTTCTAAAATTTCACCGACCACGTTTTCAAAATTGATCGCAACAAAACGGACTTTATGGGATGAGCTGTAACGGCTCCAGATATGATACGCCATCTGTTTCACACCGATTTCGTGCGCCGCACCGCCAAGATTGAAGAAGCAATAATGCACACGAGAACCACGGCGAATTAGCATATAACTTGATACACCAGAGTCAAAACCGCCTGAAATCAGCGATAGCACATCTTCCTGAGTACCAATCGGATAACCGCCTAACCCTTCGTGGCGAGCTTTGATGAGCAACATCTTATCGTGGTCAATATCAATACGCACCGTTACATCGGGATTAGTCAATTTTACACTTGCCGACTCGATATGCTGATTTAAGCCACCGCCCACATAACGTTCCACATCAAGGGAGCGGAAATCATGCTTACCTTTACGGCGAACACGCACGCAGAAGGTTTTACCTTCTAATTCTTCTTTTACTTTCGCGAGGGTATGCTCAAAAATGTCGTGCATTGTGGTAAATGGCATTTCTTCTACTTCAAGAATATGATGAATACCTGGGGTACGTTTGAGTAAATCCAACACTAGAGGAGCTTCTTCAGCGACTTTTGCTCGCACTTCAATAAAGTCCCAGTTGCGAATCACTGCCACATTTTCTGTTTCACGCAGAAGCACATTACGGATATTGGAGGTTAAAATTTTGATAAAGCGTTTACGTACGGAATCGCTTTTAATCATAATTTCAGGGAAAAGTTTGATAATAAATTTCATAAAATAGGTTTCAATAAATAAAAAGAAAAAACGGCAAGATCCTAGCATATTTTGCAAAATATTCCTAAGATCTTACCGCTTGTAAAGCTAGACAGAATTATCTTCTGTATTTACCCGCCATCGCTTGATACACCGCATTTTCATTTTTGAGAATGGTGTATTTCGTTTCTAATAACGAAAGTTCTGAGCTACGTTCAGTATTGATTGCACTTAGCCACTCACGTAATTCTGATACGCCTTGATCGTAACGATTTTTGTAGTAACCGCTGATACGTTTATCGTACTCATATTTTTTCTGTAAATTGGCGTAGCTATTTCTTGATAAACGATAAGTTGAATAATAGGTGTCAATTTCATTTAATGCTGATGTTACTGTTTGCTCATAATTTAATTTCGCAAGTTTGTAACTCTCTTCTGAAATTTTGATATTATTTTGTACACGATTCCAATCTAAGAACGGTAAATCAAAGGAAATTGTGCCACCTGCTACTGGGTTATCTACGGTATCACGCACTTTTGATGCACCACTTGATAAGGAACCGCCTAAGGTCACAGTTGGGAACCAGCTATTTTCTGTCGCCGTTAAACTTTTAAATGCCCCCTGTAAACGCTGTAAGCTTGCAATAACATCAGGACGATTCGCAATCGTTGATACAGGCACATTCATATCAACCCCTTGTAATTTCACCTTTAAAATACTTGGGTATTTCACTGAAAGTGGCTCATTGGGTTTTAAATTTAATAAATCACGTAAGGTTTGTTCTGCAACAGTCTGTGCAGATTGTAAACTGATCAAGGTGTTTTTCGCTGATAATACGGCTTGAGTTGCCTGGTCTACACTTAATCTATCAATCGCACCTGCAGATAATTTATTATTTAAAATTTGGCTGATTTGCTCGTAGTTTTTGATGCTTTGTTGGGTCACACGAATTGCATCTTTGTAATAAGCCAAATTATAGTAGCTACTTACCACAGCATTAATCAGTGATAAACGTGTAGCTTGTAAATCTTCCTGAGTTGCTTTGTGTTCCCACTCCGCTGCACTTGCACTATCTTTTAAACGTCCCCATAAATCAATGGTATAGCTCAAACTGAAGCCCACTTGGCTTGCAATGGTAGAAACACCCGTCGAGTTTAAATTACTCGTTGAACCCACACCTTTTGATGCTGATGATGAACCCGAACCACTAAAAGTTGGTACTAAATTTGCACCGACTAGATTCGCATTATAGAGTGCTCTATTTACTGCAATAGTAGCTTTGGCTAAATCAATATTATTGGCTAATGCGGTTTCAATTAAGCGGTTTAATTGGCTATCGTTATAACCTAACCACCATTGATCATTAATGTGATATTGTTTTGTAATATCTTGATATTGTTGATATTGTGCTTGAGCCTGCTCAAGTGTACCGTCTTGGCTCATTTTTGTCGTTGAACATGCACTTAACGCAATCGCTGCCATCAACGTTAAGGCTAATTTAGATACTTTCATGCTTGTTATCCCTGTGAAAAATAATGGGCGTATTTTAAAGAAAACGCCCCTTTTCGACTAGCTCTACACTGAACGATCATTCATTTTTTGCAAAAATTTACAGAAAACTGACCGCTTCGATTAAGCTGTTAATAATTGTGAAATTAATCCTTGATGACGTTCTGCCTGTACCACTTGTTTCAAACGCTCTGCGATTAAAATACTTTTGAGTTCTGATAATGCTACTTGGAAATCATCATTCACAATCACATAGTCAAACTCATTGTAGTGGCTCATTTCAGAAACGGCTTCACTCATTCGTTTTGCAATAGTTTCTGCCGAGTCTTGCCCACGACCAATCAAACGTTTTTCTAATTCTGCTTTTGAGGGCGGAAGAATGAAAATGGTTTTAACATTTGGCACTTTTTCACGAATTTGTCTTGCCCCTTGCCAGTCAATATCAAGGAATACATCAATCCCTTGCTCAAGGCTACGTTCAATCATTGGCAATGATGTGCCGTAATAGTTACCAAAAACTTCCGCCCATTCTAAGAAGTGTCCCTGTTCAATCAGGCGTTTAAATTCTTCGTGTTGCGTGAAGTAATAATGTACGCCATCTTCTTCTGCTGGGCGTGGATTGCGTGTGGTGTGGGAAATTGAAAGTTGTACTTGTGAACGGGGAAGATCAGCAAGTAACGCATTGATTAATGATGATTTTCCTGCACCGCTTGGGGCTGAGATGATATATAAATTTCCTAAGCTCATAGTTTATATTGTTTATACCATAATCTTTTATGAATGTAGGGACACTCTGAGTGTGTCCGCCAAATGAATGAATAACGGACACACGCAGTGTGTCCCTACGCTTATTTATGTAAATGATAGAGTAAAAAAATTAAGGACGCAAAAGCGTCCCTAACACTGAATTTTATTTTTTCGCGAGTGGTGGAACAAAGGTAATACCTAAATCCCAAGGTTGCTCAATCCATGTTTCTTGTGGAATATCAACCACATAATCATCCACTAAACTTGCACCCATTGGTTTAGCAAACACAGTGACAAATTTTGCATTCGGATACATTTCACGGATTGCACGTGCGGTATTTCCAGTATCCACTAAATCGTCTACTACAATAAAACCTTCACCACCATTTGCCACTTGTGCAGCGTGTAATACATTTAATTCGCCTTGGCTATCATGATCATAACTTGCGATACAAACCGTCTCAACATGGCGAACACTTAATTCACGAGCCAATACTGCAGCAGGGAATAAACCACCACGACTGACGGCAATAATGCCTTTCCATTGTGATGCAGGTAAAAGACGCTCAGCCAATTTGCGTGCGTGCATATGGAACATATCCCACGTCACGACATATTTTTCGTTTGTGTATTTCTCACTCATAAGTTCACCTAAAAAAAGCGGTGGGCGATGCCACCGAATAAAAAAATTGCAAAATGATAACCTGAAAACAAGTTTCGTGCTATCATTTCAAAGAAAATTTTACAATAAATCCATGTATCCGAATGATTTTTGCAAAATTTTACACGAAACTGACCGCTTGATCGAATAAAGGAGGTAAATATGTCAGAAATTCAAACACTTAAACCAAACTTATTGTGGAAATGGTTTGATCAAATTTGTGCTATTCCCCATCCGTCTTATCATGAAGAAGAAATTGCTCAATTTATTGTGAAATGGGCAAAAGAAAAACAATTTTTTGT
Source organism: Actinobacillus indolicus (assembly GCF_004519515.1). Classification (NCBI taxonomy): domain Bacteria; kingdom Pseudomonadati; phylum Pseudomonadota; class Gammaproteobacteria; order Pasteurellales; family Pasteurellaceae; genus Actinobacillus; species Actinobacillus indolicus. Next base: position 1,787,514 of record NZ_CP038145.1, on the reverse strand, counting down.
AGAACGTGATGCTGTAGGAAATGTGCTTATCCGTAAGCCTGCAACAAAAGGGATGGAAGACCGTAAAACTATTGCACTACAAGCGCATTTAGATATGGTGCCACAAGCGAATGAAGGTACTCAACATGACTTTACGAAAGATCCTATTCAACCTTATATTGATGGTGAATGGGTCAAAGCGAAAGGGACAACATTAGGTGCAGACAACGGAATTGGTTTGGCATCTTGCTTGGCAGTGCTAGATTCTGATGATTTAGCTCACCCTGAAATTGAAGCCTTATTAACCATGACAGAAGAAGCAGGTATGGAAGGGGTTTTAGGCTTACAACCGAATTGGATGAAAGCAGAGATTCTGATTAATACGGATACCGAAGAAAATGGTGAGATTTATATCGGCTGTGCTGGGGGCGAAGATGCCGCGATTGAATTACCGATTGTCTATGAAAACAACCAGTTTGATACCGCTTTACAAATTAGCTTAAAAGGCTTAAATGGCGGTCACTCAGGCTGTGATATTCATACAACAAGAGCCAATGCAATTAAATTAATGGGAAGAACACTTGCAACATTAAAATCTCAAGTGGCTTTCCAAATTGCCACTATTCGCGGTGGTTCAGTGCGAAATGCTATTCCACGTGAATCTGTAGTAGCTTTAGTATTTGATGCAAAAACTAAAGCAGATCTAACCGCTTGTTTACAACAATTTGAGCAAGATCTGAAAAAAGAACTGCAATATGCAGAGCCAAATCTGCAATTTATTGTAGAAAGTGTAGAACAACCAACCCAAATTTTCTCACCAGAAACCACGGCAAAAGTTATTCACTTCTTAAACGTATTGCCAAACGGTGTTATTCGCAATAGTGATGTGGTGGAAAATGTCGTGGAAACTTCATTAAGTATCGGTATTTTAGCGACAGAAAATGACGTGGTTCGTGCAAAAATTTTGGTACGTTCACTTATCGAAAATGGCAAAGCAGATGTACGCTCTCGCTTAAGATCGCTTTGCGAACTCGTAGGCGCAACGGTTTCCTTCTCAACAGGCTATCCAGGTTGGGAACCCGATCCAAAATCAGTGATTACACCACTAACCAAAGCCATTTACGATGAAGTGCTAGGCTATGAATCACAAATTAAGGTGATTCACGCGGGACTAGAATGTGGATTGATTAAGAAAGTCTACCCAACTATTGATGTAGTTTCTATTGGACCAACGATTCTTAATGCTCACTCACCAGATGAAAAAGTGCATATTCCTGCAGTACAAATTTATTGGGAATTGCTCACGAAGATTTTAGAACGAGCACCTACAAAATAAAGCAAAATGGTGGGATTTTCCCACCATTTTTCTTAATAATAAAATCCACCTAATCCGACACCTAAACCACGATAATGTCCTCCCCCCCATCCATGATGATAACCAATCGTTGGATACACACGCGGATGAGCTTGATATACTTTGACTTTAGGCTCTCTATCGCTTTGATTTAGTTCCCAATCATCAGATTGATTCGATGATGTGACCGTATTTCCTGTTGCAACACGCTGTTGATACTCTTGTACTGCTTTCATATCCATCGGCACAGAACTTTGCTGAACTGGCGTTGAACAAGCCGTGATAGCCAAAGGAATCATACACAACATTAGTTTTTTCATAAAATGCTCTCCCTAATTAAAAGCGCACATTAGACAATAGAAAAGAGAAAGAATTCACTAAATTTTTAACATAAAATTGGTAATAAAAAAGGACGCCCGAAAGCGTCCTCATTTATCTATTCTTTAAAATTAAAGAGCAGATTTTGCTTTAGCAACTAATGCTGCGAAAGCCACTTTGTCAAATACTGCGATATCAGCAAGGATCTTACGATCGATTTCAACAGATGCTTTTTTCAAGCCGTTGATGAATTTGCTGTATGATAAACCGTTTTGACGAGCTGCCGCGTTGATACGAGCAATCCATAATTGACGGAATTGACGTTTACGCTGACGACGGTCACGGTAAGCATATTGTGCAGCTTTAACTACTGCTTGGAAAGCAACGCGATACACGCGTGAACGTGCACCATAATAACCTTTAGCAGCCTTAAGAACTTTCTTATGGCGTGCTCTTGCAATAACACCACGTTTTACACGAGCCATTATTAAATCTCCTACTATTTAAGCGTAAATTAACGCTTTGACATTATTAAACTAAAAATTAACTAATCGTACGTTGTACTTAATTTACGCTTATGCGTATGGTAAGCACGCTACTACTAAAACTTGGTCTGCTTTCGCTACCATTGATTTGTGACGTAAGTGACGTTTACGTTTAGTTGTTTTCTTAGTCAAAATGTGACGTAAGTGAGATTGTTTACGTTTGAAACCGCCAGAAGCTGTTTTTTTGAAACGCTTCGCAGCACCACGTACTGTTTTAATTTTAGGCATTGTTAAAATAACTCCGCATTGTTTATGTTAATAACCAGTAATTAGGCGAATATTGTTACCAATATTACTTGGAAGCACTAATTACATCTTAAGGTAATGGACTATTTCTTTTTAGGAGCTAGAACCATTACAACTTGGCGACCTTCGAGTTTGCCTGGGGCAGACTCTACTACGGCAATTTCCGCTAAATCGTTTTTAACACGCTCTAGCACATCCATACCAATTTCTTGGTGAGCCATTTCACGTCCGCGGAAACGAACTGTGATTTTGGCTTTGTCGCCATCTTCCAAAAAGCGAATCAGGCTGCGTAGTTTTACCTGATAGTCGCCTTCGTCTGTACCTGGACGGAATTTAATTTCCTTCACTTGTACAACTTTCTGCTTTTTCTTCTGCTCTTTTGCAGCTTTCTCTTTTTCGTAGATGAACTTACCGTAGTTCATAATACGGCAAACCGGAGGTTCAGCATTCGGGCTAATTTCAACTAAGTCTAACTCAGCTTCTTCAGCTTTCGCTAATGCTTCTTGAATTGATACGATACCAAGCTGTTCACCATCTTGATCAGTTAAGCGAACTTCTTTCACGCGAATTTCTTCGTTAAGACGATGCGCGCGATTTGTCTGAACACGTTTTACAGGTTTAATAGTACTATTCCTCTAGTAAGTTTAAGCTACGATCATACCGCTTGCAGAAGATATGATTTCTTTTTATAGGCTCTTCTAAAGAGAGCAAAACGGGCGAGATTTTACAGAAATTCGCCTGATTATGCAACAGACAAAATCATTTCATTACATTCTCAGCAAAATTGTTGATATTCCATTATAATAAGCACTATCTTGATTACTTAAATTAATAACAATAATGAAAATTCTCGGTATTGAAACTTCTTGCGATGAAACGGGTGTAGCAATTTATGATGAAGCCAAGGGATTAGTCGCAAACCAACTTTACAGCCAAATTGAAATGCACGCTGATTACGGTGGTGTTGTGCCAGAGCTGGCTTCTCGTGATCATATCCGTAAAACATTGCCACTTATTCAAGAAGCATTAAAAGAAGCTAATCTCACCGCTTCGGATATTGATGGCGTTGCTTATACGGCAGGCCCTGGACTTGTTGGGGCGTTATTGGTCGGCTCAACCATTGCACGATCTTTAGCTTATGCGTGGAATGTGCCAGCTTTAGGGGTTCACCATATGGAAGGGCATTTGCTCGCACCAATGTTAGAAGAAAACGCTCCTGAATTTCCTTTTGTCGCCTTACTGGTTTCGGGGGGACACACCCAGCTAGTCGATGTAAAAAATGTGGGCGAATATGAATTGTTAGGCGAATCTATTGATGATGCCGCAGGGGAAGCCTTTGATAAAACGGCGAAACTGCTTGGTTTAGATTACCCTGGAGGGGCTGCGTTAGCTAAACTCGCTGAAAGTGGTACGCCAAATCGTTTTATCTTTCCACGTCCAATGACAGACCGCCCAGGCTTAGATTTCAGCTTTTCGGGCTTGAAAACCTTTGCGGCAAATACGATTAATGCGAATTTGAATAAGAAAGGCGAATTAGATCAACAGACCCGTTGCGATATTGCCTATGCGTTCCAACAAGCAGTGATTGAAACATTGATTATCAAATGCCGTAGAGCGTTACAACAAACGGGCTATAAACGTTTAGTGATCGCAGGTGGTGTGAGTGCAAATAAACAACTTCGTCACGATTTAGCTGAATTAATGAAGCAAATCGGCGGTGAAGTCTTTTACCCCCGTCCACAATTTTGTACCGATAATGGTGCAATGATTGCCTATGCAGGTTTCTTACGTTTGAAAAATGGCGAACAGACGGATTTATCCGTGAGCGTGAAACCACGTTGGCCGATGGTGGAACTGACTGCAGTTTCTTCTAAATAAACGAAGGACGGGTATATTGCCCGCCCTAAACCTGATTAATGCAACTTCATCGTTGGTCTTAAGAAACGATTAATTCTACCCACCAACATAATCAACCCTGTTTTGACACAGCCGTGTAGAGCCACTTGGTGCATACGATAAAGTGAAAGATATGCCATACGAGCGATCTTTCCTTCAATAAACATTGAGCCTTTGGTTAAATTCCCCATTAAACTACCAATAGTACCAAAACGAGAGAATGAAACTAATGAGCCTTTATCATTAAAGATAAACGGCTTAAGTGGTTTATTTTCTAATTGTGCCACGATATTCTTACCACAAACCGTTGCCATTTGATGTGCAGCTTGCGCTCTTGGTGGAACAGCTTTTCCATCGGCTTGTAATAAAAATGCACAGTCACCAATCACATAGACATTCTCATCAGTTAATGTTTGTAAGGTATCTTTAATTGCAATTTGGTTAATACGATTGGTTTCAAAGCCAAATGTTTTGGTCATTTCAGGGGCTTTTACACCGGCTGCCCAAACCATTAAATCCGCATTAATTTTTTCACCATCTTTAGTGACTAAACCTTCTGCTGTCGCTTCAACTACAGCGGTATTCGTACGAACATCTACGCCTAAATCGCGTAATTCTTTAATTGCAGAAGCCGATATTCGCTCAGATAATGCAGGCAATAAACGGTTTCCAGCTTCAATTAAGGTAACTTTTAAACTCGTATTATTCAATTTACCAAACCCATAAGAATGAAGGTGCTTCACCGCATTATAAAGTTCTGCTGAAAGCTCAATCCCTGTTGCCCCACCACCGACCACAGCGATATGAACTTCTTTTTCATTGTTATTTGAGAATTTTAAAAATAATTCCATCATACGTTTATGGAATACTTTTGCCTGCTCTGAACTGTCTAAGAAAATACAATGTTCTGCAACACCTGGCGTATTAAAATCATTTGAGCGACTTCCGATTGCAAGAACCAACTTATCATAAATAATGGATCTTTCAGCGACTAATAACTCCCCTTCTTCATCAAAAATTGGGGCTAAGATAATCGTTTTTTCTTCTGCTTTAACCTGAGTTAGCGTCCCTTGACGAAACTCAAAACCATGATTTTTCGCATGAGCTCGATAACTTAAAGCATCCGTACCATCATCTAAAGAGCCTGTTGCTACTTCATGTAATAGTGGTTTCCATAAATGACTAATATTTTTATCCACTAAAATAATATTCGCCTTTTTCTTTTTACCTAATTTGTTGCCTAAATAAGTGGCAAGTTCTAAACCACCAGCACCACCACCGACAATAACGATTGTTTCCATAATTTGCTCCGAAAATAAATTAAAATCAAAATCTGAGCGCATTCTAAACCTAAGTATCAGGTACCGCTAGTATCACTTTGAAATTATTTTTTAAGATTAAAAAAACAACATAAAAGATAAGTTTTGCACAGGCAAATGATGTCAAGTCAAAAAAGATGAAAAAATCTTATTTTTTTTACATTTAACCTATAGCCAAAATATAACATATTGATTTAAAAGAAAAAGTTATTTTATAACCAATCGTAAAGAGGGAAGAAAAACCCCATGAATTATCAAGGGTTTGGCGTGTTTTAAAAAAGTAATCCACAAAGTTATCCACAGGCTATGTGGATAGAAAAATCCTTATTTTCTCACTGATTTTATGAACAGTAATGGGGGACGATGTTGGAGATCTTTAAATTCATTGTGCCATTCAACTTGATCGGCAAGCATAGGTTCTTCCACTTGTTCAATGGTGAAATTGCCTTGAATAAGAGTATTTAAAATCGTGGCGGTAGTGCGGTGGTAAGTTTTAAAGGATTGCTGAAACCAATTACGATCACGCTCACCTTCATCACGGTAATAATTTAAGCGGTACGCCACTTGTTGTTTATTGATTTTTTCCCAACGCTCACCTTCTTTAAAACAGGTCACAATCGGGTGTTCTTGCGAGAAGATCAGTTGCCCTTGCGGTTTCAATTTGGCAGAAATCTGCGTTAATAAGGCGGATAAATCTTTTATGTAATGAAAAGCAAAAGAGCTTGTTACCAGATCAAAATCGCTTTCTGCTATGCTGGATAAGGCTTCCATCGGCAAGCAATAAAAGCGGTAAGCGGTCGGATCAACCCCGTTTTTTGCAAAATCTTTTTCAGCTTGTTCAAGCATAGATTGAGATAAATCTAAGCCTACAACTTGTTTCGCCCCCAGTGCCATATAATGCAACAAATGCCCACCGGCCCCACAACCTAAATCCAACACTTTTTTTCCGTTCAGATCAGGCAAAAGCGAAAACATCGTGGGCTTTTCCACCACTTCATTTAGGCTTATCGGGTTTTCACGCAGTTTAAGATAGCGTTCAAAGAAAATCGGGTTGTCGTAAATACTATCCGTCATTTGCAAAAAATCTCTCAAATCCTACCGCTTGTAAATATCTTCACCATCACGGCGAGTTTTCAAGATACGCAAGATCCAGACATATTGCTCTGGGTTTTTAGGAATAAAATATTCCATTACTTCATTCATCTGTCGTGCTGATTGTTGCTTATCTCCCGCAAATTCAAGAGGTGGCAGAATTTCAATTTGATAAACGCCTTTTTCTGCGTTGTAAATCGGGAACATTGGGATCACCACCGCATTTGCCACACGAGCCATTTTGGCTAACCCTGGTAATGTCGCTTTTTCAGTTGCAAAAAAAGGGGCATAGACACTTAATTCTTCACCATAATCTTCATCAGGTAAAAAATATCCTAATTCACCTTTACGGACATCTGCTAAAAACGGTTTAATCCCATTTTGACGAGTATGCATTTTACCGCCAAAACGTTCGCGAGTACGGTTCCAAAGCCAATCGACAAGAGGATTATGATGTGGATTATACATTGAGGTCATTGGCATACCATGCGTATGCATCATAATCCCTGACGCATCTATCGACCATGTATGTGGCACAAGCAAAATAACATTTTTACCATTTGCTCTTGCATCTCGAACGATATCTAAGCCCGAAAACTCGCTACGTTTTTGAAGATGCTCCACAGAACGTAATGCAATTTCTCCAATGCCTAACATCGTTTGAGCCACAGTAATAAACATTTTTTCAATCACATCTGACCGCTTTTCTTCCGACCAATCAGGGAAACAGTAGCGTAAATTAGTATCCGCTCTATGATATTGCTTTTTCCCTTTCAGTTTTTTGGCAACGATTTTTCCAACCCAAGTCGCCAACTTATCACGCCAACGAAATGGCACATAAGCCAAAATCACTAATCCTAAAATTCCTAACCAAATTCCCCAATACTTTGGGTGTAAAAAGGCTTTTTGGAACTGATGTTGATAACCTACTCTATATGTTTCTCGCTCTGACATTCTTTTGCCCTATTTCTTACGGTCGATAATATTTTTCACCGCCAAAATCAAACCCAAGCCAATAAACGCCCCTGGCGGTAAAATAGCTAATAACAAGCCTGAATCTAAATGTAGCAGATCCATTCTTAACGATTTTGCCCAACTGCCTAGCAATAAATCCAAGCCGTCAAACAGTGTACCGTTACCGATAATTTCTCGTATCGCCCCAAGCACCACAAGGCTTAACGTCATCCCCAGCCCCATCGCAAAACCGTCAAAAGCTGAATGGACGACACTATTTTTTGACGCAAAGGCTTCCGCTCGCCCAATTACGATACAGTTTGTCACAATCAACGGCACGAAAATCCCCAAGGATTGATACAAAGGAAAGGCAAAGGCATTCATTAACAACTGAATAGTCGTCACCGCCGTCGCAATAATCATCACATAAATCGAAATACGAATATCGTGCGGAATAACCTTACGGAACAAGGAAATGATCGTATTTGTAATGGTCAAAACCAATAAGGTCGCTAATCCTAACCCCAAAGCATTTGTGACATTATTCGACACTGCCAACAACGGACACAATCCAAGCAGCTGAACTAAAGTCGAGTTATTTGTCCACACACCTTGCGTAAATAAATTTTTCCAAACAGATGGCTCAACCACTTTTGGTGTTTCATCTATTTGGGTAATAGGGATTTGGGTTTCTTGCATATTTTATCTCTCATTAAACTTCCTCTCCCGCTTGCGGGAGAGGGTGGAGCAAATCGATAGATTTGCGGAGGGAGAGGGCTTTGTAAAATTCAAAACAAAACTAACCGCTTGTAGCCCTCTCTCTGCTCAAAATAGCCTACGCTATTTTGAGCTGTCTCTCTCCCGTAAACGGGAGAGAGGTTTCATTATTTACAATTCACAAAACCTTCCACCATCTCTGGCTTTTGCTTTAACTGAGTAATCACCCATTTTGCACTTTGGCGAACATTATTCACCACCGCTCTAGGCGTAATGGTCGCACCGGTAAACTGATCGAAGGTACCGCCGTCTTTTTTTACCGCCCATTCGCCTTCATTCTCTAAGCTAAATTTGCGGTTGGTAAAGCTGTAAATCCAATCGTCAATTCGGGTTTCGATCTTATCCCCCAGCCCAGGGGTTTCCTTATGGGCAAGGGTTCGCACGCCTAATACCGTGCCGTCAGGCTGAATACCCATCAACAACACAATATTGCCCGAATAGCCGTCTGGAGCGGTCGCTTGAATAGCATAAGCGGTCAGATCCGAGCCTTTTTTTGCCATATAGATTTTATTTAAAAACGGGGCTTCAGGAAGTTTAACCACTTTGCAGGTTGCCAATAAATCATTATCAAAATGCACTTGTGGCACAACTTCTACCAATAATTGCCGTTGCTGTTCTGCCGTCACCGCATCAATTCGACTTTTAGTCAGCAGATAAACGCCCGTTGAAACCGCCGTACAGAGTAAGGCTATCGCCCCTAAAATCAGGGCGTAACGTGTGGTAATCACTGATGTTTTCATTGTTTCCGTCCTAATTTTGTACCGTATAAACGGGGTTGAGTATAGTGGTCGATTAACGGCACACAGATATTTGCCAACAAGACCGCAAACGCCACGCCGTCAGGGTAGTTGCCATAATAACGGATTAAATAAACCAACAAACCGACCAACGCCCCGAAAATCAGTTTACCTTTTGGCGTAATAGAAGCGGTGACAGGATCAGTCGCAATAAAGAACGCCCCGAACATCATCGCCCCACTAAATAACTGAGCTTGAGCTGTCCAGCGAGCCGTTTCCGACACAAAATCTGTCGTAAAGCTCAATACAGCAAAAGTCCCTAACATTGCCATAGGGATTTGCCAATGAATAATTCGCTTATAAATCAATAATAAACCGCCAAGCAAAAAGGCTAAATTCACTTGCCCCCAGCCACCGACCAACACCTCAGCAAAGAGTTTCTCTAACTGAATACCTAAGGTCACATTATCTTTAATGCTATTCATCGCCTGTTTTGAGCCGTCTAACACTGTGGCAGACGACACGCCATCGACACTTTGAATAAGTTGATGAACACTAAAACCGTCCGTGGTGACATTCGCAAAAATCAGCGAAAAACTATCCGCTAACGTTGGCGGTTCGTTCAACAACGCCAACGGTGGCAACCACGCCGTCATCTGCACAGGGAATGAAACCAACAACAACGCATAGCCAATCATCGCAGGGTTAAACAAATTCTGCCCCAAACCGCCATAAACGTGCTTTGCCAGCAACAACGCCACGATCACGCCGATCACAATCACCCAATAAGGCGCATAAGGCGGAATGGCCATCGCCAAAATCAACGCAGTCAAAATTCCCGACAGATCCGCCAGATAGAAAGCGGTCGCTTTACCACGCAATTTTGCAACGGCAATTTCAATCACCACCGCCAAGCCAATCGCCAAAATCGCCTGAATTAACACCCCATAACCAAAAAAATACCACTGCACAATCAACGCAGGCAACATCGCCCCAATCACCCACAGCATGAAATTTGCCGTCAGGTTGTTGGAGTGCGTATGGGGGGAACTGATCATTTTAAACATCAAATGTTTCCTTTATGTCGTCTAAATTTACTAAATCTTCGGCAAATGCATATTAAATTTAATCGTGAGCATTCGGATTGCAATTACCGTCGTTACCGTTGCCACATCAATCCAATTACTTTCAAATCCGGCATCACGGAACAAAATAAAAATAATACCGCCAACAAGACTTGCGGTTACATACACTTCTTTTTGTAAAATAATCGGCACTTCGTTGCGTAAAATATCCCGAATAAGCCCACCAAAACAGCCTGTCACGCCACCTAAGGCGACACAAATTAACGGATGTAAACCAAAATCCAGCCCTTTTTGCACCCCAATCACGGTAAACACACCCAAGCCAATCGCATCAAAAATCAACAAGCCTTTTTTCCAATAATCACGGTCGATCTGATTTTTCAAAATCGCCACAATCACCACCGCCACCGAAATCATCAACACATAAATCGGCTGTTTCATCCAAAACACAGGGGTACTGCCGATCATCACATCACGCAAAGTTCCACCGCCCACGCCCGTTACAAAAGCTAACACAAACATACCAAAAATATCCATCTTGTGCTGACGTGCTGCAATCGCCCCTGAAATCGCAAAAACAATAGTACCAATCAAGTCTTGAATAAACAAAAACGACCACGGAAATGGGGGAAATAATTCGTTCATTTGTGTTCCTTTTATGATTATAGATTTTGTTGTTGAGCCTCTTTTTTCGCCTTCGCCCTTGCAATCGCTGCTGCAACTGCCGCTTTGCGTGGTTCTTCTGCAACTTCAGTTTTTGCAACATTTTCATCGGAAACCACCGCTTGTTGTGCTTCTTTTTTCGCTTTTGCTCTGGCTAAGGCTGCCGCAACTGCCGCTTTTTTTGGCTCTTCTGCAACTTTGGATTCTGCAGAATTTTCGTCAGACGTCACCGCTTGTTGTACTTCTTTCTTCGCCTTTGCTCTTGCAATCGCTGCTGCAACTGCTGCTTTTCTCGGATCTTCTGCGACTTCAGTTTTTGCACCATTTTCATCGGAAATCACCGCTTGTTGTGCTTCTTTCTTCGCTTTTGCTCTGGCTAACGCTGCCGCAACTGCTGCTTTACGTGGGTCTTCTACGACTTCAGCTTTTGCAACATTTTCATCGGAAACCGCCGCTTGTTGTGCTTCTTTCTTCGCTTTTGCTCTGGCTAAGGCTGCCGCAACTGCTGCTTTTCTTGGATCTTCTATGACTTCAGCTTTTGCAACATTTTCATCAGAAGTCACCGCTTGTTGTGCTTCTTTCTTCGCTTTTGCTCTCGCTAGCGCTGCCGCAACTGCTGCTTTTCTTGGGTCTTCTGCAACTTCAGATTTTGCAACATTTTCATCGGAAACCACCGCTTGCTGCGCTTCTTCCGCCTGTTTCGCCAAGCGTCTTGCCTTACGTTGTGCCATCAATTCGCTGTTATCTGGCTCACCGTTGGCTTTGGTTTGAACAGGGGTAGCCGTTTCTGCTTTTTTCGCTTTCAAGCGTTCAAGTGCCGCTTTAACTGGATCTTCCCCTTGGCTATTTGCCACTTCTTCACGGCGTTTTTCTGCCGCTTGTTGAATACGTGCCGTGCGAGCTTCTTTCTCTTTATTTAAACGCGCTTCACGCGCTTCAAAACGGATCTTCGCTTCTTCTGCCTGTTTCGCTTTTTGATCAACTTCTTGGATCTTGGCTTTTTCTTGGCGGAAATATTGGATCAGCGGAATATAACTCGGGCAAACATAGGCACACACACCGCATTCTATACAAGCATCTAAATGGTATTCCTTTGATTTATCATGATCTTCCGCACGGGCAAACCAATAAAGTTGTTGCGGTAACAAACCCACAGGGCAAGCATCAGAACAGCTTGAACAGCGAATACAGCTCCGCTCTGGTTCTGGTGGTGCATATTCAAAGTGATCAGGAGCGATAATACAGTTTGCCGTTTTGGTTATCGGCGATTGTAGTGACGGCAGAATAAAGCCCATCATCGGTCCGCCCAAAAAGACAGGGAAACGTTCGTCCGCTTGATAATCCACCTGTTCAAGCAAATGCAAAATCGGCGTACCGAGCCTTGCCCACACGTTGCCTTTGTTGCGGATTTTATCACCCGTTAGCGTCACCACTCGCTCAATTAACGGCTCATCGTCCATTACCGCACGTTTTACCGCAAAAGCTGTGCCGACATTGTGCATCACAATGCCCATCTCGATAGTCCGTTTGCCTTGCGGAATTTCCAGCCCTGTCAGCACTTGCACCAACTGATCGCTTGCTCCCGACGGATATTTGGTCGGGATCACTCTCACGCTAATATCATTTGCACCTTTTAACGCCTTTTCGACCGCTTGTATTGCTTTCGGTTTGTTGTCTTCAATGGCGATCACCACTTCTTCAGGGCGAAGCACATAGCGTAAAATCCGCACACCTTCGATCATCTCATCAGCATAATCTTGCATTAAACGATCATCACAAGTGATATAAGGCTCGCACTCTGCACCGTTAATAATCAATAACTTACAGCGTTTATCGGCAAAATGTAATTTATGTGATGTCGGGAATACCGCACCACCTAAGCCAGCGATCCCTGCTTGGTAAACTTTCTGAATAATCTGATCGCTTGTTAGGCTTAAAAAATCATCAACTGGCTGACGTTCGATCCACTTATCTTCGCCGTCCGTTTCAATCACAATGGTTAATTCGGGTAAGCCGGACGGGTGTGACGAAACGTGGGGCTGAATAGCGATCACTTTTCCCGAAGTCGGGCTGTGAACAGGCAGTTGGCGATAGTTATCCCCTTTCGTCAGGGCTTGCCCTTTCAGCACCAAATCCCCTTGCTGAACAATCACGTCCCCTGCCATTCCCGAATGTTGCAATACAGGAACGTAGAAAAATTTTGGCAGATGTAACGAACGGATCGGCTTTTGGTTCGACTGTTTTTTCATTTCAGGCGGGTGGATACCACCGGGGAAATCCCATAATTTCCCTTCACGAATACGGCTTAATACATCAGCTTGCATTACTTCCCCCAACCACAATTTTCTTTTCAACTTCAGTGGTATTCACAATCGGGATCACCAAATTCGCATCAAATTTCCAGTTCCAGTTTTGTGTTGTTTGTTTCACTTTTATCATTTCAATACAATCAGTCGGGCAAGGGGCAACACAGAGTTCGCACCCTGTACAAAAATCGGCAATCACCGTGTGCATCGCTTTGTTTGTTCCGATAATCGCATCAACAGGGCAAGCGGCGATACATTTGGTACAACCGATACACAACGCTTCGTGAATATACGCCACCTTTGCCACAGGCTCTTCGCCCGATGTTTCAGGTACATCAACCCCAAGCAATTCGGCGATTTTCACCACTGTCGCTTGCCCACCTGGGATACATTTCGTAATTTCATCGCCGTTCGCCACCGCTTCCGCATAAGGCTTACAACCAGGGTAGCCACATTGCCCACATTGACTTTGTGGCAACAAGGCATCGATCTGCTCAACAATCGGATCGGCTTCAACTTTCAGCTTCACCGACGAATAGCCCAGCATCGCCCCAAAAATCAAGGCAATCGCTGCAATCGCAAGTAAAATATAAAAAATAATGGAATGATCGAACATTAGATTTTCACCAAACCTGTAAATCCCATAAAGGCTAATGACATCAAGCCTGCGGTAATTAACGCAATGGACGCACCTTGAAAGGCTCTTGGCACATCTGCCGCTACCAACCGTTCACGCAAAGCTGAAAAAAGCACTAAAACTAATGAAAACCCTGCCGCCGCACCGAAGCCGTAAAGCACAGACTGCACAAGGTTATTAGATAAATTCACGTTCAACAACGCCACTCCTAATACCGCACAGTTGGTGGTAATCAGTGGCAAATAGATACCCAGTAAACGATAAAGCACTGGGCTGGTTTTATGTACGATCATCTCGGTTAATTGCACAATCACCGCAATCACTAAAATAAAGACTAAGGTGCGTAAAAACTGAGCTTCGAGGGGAACAAGCAGATAGCTTTCCACCAAATAAGCGGCAAGGGAAGCAACCGTCAAAACAAAGGTCGTCGCCATACCCATACCGATAGCCGTTTCAACCTTTTTCGACACGCCCATAAACGGGCAAAGCCCCAAGAACTTCACAAGCACGAAGTTATTAATTAACGCCGTACTGATAATTAACAGAATATACTCAACCATTTAACCCACGAATTTATCATCAGAAAATCTAAAAAATGTCGTGTATTATCGGCTTTTTTGCTGTAATGAACAACCGAATTTCGCTAACATAGGTTACAAGCGGTCGGATTTTCCTAAAAATTTGCAAAAGGACAATAAGGAAGAGTTATGCAATCTAAACTTTTTTACATTTACGGCTTAGTGCAAGGTGTCGGCTTTCGTTTTTTCACTTGGCAAACGGCAAATAAAATCGGCGTGGTCGGTTCAGTGCGAAATTGCAGTGACGGCAGTGTCGAAGTGATTGTACAAGGCACGGAAGAACAAATCGCAAAATTGCGTGAATGGTTACAACACGGACCACGTTCAGCAAGGGTGGAACGGGTGATTGAGTTGGATTATAAGGGCGATAAAACCTTTACCGATTTTGATGTTTATCATTATTGATGAAATCTGCTTGACCTTATAGCAACTACAGACTTTATCCTAATCTCACCTTATTATTGGAGATTAGGATTTATGCACACTCATTCACATACCCATTCACATTCAACATCTTGCTCTCATTCTGAGCATCATCACAGCCATATTCCGCAAGATCGCCGTATTTTGCTGTTCAGTTTTGCCTTAATTAGCTTATTTATGCTAGTGGAGTTTGTCGGCGGTTATCTTTTTAACAGCTTGGCATTAATGGCAGATGCAGGGCATATGGCAAACGATAGTTTATCGCTAGGGCTTGCGGTGTTGGCGTTGTGGATTGCAGATAAAAAGCCTAAATTGTCGCAGTGGTTGGCAGTACTGAACGGTGGCTCGTTATTGGTGATTGCAGGCTATATCATTTGGGAAGCGGTTGAGCGATTGCAAACACCACAGCCAATGCAGGCGTTGCCGATGATATGGGTGGCGACACTCGGCTTAGTCGTCAATCTGATTGTGGCTCGTTTGATGCTCAAAGCCGATCACGACAATCTCAATGTGCGTTCGGCATATTTGCACGTTATGGCGGATTTGCTCGGCTCTGTGGTCGCGATTATTTCAGGCTTGGCGGCGTATTGGTTAAATTGGCAATGGGTCGATCCTGTGGCGAGTTTATTGCTCAGTTTGGTGATCTTGCGTAGTGGCTGGCAGGTGACGCAAAATGCGATAAAAAGCCTGAAGTCTTAATTAACAGGGCGACTATTCGCCCTGATGCTCAATCGCTATTTTCGCGTTCAGCCCCGAAATCGCTTTACAATTTTCAACATCGTGTTCTTCAACGTTCACTAATTGATTCAAAAAATGTTTAATTTCAATTAGTTGAGCGATTTTCTCATCAACTTTCGCCAAATGTTGCACAATCATCTGATCAGCCGTACAAGATTTTTGCGGTAGCGATTTGAGCTGATTGAGATATTTAATTTCATCCAACGAAAAACCTAAGGCTCGGCAGTTACGGATAAACCGAAGCAACTCAAGTGCTGTCGAGCCATACACCCGATAGCCATTTGCGGAACGTTGTGGCTCGGGCAGAATTCCGACTTTTTCATAATAGCGAATTGTCTCTAGATTCACCCCGCTTGCTTTGCTTAATTCGTTGATTTTCATTTTATAAATCCCTTGACCTTGTAGCAACTACAGACTTTACACTGCAATCTCTTATTAATCAATAAAAAGGAAACTCAATGAAAAAAAGTGTACTTATCGCTCTTGTGGCGGCTGCGGTTGCATTTGGCGGCTATGCTTATACGGAATTTAATGGCACGCCTACGCAAAGTAATGCGGAATTTATCCGCTCTTATAGCCCTAGAATTGGTGAAGTAAACGCCCCTGTGACGATTGTGGAATTTTTTGACCCGTCCTGCGAAGCCTGTCGAGCAATCTATCCTTATGTCAAGGCGATTTTAGCCGAGAACCCTAAAGATGTTCGGCTGGTAATGCGTTATGCCTTGTTCCACAAAGGCTCGGAAAAGGCAGCGCGTATTCTGGAAGCGGCGCGTTTGCAAGATAAATATCCTGCGGTACTTGAAGCAGTGTTAAATTCACAACCTGAATGGCACGATGATGAAAATGCTCAAGCCGCTTGGGACGCAGCGGTAAAAGCAGGGTTAGATCCTGAATTGGCGAAGCAACAAATGTATTCTGAGAGTGTGACGGCAGCATTGGAAAGTGATGCGAAAGATATTGAGAAGCTGAAAATTCTCAAAACCCCTGAATTTTTCGTGAATGGTAAGAAGCTCGAAGAATTTCACCCCGACCAACTCCATCTTTTGGTTCAGGAACAGTTAGCGAAAGCGAAAAAGTAAAAAGTTGAGAGAAAGTGACCGCTTTCTCTCTTTTTTCAAGGAAAATTCAAATGAAAACAGCATTAAAATGGCTATGGTTAAGCCTGATTGCGATATTGATTGATTTAGGTGTCAAACAGCTTGTGGTTGAACGTTTTGAGCTATCAGAAAGCATTAATCTCTTGCCATTTTTTAATTTAACCTATGCAAGAAATTATGGGGCAGCCTTTAGCTTTTTAGCCGACCAATCGGGCTGGCAGACCTATTTTTTCTTAGGATTAGCGTTATTTATTTCGGGCTTTTTGACATATTTACTTTATCAAAATAAAGCCAAATCTCAATGGGAAAATGTGGGCTACGCGTTAATTATCGGGGGCGGTTTAGCAAATGGGATTGACCGTGCTTTTCGTGGCTATGTGGTGGATTATTTACATCTTTTTTGGAAAACGTGGCATTATCCGATTTTCAACCTTGCAGATGTCTTTATTTTTGTCGGGGTGTGTAGTTTATTTGTCAATTCTTATCAAGAAGAAAAAGCAATAACAACGCCTTATGTAAATAAAAATAGTTCTTATTGACATAAAATAATGAAAACTTTAAACTTGCCACGTTTTGTAAACGCTTACTATTTTAGTAGGTTATCATTTTCTCTCTTTGAGGATATTTTATGAAAAAATCACTTTCTTTCCTTGCGTTAGCATTATCATCTGTCATTTCAACTTCTGCATTAGCATCAAACGAAGTCAATGTTTACTCTTACCGTCAGCCGTACTTAATTGAGCCGATGTTAAAAGACTTTGAAAAACAAACAGGTATCAAAGTAAACGTGATCTTTGCAGATAAAGGCTTAGTTGAGCGTGTTAAAAAAGAAGGGGAATTAAGCCCTGCTGATGTACTTTTGACCGTTGATATTAGTCGTGTAATGGAAATTGTAAAGGCAGGACTTGCACAAAAAATTGACTCAAAAACGTTAGAAAAAAATATTCCCGCACAATTCCGTGATTCAAACGGTGAATGGTTCGGTTTAACATCACGTGCACGTGTGATTTATACCTCAAAAGATCGTGTTGGCAAATTACCAGCGGGCTTTGATTACTTAGATTTAGCCAAACCTGAATTCAAAGGCAAAGTATGCGTACGTTCAGGCAAAAACTCATACAATGTATCTCTCTTCGCAGCAATGATTGAACATTATGGTGTAGAGAAAACTAAAGCGTTCTTAGAAGGATTAAAAGCAAATCTTGCACAAAAACCACAAGGTGGCGACCGTGACCAAGTAAAAGCAATCAAAGAAGGTATCTGTGATTACGCTTTAGGAAACAGCTATTACTATGGTAAAATGCTCGAAGATGAAAAACAAAAATCTTGGGCAGAGTCAGCAATCATCAACTTCCCAGATGGTCAATACGGCACTCACGTAAACATCAGTGCAGTAGCGCTTGCTAAACATTCACCAAATAAAGCAAATGCTGTTAAGTTAATTGAGTTTTTAAGTGGTGATAAAGCACAAAGCTTATATGCGGAACTTAACCATGAATATCCAGTAAAACCGGGTGTTGAGCGTTCTGCATTAGTAAAAGGTTGGGGTGAATACTCTGCCGATGCGATCAAACTTGAAGCGATTGCGAAAAACTACGAACAAGCGTTAAAACTTGTTGATGAAGTTAAATTTGACGATTTTGCAAAATAATTTATAAAAAATAGTCATAGGGGCAAATGATGTTTGCCTCAAATTAACAGGGGCGAAAAGTATTTCGCCCCTACAACGTTTATAGAGATCTCAATGAAAAATTCCTATTTACCTTGGCAACTTTCTGCCCTTGCAACTACGCTGTTAATCCTTCTTCCGTTGCTTGCCATTGGCTATCACGCTTTTGAAGGTGAAATGGAAAATCTCGTTCATCTTTGGGATACAATGCTAGGCACTTATCTGCTTAACTCAAGCCTGTTAGTCTTAGGCACTGTCGTCCTTGCACTTTTTTTTGCACTACCGTCCGCTTGGATCGTTGCAAATTATCAATTCTGTGGGCAAAAAACGCTTCAATGGTTGCTTTGCTTGCCGTTAGCAATGCCTGCTTATTTAATCGCTTACCTTTATACCGATTTACTCGACTATTCTGGGGCATTTCAGGAAATGTTACGTGGTATTTTCGGTTGGCAAACACCGCACGATTATTGGTTTCCGAAAATCCGTACCCTTTACGGTGCTTGCTTTGTGCTTGCCCTTGTACTCTACCCTTATATTTTCTTACTGGCTCGAGTGGCATTATTAGAACAATCCGAAAACCTCACTCACAGTGCCAGAATGTTAGGTTCGTCGCCGGCGGATATTTTCCGTAAAATTACTTTCCCTTTAATTCGCCCTGCGATTGCTGTCGGTATGGCGTTAGTCGCAATGGAAACCTTAGGCGATTTCGGCACTGTGTCCTATTTTGCAGTGCCAACTTTGACGACTGCCATCTACGACTCGTGGCTCGGCTTTCAAGATCTCGGCACGGCAAGCCGTATTTCCATTTTTATGTTGCTGATGATTTTTCTGTTTATCAGCCTTGAACAATACAGCCGTCGCAAACAAAAAAGCTATCAGCGTGGCTATGAAAAGAAAACCTCGTTCAAACAGCTCACCGGCTGGAAACTGTGGCTTGCACAAGGCTGGTGCTGGGGGTTGCTGGCATTGGCGTTCTTTATTCCATTTGGGCGATTAATCTATTGGTCTTTCCACTATTTTGAACAGTCGTGGAATTTAGATTTTGTGCAATTTGCCTTAAATAGCTTGAAAGTATCTATTATTGCCTCGATCATTACCGTTGCCCTTGCTCTGTTACTGCATTTTGCTCATCGTCTGTCGGCCAATCGCAGATTTTGGGCGAAATCGACCCGCTTGTCGTTACAATTTTCGTCATTAGGCTATGCCATTCCAGGGACTGTACTGGCAATCGGCTTGTTGTCGCCATTGACCTTTGCCGATCACCAACTACACGCCTTACTGAAATCCTTAGATCTTTCCCCTGTCGGCTTGATTTTTTCCGGTTCACTGTTTGCCTTAGTCCTTGCCTATGTGATCCGCTTCTCTGCAATGGCAATCGGTAGCCTTGAAACCTCACTCGGCAAAATTTCACCGTCGTTGGATATGGCAAGCCAAACAATGGGAAAAACAGGCTTATCAATGTTTAAAAGTGTGCATATCCCCTTGATTACCAAAGGGATTATTACCGCGGGCTTAATGGTCTTTATTGAAAGTATGAAAGAGTTAAATGCGTCACTGTTATTGCGACCGTTCAACTTTGATACCCTAGCGACCCACGTTTTCACCTTTACTTCGGACGAACAATTAGAGCGAGCCGCCTTGCCAGCCATTGTGTTGGTGTTAGTCGGATTAATCCCTGTTATTTGGCTGACCCGTTCGTTAATCTCTCAATCGCAAAAAGAACGTTAATATGAAATTACTTGATATTCAAAATTTGAGCTGTCAATTTGACGACAATGTGGTACTAAAATCCCTCGATCTTGCCGTAGGCGAAAATGAAATCGTCTGTCTATTGGGGGCAAGCGGTTGTGGCAAAACGACGCTACTAAAAGCGATTGCGGGTTTGCTTCCGATTAGCGAAGGCAACATTTTTCTTGCTGGGGAAGATTTACAGAAAAAACCGATTGAACAGCGTCAAATCGGGTTGATTTTCCAAGATTACGCCCTCTTTCCGCATTTAACGGTGGCACAAAATATTCAATTCGGCTTATGCAAAATGTGTAAATCCGACCAACATTGTTGCACCCAACAGATGTTATCGGTGGTGAAACTACAAGGCTTTGAAGGACGCTTCCCACACGAACTCTCTGGCGGACAGCAACAGCGTGTCGCCATTGCCCGCGCTTTAGCTTGTGAACCTGAATTATTACTGCTCGATGAACCCTTTTCCAACATCGACAGCCAAACTCGCTATGCGATGATCCAAGAGATTAAACAGATCTTAAAAAGCCAAAAAGTTCCTGCGATTTTCGTCACCCACAGCAAAGAAGAAGCCTTTGCCTTTGCCGATAAAATTGCGGTGATGGATCAGGGTAAGATCGTACAATTCGGTACGCCAACCGAACTTTACCACTCCCCAGTGAACGCTTTTGTTGCTGACTTTTTAGGTGGTACAAACTACCTGCCGTGCAAAGTGTTAGAAAATCACTTCCTTGAAAGCCCGATTGGTACTTATCAATTCCCTGAGATCGAGTATCCGCTTGGCGACTATCATTGGTTGCTCCGCCCAGAGCAGATTACCCTGAAAGCCGATGACAACGGGCAAGGTGTGGTGATTGAAAAACTGTTCTTAGGGCAATTCTACCGTTACCAAATCGCAATAAACGGCACAAATGTCACCGCTTACCAAACAGCGGATTTGTCGCTACAAGCAAAAGTATCGGTAAGTTTCCAGATGAGAGAGTTGGTTTTGTTTCAAAGATAAAAAGATTCACACATAAGTTCTTAATTTTACAAGCGGTCACTTTCCCCTAAAATTTTGCAAAAAAGTTTGAGAAAGTGACCGCTTGTATTATTTATGAGTTATGCGGATTTCTGGTATTTGCATCGACTAAATTACGCATCAATAAGGCATAATCTAATTCAACATCGGCTGGTACATCTAAAAAGACAAAATGTCCATCGCCTAAACCTGCATCAACAGCTTCATTTTTGCGGTTTAACATTCGTTCGATTTTGAATACGATATTGCCTTTCGGGGTCATCATTTCGACTTCATCGCCAAGTAAGAATTTATTTTTCACAGCAACTTCCGCCATACCTTCCGCATTGCGTTTGCCAGTAAATTCGCCAACAAACTGTTGGCGTTCTGAAATCGAATAGCCGTAATCGTAATTTTGGTATTCATCGTGGGTATGGCGACGTAAGAAACCTTCCGTATAACCACGGTGTGCCAAGGATTCTAACGTATCCATTAAACTTTCATCAAAAGGCTTGCCTGCTGCCGCATCATCAATCGCCTTGCGGTAAACTTGAGCGGTTCTTGCACAATAGTAAAACGATTTAGTTCGACCTTCAATTTTTAAGGAATGTACGCCAATTTGGGTTAGTTTCTCAACGTGTTGCACCGCACGCAAATCTTTTGAGTTCATAATGTAGGTGCCGTGTTCATCTTCAAAAGCGGTCATTTGCTCATCCGGTTTTTGCGTTTCGGCAAGCAGGAAAACTTTGCTCGTGGTATCGCCTTCGCCTAAGGTTGGTGCGACATTTTTAATTTCAATCTGCTGTTCCGGATCGATTTTCGACACGATATTACCAACATCATCCACTTTACCTTCTTCCACCTGATATTCCCAGCGACAAGCGTTGGTACAAGTACCTTGGTTCGGATCACGTTTATTGATATAGCCAGACAATAAGCAACGTCCTGAATATGCCATACATAACGCCCCGTGGACGAAAATTTCAATTTCCATATCAGGCACTTGCTCACGAATTTCTGCGATTTCTTCAATGGAAAGCTCACGGGAAAGAATGACACGGGTTAATCCCATCTGTTTCCAGAATTTCACCGTCGCCCAGTTTACTGCGTTAGCTTGTACGGAAAGGTGAATATCCATTTCCGGGAAATGTTCACGCACCAACATAATCAAGCCTGGGTCAGACATAATTAACGCATCGGGCTTCATATCCACAACGGCTTGCAGATCTTTAATGAAGGTTTTGAGTTTGGAATTATGTGGAGCGATATTGACCACCACATAGAATTTTTTGCCGAGTGCGTGAGCTTCATCAATACCGATTTTCAAATTAGCGTGGTTAAATTCGTTATTGCGAACACGCAAGCTGTAACGTGGCTGCCCTGCATAAACGGCATCAGCCCCGTAAGCAAAGGCATAACGCATATTTTTCAGCGTGCCTGCTGGTGATAAAAGTTCTGGTTTATGTTGTAACATTTGGATTCTCTTTCTGATAACAAGCCAGGGCTTTCCTGAAGGAAAGCGTAAAAAGGCGTTATTCTAACGGAATAACGCCTTTGGGTTAAGAATTATATGTTTGTTTAGTGAAAATTCCGCCATTACAAGCGGTCGGTTTCGACTTAAAATTTGCAAATTTTAGAGCCTAACTGACCGCTTGTATTTAGGAGACAAACAGGTTAAACACCCGCTTTATTAATTAAAAACTGACTCAACAACGGTACCGGTCTGCCTGTGGCACCTTTGGCTGCACCCGATTTCCACGCCGTGCCTGCAATATCTAAGTGTGCCCAAGTGTATTTTTTAGTGAAGTTGGATAGAAATACCCCAGCCGTAATCGCACCGCCTAAACGCCCTCCGATATTGGCGAGATCGGCAAAGTTGGATTTAAGCTGCTCTTGATACTCTTCGCCCATCGGTAAACGCCACGCTTTGTCGTCCGCTTGTTCTGCGGCATTTAATAAATCATTCGCAAGCGCGTTATTTGGTGAAATCAATCCGCTGTTGTGGTTGCCAAGTGCGATCATACACGCCCCTGTGAGTGTGGCGACATCAATCACTAATTCAGGATCGAAACGTTCGACATAGGTTAAAGTATCACATAACACCAAACGCCCTTCTGCGTCAGTATTCAACACTTCAACGGTTAAGCCTGACATGGTGGTTAGAATATCACCCGGGCGATAAGCGTTGCCGTCGGGCATATTTTCACAACCTGCGAGTACGCCGATCACATTTAATGGCAATTTCATTTCTGCAATGGCTTTCATTGTGCCATAAACAGAAGCCGCACCGCCCATATCGTATTTCATTTCGTCCATTGCGTCGGACGGTTTAATAGAAATACCCCCTGTGTCAAAGGTTAAGCCTTTACCGACAAGAACAATCGGTTTGGCTGCAGGATTTGGAGAGCCTTTATATTCGATGATAGAAAGGTAAGCCTCATTTTCAGAACCACGGGAAACGGCAAGATAAGCGTTCATTTGTAATGCTGCCATCTCTTTTTCGTCCAGTACGGTGGTGGTGATGTTATCGTATTCTTTGGCTAATCCTTTTGCTAATTCGGATAAATATTTCGGGTTGCAGACATTTGGCGGACAGTTAGCGACATTTTTGGCGAAGATCACGCCTGATGCAATCGCTTTGCCGTGTTCAACCGCTTGTTCTGCTACGGTTAAATCTTTACGGTTGGCGATATTAAACACAATTTTGCGGAGTTCACGGCGGATTTCAGGTTTTACGCTCTTAAATTCGTTATATTGGTAGCCGTTTTCTTGAATTGCTTCAATCGCAAAGCGGATATTCCAATACACCGAACGAGCTTTGACGTGCAATTCGGTTAAGAAACAGATCGCTTCCGTTGAACCTGTGTCGTTAATCACTTGTACCATTTTTTGAATGGTTTGTTTGTACTGGCGTTCAGTCAGCTCTCGCTCTTTGCCACAGCCGACTAATAACACGCGATCTGCAGGAACGTTGGGGACATTATGTAGCAATAACGTTTGCCCAACACGCCCTTCTAAATCGCCTTTACGCAATAAATTGCTTAAATAGCCGTCACTTAATTTATCTAATTGTTCCGCCGCAGGCGATAGGCGACGGGGTTCATACACCCCAACAACAAGACAGCCTGTACGTTGTTTTTCAACAGATCCATTTTTAACGCTAAATTCCATACAATACTCCCGTGATTTTTTTTGTATAAAAGGGTATGATTACGCATTTTGCAAGCGGTGACTTTTTTGCAAAATTTTACCAAAATCAGACCGCTTGAACTTGCAATCAAAATACAGGTCGTAAAGCTACCTGCTTGCTTAAAAATTGCAAGCGATAAATTGTCAAAATGAGAACTTTGTCGTGATTTTAAGTCGATATTTAACGAAAGAAATTTTTAAAAGCCAAATTGCTATACTTTTCATACTGTTAGTGATTTTCTTCTGCCAACAATTAGTGCGCGTGTTAAGCTCTGCGGTAAGTGGAAAAGTCCCAACAGACTTAGTGTTAAGCTTACTCGGATTGGGTATGCCGACCATGGCACAGCTGATGTTGCCATTATCGCTCTTTATTGCCCTATTGCTTACTTTAGGTCGTTTATACGCTGAAAGTGAAATTACAGTTATGCGTGCTTGCGGCGTAGGTCAAGGGCTATTAGTAAAATCTGCCCTATTTTTATCGCTCTTTACCACAGCAATCGCTGTCTATAATGTGTTTTATCTCACGCCTTGGGCAATTAATAAACAGAGTGAAATGCTTGCTGATGCAAAAGCAAATCCGCGTTTTGCGGCACTATCTGCTGGACAATTTATGTCTGCTGGAGGCTATGTTTTATTTATTGATAACATCCAAGATAACTCGATAAATGATATTTATGTTTTCCAACCCGACCAACAAAAGAAAAATAAACCGTCTGTGGTCGTAGCAGAATCTGGAGAATTGCAAGGCTTACCAAATGGTGACCAGCTACTTAATTTAAAGAACAGTGTACGTTATGAAGGCACGCCTCAAGCTGCTGACTTCCGTATTTCACATTTTGATAATTACACTGCTTATTTAGGTTATCAAAATGTAGAAACGGATGAAAAGTTAGTCCAACGTGCCGATTTTCAGAAATTAATCAATGATAATTCAAAGGAAGCCAAAGCAGAGCTTCAATGGCGTTTTGCCTTGATTTTTGCGGTTCCATTAATGGCGCTACTCGCGGTTCCAATGAGTAGCGTGAACCCAAGACAAGGACGTTTTGCAAAATTATTACCCGCATTGCTACTCTATTTAATCTACTTCTTATTACAAAGCTCGCTGAAATCCGCAGGAAGTTCAGGGAAAGTGGATGTTTCACTTCTGATGCCAGCCGTTTCGGTCGCATTTTTAATCTTAGGCATTATATTAAATAGTTGGGATAGCAAATGGCTTTCAGCTTTACGTTATCGTTTTTCAAGTCAAAAGGTGGCAAGTAAATGAATGTATTAGAGCGTTATATTGGTAAAACCATTCTTGCTTCCATTATGCTTACACTATTTATGCTCGTAGGACTTGGGGCAATTATTAAGTTTGTTGAAGAGTTTCGTGCCGTTGGACAAGGAAATTACGATGGCTTGCACGCAGCTTATTACACTATCTTAACTATTCCTAAAGATATAGAAACTTTCTTTCCTATTGCAGCTTTACTCGGCTCATTAATGGGATTAGGCGGTTTAGCGAGCCGTAGTGAATTAGTTGTTATGCAATCGGCGGGATTCTCTCGTTTTCGTATTGGCTTAGCCGTGATGAAAACCGCTATTCCATTGATGATTATGACCATGGTTATGGGCGAATGGGGCGTTCCGCAAACGGAACAGTATGCGAGAAATATGCGTTCTATTGCTCAAAGCGGTGGTTCAATGCTCGCAACTCAAGGCGGATTTTGGGCGAAAGATGGCAATGATTTTATCTATATTCGCCAAATTCAAGATGAGCGTAATCTAAATAATTTATTAATTTACCATTTTGATGGTCGCGAATTACAGTCGATTAAACAAGCATCTAAGGCTGTCTATTCGGAACAAGGCTGGATACTTCAGCAAGTCGAGAAATCAGAGATTCAAGAAAATAGAATTATCCAAACGAGAGAAACAGATCAAAAATGGCAAACCAGTATCACTCCAAGTAAATTGGGCATTGTGTCATTAAAACCAGAATCGTTGTCTATTTCAGGCTTGGCGGATTATGTCGGTTTCCTTAAAGAGACAGGGCAAGATCCAAAACGTTTTGAGATCACTTTCTGGCGTAAAGTTTTTCAGCCTATTTCAATGGCGGTAATGATGTTACTTGCGATTTCCTTTATTTTTGGTCCACTACGCAGTAGTACGATGGGGGCAAAAATTGTTATCGGGATCTTAGCAGGCTTCGTATTCTATGTTTCCGATATTGTGTTTGGTAATCTCAGCCTTGTCTTCTCTTGGCTACCAGTGCCTGTTGGAGCGTTAATACCAAGTCTTATCTGCTTAAGTGCCGTTTGGTGGCTATTAAATAAAAAACGTGATTAATTAAAGAACCTATGTCCCAACCTCGTTTTGTTCATCTGAAAGTACACAGTGATTTCTCAATGATTAATGGCTTGGCGAAAGTGAAGCCGTTAATTAAAGCCTGTGTTGCCAACAATATGGTCGCAATGGCATTGACCGATTTTACTAACTTCTGTGGCTTGGTGCGTTTTTATGGTGAAGCCTTAGGATCTGGGGTGAAGCCGATTGTTGGGGCAGATGTGATGGTTCGCCCTGAACCTGAGAGTGAAGAGTTATACGAACTTACCCTTTTAGCCAAAAATAATACCGGTTATCATAACATTACCCTTTTACTTTCAAAGGCTTATCAACAAGGCTATGTGGAATTTCCTGTGGTGGAAAAAGCGTGGCTGGCAGAACATAATGAAGGCGTGATTTTGCTTTCAGGCGGTCGCAATGGCGATGTAGGTAAGGCATTATTGAAAGAAAATCAGCAAGAAGCCGAACAGCTTTTGGCTTTTTATCAACGTTATTTCCATAATCATTATTATCTTTCCCTTTGTCGAACAGGGAGAAGTGATGAAGAACGTTATATTCAACAAGCGGTCACTTTTTCGCAAAAATTTGCAATTCCGTTGGTGGCTGTCAATGATGTGATGTTTTTAAAACAGGACGATTTTGAAGCCCACGAAATCCGTGTCGCCATTCACGACAGTTTTACGTTAGACGATCCTAAACGCCCACAAAAATATTCGGAACAGCAATACTTCCGTTCAGAAGACGAAATGTGTCAGTTGTTTGTCGATTTGCCACAGGCGATTGAAAATACCTTATTTATTGCTCAACGTTGTAATGTCACTATTCGCTTAGGGGAATATTTCTTACCGAATTTCCCGACGGGCGAGCTTTCCACTGAAGATTTTTTAGTCAAAAAAGCCAAAGAAGGTTTGGAAGAGCGTTTGGTATTTTTATTTCCGGATCCTGAAGTGCGAGCAGACAAGCGGTCTGTTTATGATGAAAGATTGCAAGTCGAATTGGACGTGATCAACCAAATGGGCTTCCCTGGCTACTTCTTGATTGTGATGGAATTTATTCAGTGGTCAAAAGATAACGATATTCCTGTCGGACCGGGGCGTGGTTCTGGGGCAGGATCCTTGGTTGCTTATGCGTTGAAAATTACCGATCTTGATCCCCTTGAATTTGACTTACTCTTTGAACGTTTCTTAAATCCGGAACGGGTTTCGATGCCCGATTTTGATGTGGATTTCTGTATGGACGGGCGAGATCGTGTGATTGAACACGTGTCGGAAACCTATGGTCGCCAAGCGGTGTCGCAGATTATCACCTTTGGTACTATGGCGGCAAAAGCGGTTATTCGAGATGTGGGGCGTGTGCTTGGACACCCTTATAGCTTTGTGGATCGCATTTCTAAATTGATCCCCCCTGACCCTGGTATGACCTTGGCAAAAGCCTTTGAAGCTGAACCAAAATTGCCTGAGCTTTATGATACTGATGAAGAAGTGAAAGCCTTGATTGATATGGCTCGTAAGCTCGAAGGGGTAACACGTAATGCAGGTAAACACGCAGGGGGGGTGGTGATTGCCCCAACGGCGATTACCGATTTTTCGCCACTTTACTGCGACTCTTACGGTTTACACCCTGTGACCCACTTCGATAAAAATGATGTGGAATATGCTGGCTTGGTTAAATTTGACTTCTTGGGTTTACGTACGCTGACGATCATCAAATGGGCGTTAGAAATGATTAATCAACGCTTGGAAAAAGAAGGCAAACCGCCAGTTCGGATTGAAAGTATTCCCCTTGATGATGAAAAAGCCTTTAAATTATTAAAAGCAGCCAAAACGACAGCAGTATTCCAGCTAGAGTCACGGGGTATGAAAGATCTGATTTCACGCCTACAACCAAGTAACTTTGAAGATATTATTGCGTTGGTAGCCTTATTCCGTCCAGGTCCACTTGAGTCGGGAATGGTGCAGAACTTTATTGACCGTAAACACGGCAAAGAGCCGATTGCCTATCCTGATGCCCAGTATCAGCACGAGTCGCTTCAACCGATTTTAGAGCCAACTTATGGCATTATCGTTTATCAAGAGCAAGTCATGCAGATTGCACAGGTGTTGGCTGGCTATACGCTCGGCGGTGCGGATTTACTGCGTCGTGCTATGGGTAAGAAAAAGCCAGAAGAGATGGCGGCTCAACGGGCGACCTTTGAAGAAGGGGCGAAGAAGCAGGGGATTGATGGCGAATTAGCGATGAAAATCTTCGACTTGGTAGAAAAATTCGCAGGCTACGGCTTTAATAAATCGCACTCAGCGGCTTATGCGTTGGTGTCGTATCAAACCTTATGGCTCAAAACCCATTACCCAGCGGAGTTTATGGCGGCGGTGATGACTTCAGAGATGGATAACACCGATAAAATCGTCGGTTTCTATGATGAATGTATCAATATGGGATTAACCGTTGTTCCGCCTGATATTAACAGCGGTAAACACCGTTTTAGTGTCAATGAAAAAGGCGAAATTGTCTATGGTTTAGGGGCAATCAAAGGCGTAGGCGAAGGCCCGATTGATGCGATGTTAGAGGCCCGAAATAAAGACGGGATTTTCAAAGATCTGTTCGATCTAACTGCTCGGGTTGATTTAAGAAAAGTCAATCGCCGCACTTTTGAAGGGCTAATTATGGCAGGGGCTTTCGATAAACTGGGGCCTCACCGTGCGGCATTGATGAAAAATTTAGAAGATGCCCTTAGAGCTTCCGATCAACATAATAAAATGGAAGCCCTTGGACAGAGTGATATGTTTGGCGTACTAACCGAAACCCCCGAAGAAGTTCAAAATGCCTATGCCAACACGCCAAAATGGACTGAGCAGACCATTTTGGATAATGAAAAAGCAACGCTAGGTTTATATTTGAGCGGACACCCTGTCGGACGTTTCTTAAAAGAGCTGTCTCATTATGCACCACGTAAACTGAATGAATTACAGCCAACCTATCGGGGGCAAACTGCGACTGTGGCAGGCATGATTATGTCATCACGTATTGCTGTTACCAAGAAAGGTAGCCGAATTGGTATTGCAACCATTGAAGATCGAGCGGGGAAATTGGATATTACGTTATTTTCAGAAGCTTTAGAGAACTTTGGTGACTTACTGCAAAAAGATCAAATTATTATTGCAACAGGTTCGGTACAGCATGATGATTTCAGCGGTGGATTGAAAATGTCTGCCCGTGAATTAATTACCCTTGATGACGCTCGTAGCCGTTGTGCGAAAAGCTTAGCCCTTGCGATTAATCAAGAGCAACTTTCTGCAAAATTTGTTAAAGATCTGACCGCTATTATTGAGCCTTATAAAGAAGGAACATTGCCATTGCATTTCTATTATCAAAGCCCTGAAGGACGTGTATTATTGCGTAGCGGTGTTGAATGGCGCGTTACCCCAAAAGAAACAATGCTGATGCAATTAAAAGCATTTCTTGGCGAAAGTGCCGTAGAATTAGAATTTGAATAGAGATTGGGAAATCTATGTTACGTTTAATTTATACCTTTTTAGGCTATCTCATTCAGCCTTTTGTGCTTTTTTTAATGTGGAAAAAAGGCAGAAAAGCACCAGGTTATCGTAAACGCTTAAATGAGCGTTATGGCTTTTATGGTGATGAAGTTAAGCCACAAAAAAAAGGTATTGTTGTGCATGCAGCCTCCGTTGGTGAGGTGATTGCTGCCACACCTTTAATTCGCACGATTCAAGAAAAATATCCACATCTAGCAATAACAGTCACTACGGTCACTCCTACAGGCTCTGCTAGAGTCAGAGCAGCTTTTGGGGACACCGTTTCACATTTTTATCTGCCCTATGATTTGCCTGATGCGATTCAACGTTTTTTAGACTTTATTGAACCCAAGCTCGTCATTGTGATTGAAACAGAATTGTGGCCGAATCTAATTAGACAAATACATCAACGTCAAATCCCTTTTGTGATCGCCAATGCTCGTCTTTCGCCACGCTCCGCAAAACGTTATGGCTGGATTAAACCTTATCTTCAAACCATGTTTGACGAAATTGATATGATTTTAGCGCAAGATAAAGTCAGTGCCGATCGGTATATTCAATTAGGTTTTGATCCAAAACGTTTGGTTAATACTGGGAATCTTAAATTTGACTTAGAGATCACAGAAAGTTTACGTATAAAAGTTAAAGAGACAGCTCAACAACTTCAGCTTATTCATCGCCCAGTCTGGATTGCAGGTAGTACTCATGAAGGGGAAGAAAAAATGTTGCTCGAAGCGCATAAGCAGCTTCTTACACTTTATCCTAATTTAGTGCTGATTTTAGTGCCGAGACATCCTGAACGATTTGATTCAGTTGAAACATTGCTACAAAAAATGCAAGTAGCCTATGTCACTCGTTCTTCACAACAACCATTACAAAGTACAACATCTGTCTTATTTGGAGATACGATGGGAGAAATGATGTTACTCTACGGATTAGCACAAGTGGCATTTGTTGGTGGAAGTTTAGTCAAACACGGAGGACATAATCCGTTAGAGCCGATTGCTTTTGAACTTCCTGTGATTTCTGGTGTACATACTTTCAATTTCCCTGAAATTTTTGCGAAATTACGTGAAGTCAAAGGAGTGATCGA
Organism: Actinobacillus indolicus; assembly: GCF_004519515.1. Classification (NCBI taxonomy): domain Bacteria; kingdom Pseudomonadati; phylum Pseudomonadota; class Gammaproteobacteria; order Pasteurellales; family Pasteurellaceae; genus Actinobacillus; species Actinobacillus indolicus. The sequence goes on along the minus strand of NZ_CP038145.1, from coordinate 1,756,224 downwards.
AATTCAAAGCGATGTCTCTGCCATTGTTAATGCTGTAAATTATTTCTTTGAGTACCCAGAACTAGGTAAACATATCAGCCAAGCAGGGTTTGAAGTGCTTCAAGAAAATCAAGGTGCACTAGCTCGTCATCTTGAACTACTCTCCCCTTATTTAGAGAAATAATATGCAACAAACTGTGATTTATGCGGGTACTTTTGACCCTATTACCAATGGGCATTTAGACATTATTCAACGTAGTAGCCGATTGTTTGGCAAAGTGATTGTGGCGGTGGCAAAAAATCCATCAAAGCAACCGCTATTTAGTCTCGAACAACGTGTTGAATTGGTCAAACAGAGTTGCCAACACTTAAAAAATGTCGAAGTCATTGGCTTTAGTGGACTTCTCGTTGATTTTGCAAAAGAATATGGAGCAACAAGTTTAGTTCGTGGTATTCGGGGCGCAGATGACATAGAATATGAAATTCAGCTTGCACAACTTAACCAAAAGCTTTCGGGGAATTTAGAGACCATCTTCCTTCCACCTGCAGTCGAATGGCGTTATTTATCATCTACTATGATTAGAGAAATCTATCGACATCAAGGTGATGTTGCACAATTTGTGCCACCCGTAGTAGTTGATGCGCTCAAGCGGTTAGATTAAGTGAAAATTTTACAAATAGAGAAATAGAATGAGCCAACAAGATAAACAAAATTTAATTTGGATCGATCTCGAAATGACAGGGCTTGATCCTGAAAAAGAACGTATTATTGAAATCGCCACGATCATCACGGATAAAGATCTGAATATTTTGGCTGAAGGTCCTGTGCTTGCTGTACATCAATCAGATGAATTATTAAACAAAATGAGCGAATGGTGCGTTAAAACTCACACAGAAAATGGACTTGTTGAGCGAGTAAAACAGAGCAAATTAACCGAACGCGCTGCCGAATTACAAACCTTAGATTTTTTGAAAAAATGGGTACCGAAAGGCGCTTCGCCGATTTGTGGTAATAGCATTGCACAAGATAAGCGTTTTCTTTATAAATATATGCCAGATCTAGCGGATTACTTCCACTACCGTCATTTAGATGTGAGTACATTAAAAGAACTCGCAAGCCGTTGGAAGCCTGAAATGTTAAAGCAATTCAGTAAGAAAAATAGCCACTTGGCTTTAGATGATATTAAAGAATCGATTGAAGAATTAAAATTCTATCGTAGCCATTTTATTAATTTAGATTAACGATAATGATGTCACTTTATTTTGTGACCGAAGAAGAGATGCTAGATTTCGGTCATCGTTTTGCAATGGAATTAAAACAAGGTTTAGATGTCAATCAAAACACGTCTTTTGTGATTTATCTAAACGGCGAACTCGGTGCAGGGAAAACGACACTCACACGGAGCATTGTTCGTGCTTTTGGGCATAATGGCAATGTAAAAAGTCCCACTTATACCTTAGTGGAAGAGTATCATTTAGCTCCTTATGCGTTATATCATTTTGATCTCTACCGTTTAAGTGATCCTGAAGAATTAGAATTTATGGGAATACGCGATTATTTCCGCCCACAGACTGTTTGCTTATTAGAATGGGCAAGCCGCGGCGAAGGCATGATTCCCGATGCTGATTTTATTATTCAAATTGAGTATGCGGACATAGGCAGAACGATTCAGCTTATACCGCAAAATCAACAAGCAAACCAAATTTTAGTAAATTTACCCCAAAATCATACCGCTTAGGACTCGTTATGCAGAAGTTATTACATTATTTTTGTCTTGGCACAATGACGTTATTCATGAGCCTGTCTGTTCAGGCAAGACTTACTATTGCAATTGATGCAGGCCATGGTGGTAAAGATCCTGGCGCGATTGGTAAAAATTTAGGGATTAAAGAGAAAGAAGTTACCCTGTCTATTGCCAGAGAACTCAAAGCATTATTAGATGCCGATCCTAACTTTAAGGCTGTGATGACACGTAATGGGGACTATTTTATCCAGCTCCCAGATCGTACTGAAATCGCCCGTAAAAATAGAGCAGATTATTTAGTCTCTATCCATGCAGATTCCTCACCAAGTTCAGATAATTTACGTGGAGCATCTGTTTGGGTCTTATCCAATCGTCGTGCGAATGATGAGTTGGGGAAATGGTTAGAAGATCATGAAAAACAGTCTGAATTACTCGGGGGGGCTGGTTCCGTATTATCCAGTAATCAAGAACGTTATCTCAACCAAACCGTCTTAGACTTGCAATTTTCTCATTCGCAACGTTCAGGCTATGAATTAGGTAAAACGGTGTTAGGAAAGATGCGAAATATCACTCAGCTTGCTAAAAGTGCACCACAACACGCAAGCTTAAGTGTATTACGTTCTCCAGATATTCCATCCATTTTAGTAGAAACGGGGTTCTTATCTAATGTGGTGGAAGAACAAAAACTGGCAACAAAAGCTTATCGCCGCCAAGTTGCTCAAGCGATTTACCAAGGACTTGTAGAATATCGCCGAAAATCACCAAGTCAAAGTAGCGGCGCTGTGTATAAAGAAGTAAAAGCAGAGAAAAAAGCGGAAAATAAAGAAACTGAGACTAAATCAGTAAAATCCAATAATGCCTCTGAGAAAAAGACTAAACAAGAGAACAGTTCAACTACTAAAGAAAAACAAACAACCAAAGATAAATCAAAATCAGCGGGAGAAAAAAATAAAACAGACGTTGTAAATAAAAAAGAGAGTACATCTAAAGAAGCAAAAGAGAATAAAGAGACAAAATCAAGCAAAAACACAAAAGAAGAAAAATTAGATTCAAAACCTGAAAAGGTGGTAAACCCGAATGCTTCTTTCCATGTAGTGCAGCAAGATGAAACCCTTTATTCGATTGCGAGAATGTATAAAACAACGCCGGAAAAATTAAGTCAATTAAACAATATCAAAGAGAATAAAATTGTGGTTGGCAAGAAGTTAAAATTGAAATAAATCAAAATAGCGACCAATAGGTCGCTATTTTTTTTACAATTTGAATGTGATCACATTTTCTACTCATCACCTTTTGTAAAATGAAGCCATCTTAGTAATTTCTTGGAGACTAACATGGCTGATTCCCGTTATGCTTCATTGAAGAAGCTTACTCAATATCCTCTTGCTCTTGCTAGAAAGCGTAAAGTACTGTTTTTCATTTTTTCGATCATCTTTGCTTTTGCTATATCAAATATACTTTCAGATGAGACCTTTACCCAAACACAAAATCAAGTCCTCTTTTTACTCTTTTTAGCCATTTTTCTATGGGTAACAGAGGCAATACCGCCTTTTTCTGTTGGCATTCTCATCATCGGTTTTTTAGTGCTTATTATGGGGCGAGAAGATGCACAAAACGCGATGAAATATCTTCAAACTTGGTCTGATAGTGTAATTTGGCTTTTCCTCGGTGGTTTCTTTTTAGCTGAGGCAATGAAAAAAACTGAATTAGATACCCTTTTACTTAAATATTTATTACCAAAATTTGGACAAGATCCCAAAAATGTCTTATGGGGATTAATGTTTATTACTGCTCTCATGTCTATGTTTATGAGCAATACTGCAACAACCGCTATGATGATCGCGACTATTAGCCCAATTTTTGTTAATTTAGATAAAAAAGCGAATCTATCACGCGCACTACTTTTAGGTATCCCCGCTGCAGCATCTATTGGCGGTATGGGAACGATCATTGGTTCTCCGCCTAATGCGATTGCCGTTGGTGCTTTAGAAAATGCAGGATATTCTGTCAGCTTTTTAGAATGGATGTTACTTGGTACTCCTATTGCCTTTTTACTTCTCTATATTTTTTGGCGAGTGCTGATAGTCCGTTATCGAATTAAAGAACAAACAGAGCTTAAATTAGATTTTATTACCCATATTCCTGAAAACGATTCAGAAGAAGAAAAAACACAAAAATGGATTGTAGTAACGATTTTAAGTGTTACCTTATTCTGCTGGCTGACATCAAAATGGATTGGTATGCCTGTAGCTGCCGCAGCTGGTATTCCGATTGTTGGCTTAACCATGCTTGGTGTATTAGACGGAGATGACATTCGTAAACTACCTTGGGATACACTTATGTTGGTTGCAGGCGGCCTTGCACTTGGACTTGCGATTGAAGAGCAAAATATTGCATCCCATTTCGTAGAGAAAATTAGCCATCTTAATGTGGGATTTGTCTCTTTAATGATTCTCTTTGGTTTCATTACCGTTCTTCTTTCTAACTTTATGAGTAACACCGCTGCAACGACAATATTAATCCCTGTCGCCTTATCCTTACTCACAGCATTTGGTAGTGATGCCAACCCTATTATCTTGCCTTTAGTCATCGGTTTAAGTGCATCTTGCGCTTTATTTTTACCTGTATCTACCCCACCAAATGCTATCGCTTTTAGTACAGGATTGATTCAACAATCGGAGTTCCGCTTAGGTGGCACAGTCGTTGGATTGCTGGGCCCCGCCTTAAGTATTCTTTGGGTTTGGTTCATTATTGGTGTACTTTATTAAGCCATTAGAATCAGGTGGATTTTATCATCCACCTGATTTATTTCCGTTTTCATTCATATTTTCCCCTAAGAAAGATGACAAATATGCTATTGCGTAATACCATATGGCAACTTTATTTGTTATAAATAACTTATATGATTCAACGAAAATTTCAAACCATTGCGATTGTCGGAAAACCACGTCATGATATTGCACTCGAAACCCATTTAGCAGTTTACAACTGGCTAAAAGATAGACAATATAATGTGCTAGTAGAAACCAATATTGCGAAACAGCTCAATCTTCCAAATGCAGCAACTATCGCTGAAATTGGAGAATGGGCAGACTTAGTTATTGTCATTGGTGGAGACGGCAATATGCTAGGTATGGCTCGTCAACTAGCAAAATACCACGTTCCACTTATTGGTATTAACCGCGGAAATCTTGGATTTTTAACTGATATAGCACCACAAACCGCCTTTGAACAGCTTCATAGTTGTCTTGAGCGAGGAGAATTTATTATTGAAGATCGCTTCCTATTAGAAGTTAAAATTGAACAAAATGGAAAAGTCATCGAGACAAACAATGCATTAAATGAAGTTGTCATACACTCTAGCCAAATTGCTCGAACCATTGATTTTGAAGTGAGTATTGATGGCAAATTTGCCTTTTCACAACGCTCCGACGGATTGATTATCTCAACACCGACAGGTTCAACAGCTTATTCTCTCTCGGCAGGTGGGCCTATTCTTACCCCAAATCTCAATGCGATTGCTTTAGTACCAATGAATCCACATAGTCTTTCATCTCGTCCACTTGTTGTCGATGGAGATAGCCATATTTCTATGCGGTTTGCACAATATAATCAGCCAAATTTAGTGGTCAGCTGTGACAGCCAACGTTTACTACCTTTCAGTGCGGAAGAACGTATCATTGTGCAGAAAAGCCCTGACAGTCTAAAACTCTTACATCTTAAAGATTATAATTACTTCAATGTGTTAGGCTCTAAATTAGGTTGGTTGAGTAAACTCTTTTAAGGTAGATTTGCAAAATTTTGCCAAAATCTGACCGCTTGTATCAAACAAAAAAGCGAATTGACATCTCTGTACAATTCGCTTTTGTGCTTTATTAGCCGATTACGCTAATTTTTCTAAAAACGCAGGTAAGTTTTGTGCACCAACTTGTTGAGCAACCACTTCACCATTTTTGAAAATCAGTAAGTATGGAATGCTACGCACACCAAATTCTGCTGGGATTTGTTGGTTTTCATCAACGTTCATTTTAACGATACGCACTTTATCGCCAAGTTGTGCCGCTAAATCATCTAAAACTGGACCGATTGCACGGCAAGGACCACACCAAGGTGCCCAGAAATCTAATAATACAGGCACGTCAGATTTTAATACGTCTTGTTCAAAAGTTGCATCAGTTGTATGAATTACAGTAGTCATAATTGTTCCTTATTTAATGAATGAGAAACGTCTCAGATTCCCTGAGACGTTAAGATGTGCACAAGATAGGGATAAATCAACAAAATTTCAAGTAAGATTTTGCCAATTACACCAATTAATGTTCTACTTTCGTTTCTTCTTTGTCATTTGGAAGTACCAAATTCAAAATTAACGCAAGTAATGATCCAACCGTAATACCTGAGCCAAAAATCTCTTTGACAAAGCTTGGTAATTTATCAAGTAACTCTGGACGAGTTGTTACCGCTAAACCACAACCGATAGAGATGGCAATAATTAAGCCGTTACGTTTGCTACGTTCTACTTTATCAAGCATTTGAATACCCGCTGCGATAATCATGGCAAACATCATTAAGCCTGCACCACCTAATACTGGCATTGGAATAGAGACGATTAATGCTCCAAAAACAGGGAAGATACCCGCAAGCACTAATAATACCCCCATGACGGTTACAACATAGCGACTTGCAACGCCTGTCAGTGAAATCACGCCGATATTTTGTGAGAAAGAAGAGAATGGCGTGGTAGACATAATCGCCGCTAATGCTGAGCCTAAGCCGTCACATAATACGCCACCACGTAAATGTTTCCCTGTAATTTCTGTTTGAGTTGCGTTACCTAAAGCAAGGAAATTACCGCTTGATTCAACAATCGTCACTAAATAGGCAATGCTCATTCCGATAATCCCTGCGATTGGGAAAGATAAACCAAAATGAAGTGGTTGTGGAACGGCAACGATATCCGCATTTTTTACGCTGTCAAAGTTAATCCAGCCTAATGCTAATGCCACTACATAGCCGACCATAATGCCAATCACAATTGCAGCGGCAGAGAAAATGCCTTTGCCCCATTGCACTAAACCGACAACCACAATTAACACAAAGGTTGCCATAGCAAGATTTGCCGGATCAGCATAGTGTGCATCGCCACGCTGACCTCCTGCGAACCAGTCCACCGCGACAGGCACAAGGCTTAAACCGATCATCATAACCACAACACCCGTTACAATCGGTGGGAATAATTTACGCACATAAGGCATAAAGAAACTGCCGATAATCATCACCAGCGATCCGACTAAAGATGAACCTAAAATGCCTGCCACGCCGTGTTCAAAACCGATAGCAATCGCAGCAGCAACGAAGGTAAAACTTGTTCCCATCACGCTTGGTAAACGCAAGCCGATAGGTCCAACCCCTTGACATTGAATAATGGTCACCACACCTGAAATTAATAAGGCAGCATTGACTAAAACAATAGTATCTTCCGTTGGTAACTTAAGTACTGCCCCTAAAACTAAAGGAACGGCAATAATGCCACCAAGTGCTGCTAACAAGTGTTGAGCTGCTAATAATAACGTTAATCCAAAGGGAGGTTTTGAATCTACAGGATAAAGAATGTTTTGCATATAAAAATAAGTTAAGTGAGTGAATAGAAAGGGGGAAAAATTGGCGTGCATTATACGGATTTTCACCCTTAAGGCAAACGTTTGCGCAATACAAGCGGTAAGATTTTTGTAAAATTTTGCAAGTTTTAATTCTATCCCTTGAAATAGCAAGATGGCTCTCTCACATTATGACCTTCCTTAACTCTCGGATTGACTATGACATTATTTAAAAAATCACTATTTTCTTTGACCGCCCTCATTGCAGGTGCGGTATATTGGTTATACCCCGATCGCTATCCAAGTTATCCTGAAAGCGATCACTACTCCGCTCAAACAGGTACTTTCTTTAATCTCATTCCAGAAGGCGAAATTGACGGTAGTAAAATGCGTAGTGCTTTATGGGATATGGTTTTTAATGCGGAACGTTTTGCCCCTAAATCGCCATTACCGAGTATCAAACCTGATTTTGAGCAATTTTTAACATCGGATGAACAGGCAAAATTTATTTGGTTTGGACACAGCTCTTTGTTGGCACATATCTCAGGCAAAACGATTTTTATCGACCCTGTATTTGCTCAATATGCTTCCCCTGTGCCGATTATGATGAAACGCTTTCAGCCCGCCCCTGCGAAGTTAGAAGATATTCCGCCAGTTGATGTGATTATATTAAGCCACAATCATTATGATCATTTGGATAAATCGGTTATTGAACATTATCGTTCGCAAAAAACTCGCTTTATCGTACCGCTTGGTGTCGGCGTTATTCTGCAAAAATGGGGAATTGAACCTGAGCGTATTCAAGAATTAGATTGGTGGCAATATACTCAGCTTGATGACATTCAGATTTCAGCCGTACCCGCAAGACATAACACAGGGCGAGAACTCTTTGACCGAAATAAAAGTCTATGGGTTGGTTATGTGTTTAAAACCACATCGGAACAATTTTATTATTCGGGAGATACGTCCTTTGGCGACGGCTCTCAATTTAGCCAAATTGCTGAACGTTTCGGCGAATTTGATTTAGCTTTCGTTGAAAATGGGCAATATAACCCAACGTGGATTGATAGCCATATGCTACCCGAACAAACTGCACAAGCGGTCGGTTTACTTAAGGCAAAACGCTTTATGCCAGTACATTGGGGGGCTTATCCGCTCTCTATTCACGAATGGGACGATCCTGTCAAACGCAGTATTCCATTGGTTGAACAACAAGGGATTAAAACAGTCACGCCTCTTTTGGGTGAAGTCTTTAGCAAAGAGAGTAAAACAGAACATTGGTGGCACGATGTGAAATAATTTACATATTCAACCTAGCCAAAAGTTTTGTAAATAGGTACAATCAAACGCTTGCATTTTATTAACATTTGCGAAGAAAAATTTAACTTTGGAGAACGTTATGTCGTGGAACGAATCAGGCAATCAACAAGATCCTTGGGGTAAACCAGGGCAAAAAAAGCCTGAACAAGAACAGCAACATTCGGGGCAAGAGAAAGAGCCGAATAAACAATCAAATGAGCAACAACCGCCTGATTTAGAAGAGGTTTTCAATAGCTTATTGAAAAAAATGGGTGGTGGTAAAGGCAATGGCTCAAACCAAAATAACCGCCCATCTGTTTCTGCAGGGAAATTCTTACCTGTATTACTGGGCTTAGGCTTAGTGGTATGGGGTGCTTCAGGATTCTATACAGTTCAAGAGGCAGAACGTGGTGTCGTGACCCGTTTTGGTAAATTACACGAAATCGTTATGCCAGGTTTAAACTGGAAACCAACCTTTATTGATGATGTTACCCCTGTCAATATTGAACGTGTGTTAGAACTGAGAACTAACGGCTCTATGCTAACCCAAGATGAAAATATGGTATTGGTAGAAATGACCGTTCAATACCGTATTGAAGATCCTGCAAAATATCTCTTTAGCGTGACTAAACCTGATGATAGCTTAAAACAAGCGACAGATAGTGCATTGCGTTATGTGATTGGTCACATGACCATGGACGATATTTTAACCACAGGTCGTGCGATTGTGCGTGAAAGAACGTGGAATGCACTACGTGATATCATTAAAAACTATGATATGGGGTTATATATCACCGATGTGAACTTCCAATACGCTCGCCCGCCAGAAGAAGTGAAAGCAGCATTTGATGATGCAATCAAAGCACAAGAAGATGAACAACGTTTAATTCGTGAAGCAGAAGCCTACGCAAGAGGGCAAGAGCCGATTGCGCGTGGTCAAGCACAGCGTATTTTAGAGCAAGCGAATGCCTATAAAGAGCAAGTTGTATTAAATGCTCGAGGTGAAGTAGAACGTTTTTCAAAATTACTGCCGGAATATAAAGCTGCACCAGAAGTCACTCGTGATCGCTTATATATTCAAACCATGGAAAAAGTGATGAAGAATACGCCTAAGCTGATGATGGATGGCTCAAATAGCAATAATTTAGCGGTATTACCTATTGATAAATTAATGGGACAACCTGCGACTAATGCACCAGTCAAAGCACAACCAACACAGCCAGTTATTCAACAACAGCCACAGCCTGTTCAACCTACGACACCAGCACAACCAGTTGTAGAGCAAGAACAAGGCGAAACAACTCGTAAAGGGAGATTTTAAGAATGCGTAAATTACTTTTACCTGTTTTAGCTGTTGTGGCATTTATCCTTTTCCAATCGGTTATCGTGGTACAAGAAGGTCAGCGTGGCATTATGTTGCGTTTTAACAAGGTTCATCGTGATGCGGATAATAAAGTAATTGTCTATGAACCTGGTTTACACTTTAAAGTGCCTGTTATCGATCAACTAAAAACCTTAGATGCTCGTATTCAAACCCTTGATGGACAAGAAGACCGCTTTGTCACAGTCGAGAAAAAAGACTTGCTAGTGGACTCTTATGTGAAATGGAAAATCAGCGATTTTGGTCAATTCTATACTTCAACAGGTGGCGATACACAAAAAGCATCCACCCTATTACAACGTAAAGTCAATGACCGTTTACGTTCTGAAATCGGTTCTCGTACCATTAAAGATATCGTTTCAGGTTCTCGTGGTGAACTGATGGCAGGGGCACAAAAAGCCTTGAATGACGGCGAAGATGGTGCAGAACGTTTAGGGATTGAAGTAGTTGATGTGCGTGTAAAACAGATCAACTTACCAAATGAAGTATCAGCCTCTATTTATCAACGCATGCAAGCTGAACGTGCTGCCGTTGCTCGTGAGCATCGCTCACAAGGTGAAGAAAAAGCGGAATTTATTCGTGCTGATGTTGATAAAAAAGTGGTGCTGATTTTAGCCAATGCAAATAAAACCGCCGAAGAGCTGAAAGGTCAAGGTGATGCAGAAGCGGCTAAAATCTATGCTGAAGCATTTAAACAAGAACCTGAATTTTACAGTTTTGTGCGTAGCCTAAAAGCTTATGAAGAAAGTTTTGCCGCAGGCTCAAACAATATGATGTTGCTTAAACCAGACAGCGAATTTTTCCGCTTTATGAAAGCACCTACAAAATAGTTATATCCAAAGACCCGTCAAATCGGGTCTTTTTTATCTTTAAATATATAAGAAGCTACAACAAATTTGCAAAATTCCTGCAAAATCTAACCGCTTGTATGCTTTTGACATTCACTAAACCTAACTAAAAGAGGCAATTTATTATGGGTAAAAGTGTTGCAATCCTTGGTGCTCAATGGGGCGATGAAGGTAAAGGCAAAATCGTAGATTTATTAACGGATCGTGTGAAATATGTGGTTCGTTACCAAGGTGGACACAATGCAGGTCACACCTTAATTATCAATGGCGAAAAAACCGTACTTCGCCTTATTCCATCAGGTATTTTACGTGAAAACGTGACCTGCTTAATCGGCAACGGCGTAGTGCTTTCCCCATCAGCATTAATGCAAGAAATGGGCGAATTAGAATCTCGTGGTATCAATGTGCGTGACCGTTTAAAAATCTCTGAGGCTTGCCCATTAATTCTGCCATATCACGTTGCAATGGATCACGCTCGTGAAGCGGCATTAGGTAAAAACAAAATCGGCACAACAGGTCGTGGTATCGGCCCTGCTTACGAAGATAAAGTCGCTCGTCGTGGTCTGCGTGTCAGCGATCTATTCAACCGTGAAACTTTCGCTGAAAAATTAAAAACTATTTTGGAATATTACAACTTCCAATTGGTTCACTACTACAAAGTTGAACCTGTTGATTATCAAAAAACCTTAGATGATGTTTTTGCGGTAGCAGACATCATCACAGGTATGGTTGCAGATATTACAACCCTATTACACAAAGCACGAGCCAATGGCGACAATATCCTGTTTGAAGGTGCGCAAGGCACAATGTTAGACATTGACCACGGTACTTATCCATTTGTAACCAGTTCAAATACGACTGCTGGTGGTGTTGCAACGGGTTCTGGCTTCGGGCCGCGTAATTTAGATTATGTATTAGGTATCATCAAAGCCTACTGTACTCGTGTGGGTTCAGGTCCGTTCACTACTGAACTTTTTGATGAAGTCGGTGCAGAAATTGCTCGTAAAGGTAACGAATTTGGTGCAGTCACTGGTCGCCCACGTCGTTGCGGTTGGTTCGATGCTGTTGCCGTTCGCCGTGCAATTCAAATTAACTCAATCTCAGGCTTCTGTATGACCAAATTAGACGTACTTGATGGCTTTGATGAGTTAAAAATCTGCGTGGCATACAAATTACCAAATGGCGAAATCGTAGAATACTCACCGCTTGCGGCGGCAGACTGGGAAGGGGTTGAACCGATTTATGAAACCTTACCTGGTTGGAAAGAGAATACTTTCCGTGTGACTAAATTAGAAGATTTACCGCAAAATGCGATCAACTACATCAAACGCATTGAGGAAGTTTTAGGTGTGCCAGTCGATATTCTTTCAACTGGCCCAGACCGTATTGAAACAATGATTTTACGTGATCCGTTTGCAGAGTAATTAGATATTAACGATAACAACAGTATTATGTAATCTGTTGCACAAAAGTCAATTTTAGGAAAATTTATGTAGGGGCGGGGATAAACCCCGCCCCTACGAAATATTTAATATTTATACAAGTGCTACATAATACCAGATAACAATCCTCTAATTTTGTAGAAATTAGGGGATTTTTTGTATAAAACAGCTCGGATCTGACCGCTTGTACACATTTATGTAGCGAACTTAGCTACAAAGTAGTGTAAAATAGCCAAGTTTTCGTGATTTATATTCATAGAGGAAAAAGAATGAAAAGAGTCGTCATCACAGGTATCGGCATTATTTCGAGTATCGGTAATAACAAAGAAGAAGTATTAGCTTCATTAAAAGAAGGGAAATCAGGGATTGAATATGTGCCTGAATTTGCTGAAGTAGGTATGCGTAGCCAAGTTGCTGGAACAATTAAATTAAACCCAGCGGAATTAATTGACCGTAAAATTTATCGCTTTATGGGTGATGCCGCAGCTTATGCTTATCTTTCAATGAAAGAAGCAATTGAAGATTCAGGCTTAACAGAAGATCAAATTTCTAACGATCGTACGGGCTTAGTTATCGGTGCGGGTACAGGCTCTGCTCACAGTCAATTAGTGGCTTGCGATGCGGTACGTGGTCCTCGTGGCGTAAAAGCGGTTGGTCCTTATGCTGTAACCAAAACAATGGCTTCAAGTGTATCAGCTTGCTTAGCAACCCCTTATAAAATTCGTGGTGTAAACTACTCTATCAGCTCTGCTTGTGCAACCTCTGCACACTGTATCGGTCACGCTATGGAGTTAATCCAATTAGGCAAACAAGATGTGGTTTTTGCTGGCGGTGCAGAAGAGCTATCTTGGGAATGTGCAACGGAATTTGATGCAATGGGTGCAGTTTCAACCAAATACAACGAAACCCCAACTAAAGCTTCTCGAGCTTACGATGCAAACCGTGACGGTTTCGTAATCGCAGGTGGTGGTGCAGTTGTTGTAGTTGAAGAGCTTGGACACGCACTTGCTCGTGGTGCAAAAATTTATGCTGAAATCGTAGGCTATGGTGCAACATCAGACGGTTACGATATGGTTGCCCCAAGTGGTGAAGGTGCGGAACGTTGTATGAAACAAGCAATGGCAACGGTTAAAGGTGAAATCGAATATATCAACGTACACGGTACATCAACACCAGTGGGTGATGTGAAAGAATTAGGCGCTATCAAAAATGTATTCAGTGAAAACACGCCAGCGATTTCATCAACCAAATCAATGACTGGTCACTCATTAGGTGCAGCAGGTGCGCACGAAGCGATCTACTCATTATTAATGTTAGATAATGACTTTATTGCACCAAGTATCAACATTGAAGAACTTGATGAACAAGCACAAGGTGTCAATATCGTGACAGAACGCCAAGACAAAGCATTAACAACAGTAATGTCTAACAGTTTCGGCTTCGGCGGTACAAACGCTTGCTTGGTTTTCCAAAAATATCAAGGCTAATCTTGCTTAATTTTTGAAATCTGATATAAGGGCGTGGGAATTTTCCCACGTCTTTTTTATTTATTTGGAGTGAATAATGTTAAAGTTTAAACATTTATTATCTATTTTAGTATTAGCAATTTCGGCAAATGTAGTGGCAAGTGGTGTATCAATGGAAATGTTCCAAATGAAACGCCAAATTAACCTATTAACAAATGCTCAAACCGCCGAAGAATTTACGCAAAATGCAGATAAATTTATCGAAGTGTCTAAAAAAGCTCAAGCAACGATGCCAAACAGCTTAGATGGCGATCAAGAAAAATTCAAAGGCTATCAACAAGGTATGCAAGAAGTCATCGACGTTGTTGCTCAAGCCAAAACCTTAGCAAGTCAGGGCAATCTAACGGAAGCTAAAACAGTAATTTCACGCTTAGAAGGCTTGAAAAAACAGTATCATTCAGAATATAAATAATGAAATAAGCGGTCAGATTTGATGATTTTTTGCAAAAAACAAACAGAGTCTGACCGCTTGTATAGGATATCCTATGGAACAAAGTTCATCTTTAACTCGATTTTTAGTTGCAACCGCAGCGATTGTAGTTATTTTAGCGGGCATCAAACTCTCCGTTGAAATTGTTATCCCATTTTTACTTTCACTTTTCATTGCGATTATCTGCTCACCTATCATTAAGTTTATGACAGATCGCAAAATTCCACTATGGCTAGCCATTACACTCTTATTTATTTTATTTGTTCTTGCCTTCTTCTTTCTTGCAGGCTTAATTAACAGCACTGTTAGAGAATTTACAGCATCTATTCCCCAATACAAAGTATTGCTTGCCGAGCGAATTACGACTGTCGTTCAACTTGCACAGCAGTGGAATCTTCCAATTACTATCTCAAGAGAACAAATATTAGAACAATTTGACCCAAGTATTATTATGAACTTTGTCAGCCGTTTATTGCTTAGTTTCTCTGGTGTGGTAACTAATATTTTCGTTCTATTACTTGTCGTCGTCTTTATGCTGTTTGAAGCCCCAACAGCTAAACACAAACTTGCCGTGGCGTTAAGAGGAAATAAAGATATTCAAGCAGAAGAAAACCAAATTAACCGTGTTTTACAAGGTGTGATTAGCTATTTGGGAGTGAAAACCATCGTAAGCTTACTCACCGGAATTTGTATTTGGATTCTACTTGAAATTGCAGGGGTGCAATATGCGGTTTTATGGGCGACCTTAAGTTTCTTACTCAACTATATTCCAAACATTGGCTCTATCATTGCTGGCGTGCCTATTGTCGTTCAAGCCTTTTTATTAAACGGTTTCTCTGTAGGTATCGGCGTCTCTGTCGGAGTGATTGCGATTAATATGGTCATTGGAAATATTCTTGAACCAAGAATGATGGGAAGAACGCTAGGATTATCCACATTAGTGGTTTTCTTATCCTTGCTTTTCTGGGGTTGGTTACTCGGCACAGTTGGCATGTTACTATCTGTACCACTTACCATGGCATTAAAAATTGCGTTAGAGTCTAGCCCAAGAACAATACGCTATGCGGGATTGCTTGGTGATGTTTCTGAAGAGAAAAAAGAAGAAGTTAACCAAGCATAAACTAACCAAAATTTATTTGCCATAGCGAATAAAAATGCCGCCAGATGTCCTCTCATCTAACGGCATTTTTTAAAACTATGCTTACTTAGAAGTTAAATGAAATTTGCGGATTAACGTATTAAGTAAAACACCATAAAGTGGGACAAATAGAAGTAAGCTAACCACAAGTTTAAAAGCATAATCTACTGCACCAATCTCAAACCAATGCTCTGCAAGATATTCATCACTACTTTTATAAAATGCCACTGCGAAGAAAACAAAAGTATCAATTAAGCTGCCCAAGATAGTTGAACAGGAAGGTGCAAGCCACCAATGCTTCCCTTGGCGTAAGCGGTTAAACACCACAATATCCATAAATTGTCCGACAACATAGCCAGCAAAACTTGCAAAAGCAATACGGAAAACAAACAGATTAAATTCCGCTAAAGCTGAGAAGCCTTGAAATGAGCCTTCAAAGAAAATCACTGACATAATGTAGCTGACGACCAATGCAGGAATCATTACCGCAAAAATAATTTTTCTTGCTAAACAAGCGCCGAATACTCGAACAGTTAAATCGGTTGCTAGAAAAATGAAAGGAAAGGTAAATGTTCCCCATGTGGTTGGGATCATCATGTCAGTAAAGGGTATTGGAAATTCAAAAGTAATTTGAACCAAATAGTTACTCGCAGTGATGATGAGAATATGGAAAAGTGAAAGTAATAGCAAAGAGCGACGCTGCTGTGCATCAGAAATAATGTTCATATTGTTCCTTTTTGATAAATACAGAAATTGGGGTGAGGGAACCCAAAAATTAAGAGCGCTGTATAATACTGATTCAAAAGAGAATTGCAAGAAAAACTAGACACTTACATTCTTTTTATTCCAATTTTATAAATTGATATTCAGAGCTATAAAAACTATATGCAATTCTCACGATACCAAAGAGATTATAAGCAGTATCAAGTTCTATATCGCTCCATCGTAATTATATTCGTTTAAATCAACCAGTATTGAATATATGCCAAATTGCTATCAACAATTATTCACAAAGCTGCTAGAATCTAAATCAATTTGAATACTATCCAAGAAATCAAATAACCTAATAAAAGAAGATGACAATGAATAACCAAGCAATTAAAACTGTTGCTGTGATTACTTCAACTATCGGCAGACCACACCTTGAACGTGCTATTTTAAGTGTTAAGAACCAAACTTATCCTTGTAAACATTATGTGTTTGTTGATGGTGAACAATTTGCCGAAAAAGCCAAAGCGATTTTGGATAAATACCCTGATGTTATCGCAACCTATTTACCCATGAATACGGGGGCAAACGGTTGGACCAATAGCAGTATCAATGCTATTGCACCATTCTTAGTCAAAGAAGATGCCATTTGTTATTTAGATGATGATAACTGGTATGAGCCAACTCATGTTGAAAATGGTGTCAAAACCTTAAATGCATCAGGTGCGGATTATGTCTATGCCTTCCGTAATTTCTATGATGATAAAGCACAATTTATTTGCCAAGATACATTAGAATCCATCGGGTTTTATGAAAATAGATTGGACAATCCTTATAATTTTCATATTAACGTGAGTGGTGAAGTTCTACATATAAATACCGTTGCTAATAAAAAACATCATATTGATACAAATTGCTATATGATGAAAAAAGAGCTGGCAGTACTTACATCTCGTTTCTGGTACAGCGGAATCCATAATGATACTAATGTGTTCAATGCCCTTACACAGTTTAATTTTAAACACAGTTGCACGAAGAAATTCACAGTCAATTATCAGTATGATTTAGAAAAATATGATATGGGATTTATTCTAGCTGTTGAAAAATCCTTCCCTCATTTAACGAGAGATGAAGTGAAACAAATCAATTACCAAGTCACAGCCCAAAAACAATTACGAAATCTTGAACAGCATGGTGGGGTTTATCCTTGGGATAAAGACGAATAAGTACAATAGACATCTAGATACATTATCTAGATGTCTATTCTTATCAAACTATCTTAATAAAGCTTCTAACAATGAAGTATAAATATTCACGCCTGTGAGTAACTGTGCTTCATCAATATCAAATTCAGCTTCATGGTGGCCAGCAGTTCTGTCTGCCCCAAGAATAAAATAGATGGCTTTGCCGCCATTATCTTGTACACGACGACCTAAAATCGTGGCATCTTCACTTGCATTAAATGCATAAGTAGGTTCAACATGTTTGATTTGTGGCTGTTGGCTTGCAATCTGTTCAATTAATTGAATCAGCTCTTTATCATTCACCATATCAACCGCTTCACCTACAATTTCAGTTTCATACTCGACATCAAAACTGGTTGCGATACCTTTAGCGATCTGCATCACCTGATCAACCATATATTGATTAATCGCTTTATTTTCTCCACGAACTTCAAGCTGAATAGTGGCTTTAGATGGAATCACATTACGCCCTTCGCCAGCATTTAGCACACCAACATTAATTCTTGTCATACCTTCTCCATGACGAGAAATGCCATGTAACTGTGTCACTGCATGTGCTGCGGCTAATAGCGCATTTCGTCCTAAATGTGGTGCTGCCCCAGCATGTGCTGGTTTACCTTGATAGCGAATGTCTATTTTCGTAGTAGAAAGGAAATTCTGCAGATCGGAAATCACTGTCCCTGAATTCGCACAGAAACTGATATGTGAGCTAGCAAAGTAATTTGCATCATCAATCACACCGCTTGCAGCAATAGCAGCAGCTCCACGTACGCCTTCTTCAGCAGGTTGAAATACGATTTTGACTTTACCTGTGAGTTTTTCTCTGTTTTGAAAAATCCAAAGAGCTGTACCTAAACCAATCGTAATATGAGCATCATGCCCACAGGCATGCATAAAGCCATCATTTAATGAACAAAAACCCAGTTTATTCGGAATATGATTCGGATCTTTCGTTTCAGTTACGTTGACGCAATCAATATCAAAACGTAAGGCGACTGTTTTACCTGGCTTACCTGAATCAAACACCGCAACACAGCCCGTATACCCGTCCATTTTTTCTAACCATTTTGGATTTGCTCCATAGGCTTTAGCGTTGCTCAACCCTTTTTCAACAACACTCTTTTGACGACCTCGTACAAATTCCTCATTGATAATTTGTTTACCCAACAAAATCTCAAATCCCATCTCTTCTAAATAGTCTGCAATACGACTCGTTGTCCAAAATTCAGACCAACCAGTTTCAGGGAAACGATGAAATTCTCTACGCCAATTCACTAATTTTTCTAATTCAATACTCATCATAAACTCCTTATTTAATAAAGAAAAAGCCACACAAAAGTGTGGCTTTAAGCACTAGAGCATAAATAATGCAAGGAATAAAACGGCTAAAATCATACCTGGTGCGGTTCGTTTAACCATTTCGATTGGATTTACCATCGCAAGACCAGCACAGACAATCGTTACCCCCGCAATAGGTGATGCAGTACGACCAATCGCCCCTGCAATCGCAGCCCCCATTCCAAGATTCACATGGGTATATCCTAGTTCAACAGCATGAGGTGTAACAGCTGTATTAAAGGCAATCGCAGCCGCATCTCCAGAACCTGTAATAACCCCCATTAAGAATGGACCGATTGTAGCACCCCAACGAACAAATTCGTTTGAGTGTTTTAAAAATTCAATCGCAGAATCAATCGCACCTGTAGATTTCAACCCTGCAACAAAAACGCTGGCTGCAATGATGATACCAAGTACATTTGCATAGGAACTTCCCATACCATTAAAGAATTCCTCGGTAATTTTTACTGGAGATTTACGTGTAACTAAAATACCGTAAATCGCACCAATTAGCATCGCTTGTGGAACCCCCATTTTAGTCCATTCTAAACCTGGAGTTTGTTGTAATGATGTACCACCAATTACTAAGATAATTAATGGTACAAGCGGTGCGAAAGCGTACAAAATATTCACTTTTTGGAAGGTATTTTCAGACGCTTTATTTTCTGTAACATAAGCATCACGATGTTCCTGTCCATAATCTTTAAATACCAATGCTAATAAAGTTAACACCACAGCACCAATCGCTCCAGCGATAATGGTATAAGGTGCATGAGATAAATTCACTTCTGTAATGGTTAAACCCGACATCTCACTAATCATAGCTGAATGTGAAGAGCCCGGACTCATCATTGAACCAAAAGTCCCTGCAAGAATCGCAGCCCCCGCCATAGACGGACGAACACCTGAGCTTTTTAATACAGGAATTAGTGTCGCACCTACCGCAGCCGCACAACCTGCTGCAGAAGGAATAGCGATATTAATAAAGAACGTAATAATGGTCGCAATCGGAATTAAGAAGAATTTTAATCCGCTCAATGGTTTGGTAAGTAAATGAACCAAATGTGTATCACATTGGGTATATTTCATCACATAAGCAAAACCCATACTTGAACAGATTGCCATAATTAAGCCACCTGATGTCATGCTTTTTGCAAAAGCATCTAAAGCTCCCATAGGATTTAATGTCAATATCGACATCAATAAACCTACACCAATAAGTACAGTACGCGTTTCATATTTTTTAATTAAAAAATAAATTGTCGCAATAATCCCTAAAATTGCAACGATTGATTTTAATTCAGCCATGTTACCTCCTAATAGCTAAATGTTGTTCCTATATCTAAAGTGGTTTGTTTCATTTCTTTTTCAAAAGTGAGAACGGCATGCTCTCCAAGAATTGTTGCTTTTTCACCTTCTATTTTAAGCGCTGTTCCTTCGGGTAAGGCATAAACACAAGCGGTCGGATTTGCAATTAAAAATTCAGCTAAACGCTCTTCTCTACTTTCACCATTATGACCTTGCATTTTGCCTGAAATAAAGTGTGGATTAATTTGATAAGGAAAGAGATTTAATGCAGTAAAAGAAGGGGGATAAACAATCGGCATATCGTTGGTTGTCATAATAGATGCGCCCGCCACATTTGCTCCTGCACTCCAACCAAAATACGGCGTACCAGAATTCACTTTTTCTCTTATGGCATCAATTAAATGATGTTCATACATCTGTTTTAATAAACAGAATGTATTACCACCGCCCACAGCAATTACATCCGCTTGCTCAATAATATCCTTATGTTTTACACCACTATGAACCGAAACAATCTCCACATTCACTTCAGCCAGTGCTTTTTGGACTTTCACTTCATATTCATCAAAAGATTGACGAACACCAGCATAAGGGACAAATGCGACTTTTTTTCCTTGATAATCTGCTAAGAATTGTTGTAACCAAGGAATTGTATGGACTAAATAATCGGTATTTTTATATTTTGAACCACTCATTAATAACATTTTTTTCATGATGTACTCCTCCTTTTGGTGGTTTAAGACTGTACAAAAGTTATTATGGGTCTAAAATAAAAAAGGTCTACTTCATTTACGATGTATATGTTTGTTTCGTGATCTAGATCACGATTAAATGCTGAAAAACAGCAATAAAAAAACGGAGCCCATTTGGACTCCGTTTTTAGCTTTATAAATTATAAACTCTTCAACGCTGCAATACGTTTTTCTAACGGTGGGTGGCTCATAAAGAACTCTTTGGCTTTACCATTGATCATCATTGCATTTAATGAACCTGGTAATTCTTCTGGCGCATGAACACGTTGTAAACGCTCTAGCGCAGCAATCATTTTCTCTTTGCCAACTAATTGTGCAGAGCCTGCATCCGCACGGAACTCACGGTAACGGGAGAACCACATTGCGATCATAGTCGCTAATACACCGAATAACACTTCAAGCACCATAGATACTAAGAAATAAGTTCCAGTGCTTTGGCTTTCTTCGCCGTTGTCATTACGTGTACTTGATACTGCCGTCGCAATCATACGAGATAAGAAAATCACGAATGTATTTAATACGCCTTGTAATAAGGTCATCGTTACCATATCGCCATTTGCAATATGTGCAACTTCGTGTGCGACAACTGCTTCCGCTTCATCTTGAGTCATAGTATTGAGTAACCCTGTACTCACTGCGACTAATGAGTTGCTTTTTGTTGCACCTGTTGCAAACGCATTCACATCTGCTGAGTGATAAATCGCAACGTCTGGCATTGGGATACCCGCTTGTTGTGATTGACGTTTTACTGTTTCCACTAACCAACGTTCTGCGTTGTTACGTGGTTCTGTAATAATTTCTGCTCCCACAGATTTTAGTGCCATAGTTTTTGAAAGGAACAGTGAAATTAATGAGCCTGCAAAACCAAAAAGCACAGACATAATTAAAATACCGCCCGTACTGTTACCTGCAATTCCTGTTACGCTTAAAATAATTCCTAACACAATCATCACAGCGAAGTTTGTGGCAAGGAAAAGTGCGATACGCATCATATAGATAATTCTCCAAAGTTAATGAATGAATTGTTGTTTTATATTCGGCAATGCCGAATGCCTAAAATAGTGATTATTTAACAAAAATCAAGGATTAGACAAAAATTATTCCCATAAATTTAACTGTTTTGTAATTTTTTCTTCAGGGAAATGCACATTTAGCCCGATCAAACGCACTTTTCGTCCTTTTCTACGTTCCCAAATCTGCGCTAATAGCTGTAAAAAATGTGACTCTGCAATGCCATCGGTCGTTCGTTCTAAGGTGGTTTGGGTAAAATCATCAAATTTCAGTTTAATGCCAATTTTTTTCAAATCACTCAACGGCTTATCCCCCCAATTTCGTTGTAAGCGAAAGAGCAATTTTTGATAGTGATCCTTTACCACATCTTGAGCTTCATCTAACTCACTAATATCTTCCAACAACGTATTTTCTACCGCTAACGATTTTCGTGGGCGATCCGTTTCCACTTCTCTTGGGTCAATGCCGTGACAAAAATCCCACAGCCGTTGTCCAAATTTGCCAAATTGCTGATAAATCAAGGTTTGTTCGGCTTGTTGAATATCGCCACACGTTATAAATCCTAACTGTGCTAATTTCTCTTGCGTAACTTTCCCTACCCCTGAAATTTTCTTTAACGGTAAATTTTTCACAAAATCCGCCACATCTTCAGGGCGAATCACAAATTGCCCATTAGGTTTATTTTGATCCGATGCTATCTTGGCTAAAAATTTCAAAGGCGCAATTCCTGCCGATGCTGTCAGTTGCAACTCTTGCCAAATTGCTTGGCGAATCGCTTGTGCAATCCAAGTTGCAGAGCCTGAATGTAGTTCACAGTCCGTCACATCCAAATAAGCTTCATCTAAAGATAATGGTTCAATAATCTGCGTATAACGGCGAAAAATTTGATGGATCTGCCCCGATACTTCCTTATACAACGGCATATTTACAGGCAACAAAATCAAATTAGGGCAACGTTTTAACGCTTGAGATGTTGACATTGCACTATGTAAACCAAACTTACGGGCTTCATAATTACAAGTCGTCAATACACCACGTTGGTTAGCTTTTCCACCAACGGCAACAGGATTACCTTGCAATGCAGGATTATTACGAATTTCAATAGACGCATAAAAACAATCCATATCTATATGAATAATTTTTTTGTTGTAATTCATCACTCACCTACATTTGCAAAAAATTCGACATATCTGACCGCTTGTATTAGGATTAATGATACAACAAAACACTGTAAATAAAAACAGTTTATCTTCATTAAATTATCTATTACATTCTCTACTTCATATTTAAAAGGAGAAATTATGTTATACGGACTCATGATTGCCTTTGTTCCGCTCTTTTTAGGGTATCTATTTAAAACCACAAATCAAAAGATACTGAGCCGGGTCAATCGCATTACACTTTATTGCCTTTACTTGATCTTGCTCATCATGGGGATTTCCTTAGGGCAACTTGATGAACTCACAGCCAAACTCCCTCAAATTGGGGCAATCGCCTTTGGATTAAGTGCAATCTTGCATTTGTGCAATATCATTGGCTTAGTGATTTTTGACAAACTCTACCCGATTAAACGCCAATCTCATCATCTTGAAGAACTGCCTTCCCGTTGGAAAGTATTACTGGAATCAGCGCAACTCTGCGCGACCGTATTTGTTGGGGTTATTTTTGGCTTAACGACAAAAGGTATTATTGATTTTCCATTACATTCAAGTACTTATGTTTTAGTGGTAATGATTTTCTGTGTGGGTATTCAGTTACGAAATAGTGGGATTCCACTACGAGATGTCTTCTTAAACAAACGGGGTATTTTGACATCGGTCGTATTTATTGCAAGCGGTCTGATTGGTGGCATTATTTGCGCTTATGTGTTGGATTTACCTGTGATTAAAGCCCTTGCCTTTGCCTCTGGCTTTGGCTGGTATTCACTTTCAAGTGTTTTAGTCAACGACGCTTGGGGGCCTATGTATGGAAGCATTGCCTTTTTTAACGATTTGTCTCGTGAGATTTTCTGTCTATTTGCCATTCCCTTTTTTATGCGACACTTCCCGTCCACCGCAGTAGGATTAGGCGGAGCAACGGCATTAGATGCGACATTGCCAATCATCCAAAAATCAGGGGGAATTCAAATTGTGCCATTGGCGATTAGCTTTGGTTTTATTATCAATTTGGTCGTGCCGATTTTATTGGCGTTTTTTATTGGGTTGGCGTAAAAGTGTCGGGCATAAATGCCCGACCTACATCAAAACATAAAATGTGTAGGGACGCCACGCTTGGCGTCCATTAAGTCATATAAGGGGACACCAAGCGTGGTGTCCCTACTTATCCCCCACCCTTCCTACAACAAAAATCAAAGGCTTTTGTTGGCAGTAGGCGTCTTAGCCACCAAAATAGTTTGGTTGGGAAGGTCACTTGATAGCGTGCTTTGGGCTGTTTGGCATTGAGTGCATCTAAACAAACTTTGGCACATTCAATGGCTGGTAGCGTAAAAGGGTTGGCATTTCCTTTGGTGTTTAGGCGTGCCAACTGTTGCTGATAGGCTTCTTTGTGGAATGAATTTTCTATATCAATATATTGCTGTAATTTCACCACAGAATTAGGGCGGAATTTGCTTTGAATAGGGCCTGGCTCGATCAGGCTGACATAGATATTCGAGCCGTGCAATTCGTGGCGAAGGGTGTCTGCCATACCTTCTAAGGCAAATTTAGTGCTGTTGTAAGCTCCACGAAAGTGCATTGCGGCAAAGCCTAAAATGCTACTATTGATTAAAATCCGTCCGTGATTTTGTTGGCGAAATAGCTTTAAAGCGTAGTTCATCACTTCCCACGCCCCAAATACGTTGGTTTCAAAAATTTCACGCAAGGCTTCACGGGGAATGTCTTCCACTGTCCCAGGCTGTCCATAACCTGCATTGCAAAAAACTGCATCTAAACCACCGCTTTGTTGAATATAATCAAAGACTTGGGCAATTTGGGCTGAGTTAGTCACATCAAGTTCAACACATTCAAAGCCTTCAAATTGCAGACGTTGTACATCTTCGGCTTTGCGACAACTGGCAATCACTCGCCAGCCTTGTTGTTTGAGATAATGGGCTGTTGCATAACCTATGCCCGATGAACAGCCTGTAATTAAGATGGTTTTCATTGTGTTAATCCGTTTAACCATTGAACAAAGGCATCTGCCTGCATAAAACCTGTCACACGAGATTGGCTCAATTCTCTGCCTTGCTCATCAAAGAAAAGGATAGTCGGTAAGCCCAGCACTTGAAAATGTTTCATCAATTCATCATTTTCACCAGAGTTTTTTGTCATATCGATCTGCAACACCGCCATTTCTGCCAATTTCGCCTGCACCTTTGGATCAACGAAAGTATATTTTTCAAACTCTTTACAAGCCACGCACCAGTCGGCATACAGGTCGAGCATCACTTTTTTACCTTTGTTAGCGGTCAGTTGTTGCTCTAATTCTGCGAGTGAGTGAATGCGTTTAAAATGGTTGCTTTGAGTTTGGTTTGCTGGCGTAGGTTGCCACGCAAGATCTAGCCAAGGTTTGCTCGCAACGACCAACGTTGCCAATACAAGCAAACGAAACACTTTTTTCCAACCCTGCAAACCATTGCACTGCTCATTTAACCAGAGTAAAAAGGCTATCGCCAGAGCCGACCAGAGTAGTGGCTCAATAAAAGTAGGTAGCACACGAGAGAGCAAAAAGGCTGGCAGAGCCAACATTACGAAGCCAAACAACGTTTTTACTTTCAGCAACCAATCCCCCGATTTTGGCAAAATGCGGTTGCCGAAAAGGGTCACTAACATCAGTGGAATGCCCATTCCTAAGGCTAATAGGTAGAGAGCTAAACCGCCTGTCAGCAAGTCACCGCTTTGTGCTACATAGAGCAATGCACCAGATAGGGGCGCTGATGTGCAAGGGGAAGCAACTAGCCCTGCGATCATTCCCATTACAAATACGCTAAAAAACGAACCGCCCTGTTGCTGTTGGCTTAGTTGATTTAATTTTTGTTGCCAACGGTGTGGAAGTTGTAGGGTAAAGAGACCAAACATCGACATTGCGAGCAAAATAAAGAGCAACGAGAGCCCAATCAGTACGGGCGGACTTTGCAAAGCGACTTGAAAAGGCAAGCCAATCGCCGCAACCAGTAGCCCTAAGAGCGTGTAAGTGACTGCCATTCCTTGCACATAGCTTAAACTGAGCAAAAACGCGCGTAAGCTATTCGGACGCTGTTTACTGCCGATCACAATCGCAGACAGTAGCGGTAACATCGGTAACACACAAGGCGTAAAGGCAAGTCCCAACCCTAGCACAAAGAACCAAAAAATAGAAAGACGGTTTTCAGCTAGGGTTTCGGCAAGTTGGTTCTGTTCGGCTTTAGGTTGAGCGACAGAAATAGCGGTAACATCTGCGGTATTTTTTGCAACATTATCAGCGGAAGTCGCCACTTGTAAATCAAGGGTCACTTCTTCAGGGGGATAGCAAAAGCCTTTGGTGCAACCTTGATAACGCACCACCACTTGCCCAGTCGCATTCGCTGCAAGGGCAACGGGGATCGTTAGCTGATTGCGATAAATTTCCACTTCTCCAAAAAACTCATCTTGGTAACGCTCTGCCGTTGGAAATTGTGGCTCGCCCAGTTTGGCATTGTTTGACGAAATGGCGATCTCTTTTTTATAAAGATAGTAGCCGTCGGCAATTTGCCAAGCCAGTTGCAGTTGATCCGCTTGCTGTTGGGATGAAAACGCAAATGCCTGACTGCTTGGTAGAAATTTGGGTTGTGAGCTAAAGAGATTAGCAAATGAAGGTAATGCGAGCCACAATCCTAAAAATAAAATAGTAAAATATCGTTTCATCATAAGTTATCCCATTAGTCCTGCCATTGCTTGTGCTTTACGGTCAATTTCTTGCCATTCTGATTGAGGATCAGATTTTTCGACAATTCCTGCCCCGGCATAAAAGGTAATTTGATTAGCTTGAATAAGGGCTGAACGTAACATTACGCAAAACTCGGCTTGTTCGGGGGTGAAATAGCCTAATGCCCCTGCATACCAGCCCCGTTCAAAACATTCCTGTTGTTGAATAAACTGCTTCGCCTTAGGGCGTGGCAGTCCTGCGACGGCGGCGGTTGGGTGAATACGAGCAAGGCAATCTGCGTCGCTGACCTGCTCTGTCAGTTGCGTTTGGATTTTTCGGCGTAAATGCTGCACGTTATGTAACCGCTTGATCTCTGCATCGCTGACTTGAATATCCGTTGCACAATCAGCCAGATGGCTACAAATATCGTCCACGACCAGCCAATTTTCATAGATATTTTTTTGATCGTTGAGTAGCCATAGGGCATTTTGTTCCGTTTGAACAGGATCGTCCGTTACTGCCACTGTGCCTGCAAGAGCTTCGGTAAAAAATTGACGTTGTTGGCGTAAATAGAGCCGTTCGGGTGTTGAGCCGATAAAGGCTTCCCCTTGTTTTTCCGACCATAAGAAATGATAACAGCCTAGATTTTTTTGTTGGCTGGCAAAAAGTAGATCGTAGGGGGAAATGTGATGTGCAAAGGTTTTTGTGGTCGCATTGGCTAACACCACTTTATTCATTTGCTGTCGTTGAATTTGTTCTATCGCTAATTCAATGTTCTGTTGCCAACGTGAAAAATCACAGGCAACTTCGGTGCTTAACAAGCGATTTTCAATCGGGTGAAGTTCGGCTGTTTGCTCAAACTGAGCTAATAAAGCGATACACTCTTTTTGTTCGGTTTCAAAATGGCGACAATCCAAATTTAACCAAGCGGTGATTTTCTTTTCGTTTTTTACTAACAGCAAGCGTGGCAACACAAAATGGCATTGTCCTTCAAATTCCATTCCGCCGACGACCATTAAATCAGACTGTTTGCTAAATTGTTCTACCTCGTCTAAATGCTCAAAGGTTTGCACCGCACCGACTGCCACTATCGTTTGTTCTGTATCTCGATTTTGCCAGTAGTAGTGGGGAAAAAGCGGTTGTGCTTTTAGCCACGCCAGTAATTGTTGATTTTCAAGGTCTATCGCAATTTCTGCTTGCAACTGTACTAAACCTTGTACCACAGGCTTTTGTTGTAGTTGTTGATAAAGTTGTTGCTTTAACTGACTAAACACAGACATTGCAAAAAATCCTAAAAATCTCACCGCTTGACAAAAAAGAAGTCTATTTTAGCCTATTTCCACTTTTTTTTCCTAACAAATCGGAGTACAGTAGAGTAATTTTTATAAATTAACAGATAATTAACACTCTATTTTAGGGAGAAACAATGGAACGCTTTGCAAAAACCGATAAATTAGCTCACGTCCGCTACGATATTCGTGGGCCTATACATAAGGAAGCGACCCGTCTGGAAGAAGAAGGGCATAAGATTTTAAAATTAAACATTGGTAACCCAGCCCCATTCGGTTTTGAAGCCCCTGCGGAAATTTTAGTTGATGTTATTCGTAACTTACCAACCGCTCAAGGCTATTGCGACTCTAAGGGCTTGTATTCTGCTCGTAAGGCGATTGTGCAATACTATCAATTAAAAGGTATGCGTGATTTAGATGTGAATGATGTTTACATTGGTAACGGGGTCTCTGAGCTAATCACAATGTCAATGCAAGCCTTGTTAAATGATGGTGATGAAATTTTAATTCCGATGCCGGATTATCCGCTTTGGACAGCGGCGGCAACCCTTGCAGGTGGTAAAGCTGTTCACTATCTATGCGATGAAGAAAACGAGTGGTTCCCTGATATTGAAGATATTAAATCGAAGATTACTCCAAACACCAAAGCCATTTTGGTAATTAACCCGAATAACCCAACAGGTGCGGTTTATAGTCGCCAAATTTTACTCGATATTGCTGAAGTTGCGCGTGAGCATAACTTGATTGTTTTCTCTGATGAGATTTATGAGAAGATTGTTTATGATGGTGCTGTGCATCACCATATGGCAGCGTTAGCGCCTGATTTACTGACAGTGACTTACAACGGTTTGTCAAAAGCATATCGAGTGGCAGGTTTCCGTCAAGGTTGGATGGTGTTAAACGGCCCGAAAAATCAGGCAAAAGGCTTTATTGAAGGCTTAGATATGCTTGCGTCAATGCGTTTATGTGCCAACACCCCGATGCAACACGCTATTCAAACAGCGTTAGGCGGTTATCAAAGCATTAACGAATTTATCTTACCGGGTGGTCGTTTATTAGAACAACGCAATAAGGCTCACGAATTGCTCACCAAAATCCCAGGGATTAGCTGTGTGAAACCAAAAGGGGCGATGTATATGTTCCCGAAAATTGATACGGAAATGTACGGTATCAAAGACGATCAAAAATTTGTTTACGATCTGCTTCAACAGGAAAAAGTGTTGTTGGTTCAAGGCTCAGGCTTTAACTGGCATAAACCAGACCACTTCCGTGTGGTGACATTGCCGTATGTGGATCAACTGGAAGAAGCCATTGGTCGATTAGCGAAGTTTTTGCAGAGTTATCGTCAGGATTAATTTAAAACATAACCGTAGGGGCGGACCGATGTGTCCGCCCGTTCCAAGCGGATATTTAAACATTTTTATTTGCAAATAGTGGGCGGACACATCGGTCCGCCCCTACATCATTGAATATTCATATTTCAATCCTAATACTAATCTAAATGATAAAAGGCATCACATTTTCCGTCACCGCCTCTATTTTATTCGGTGTACTCTATTATTTATCCACCCATTTAAAACCACTTTCCGGTGAAGAAATCTACGGTTTTAGAATGTGGGTAAGCCTGCCGTTTGTGATTTCAGCACTCTTTATTTTTAAAAAAACCGATGAATTTAACCGCTATTTAAAACGCCTAAAACAGCACCCCCATTTAATTTTGGTATTACTAACAACCACTGCGGTCACAGGCTCGCAAATGTGGCTTTTCCTTTATGCCCCCAACAACGGCTATGCCATTGATGTCTCTATCGGCTATCTATTAATGCCGATTGCCATGGTGGCTGTTGGGCGATTTTTATTTAAAGAGAGTCTCTCTTATTTAAAAATCGCTTCCATTATTTTCGCCTCTATTGGCGTCATTATTACCTTAATTACCGTTGGATCTATTTCGTGGGCTACCTTAATGGTATTAATCGGCTACCCTGTTTATTTCAGCTTGCGTAAACATTTTGATATGTCGCATTTATCCAGCTTTGTCTGTGAAATTATATTAATGTTACCGATAGCCACTTATTTTATGCTTAATACCGATATACAATTTGTCACGGAAAATAATCCGAGTTTTTATTTTTGGTTAGTTTTATTAGGTATTGTGAGTGGTACCGCATTAATTTCTTATATTATTGCAAGCAGTCTTGTACCAATTAATGTATTAGGATTATTAAGTTATATTGAACCGGCATCTATGCTACTTGTAGCATTTATTATCGGGGAGGTATTAGATCAATCCTCTTATATTCTCATGGGATGTTTGATTATTTCTATATTGCTATTAATGCTTGACGGTATTATCGCCATCCGCAAACAACATCGGGGGATATAATGCTCAAAGGTATTCTTTTAGCACTTTCGGCAAATGTTTTATTTGGTGCCGGCTACTATTTTGCAGTTTTACTTCGCCCTTTAGAAAGTGACGGTATTTTCGGCTTTCGTATTGTAGTGTTAATGCCTTTTATTTTATTGGCGATCTTTTTATTTCATCAACAAAGGGCATTTAAAGATTTATATTATAGAATAAAACAGACACCCTATCTTATTTTTATTCTTCTGCTCTTGGCATTAAATACGGGCATTCAGCTTTGGTTATTTCTCTGGGCGCCGAATAATGGACAAGCAATTGAAGTGTCTATCGGTTATTTATTATTGCCGATTGTTGCAGTGGCGTTAGGTAAAATCGTGTTTAAAGAATATTTCACTAAACTGAAATGGTGGGCATTAGCCTTTGCTGTTATCGGTGTTTCCACCAATATTATTTTTACCGCCACGATTTCATGGGCAACCTTTGTCGCTGGATTTGGCTACCCAATATATATTGCCCTACGCCGTTATTACCAAATTAACAGCCTTGCGACTTTTTTTGTAGAATTAGTTTTATTGTTGCCTTTTGCACTCTATTATATTGCTCAAGTCGATCAAGCCACTATTTTAACGCAAAATGAATATCTCTATTTTTATCTAGCATTATTAGGGCTAGTGAATGGAATGGCATTTATTTTATATATTGCTGCGAGTAACACCTTACCAATTAATGTATTAGGATTATTAGGTTATGCAGAACCCTTAGTCATGTTGTTTATTTCATTTGCGATTGGTGAAGTGTTAGAAGCGAAATCCTATATTTTAATGGTGTGTCTAGCCGTTTCGGTCGGATTACTAACTATGGATAGTTTTAGGGGGAAAAATGTACGGCATTGAAAATTATTGGGGCTTTGTATTAGCTTCTATTTTATTAAATTTAACCCCTGGTTCAGATACGATTTATATTTTAACACGCAGTATTGGTGAAGGGTTCAAATCGGGCATAATGTCTGCATTCGGTATTTTAAGCGGTATTTTTCTACATATTTTGGCTGTTTCTCTTGGGCTTGCACAAATTATTGCCCATTCACCGACATTATTTGAGATCATTAAATATGCAGGTGCGCTCTATTTAATTTATTTAGGCATTAAATCATGGCGTACGCATTTTGAAGTACAATCGGATCAATTACAAAAACTTCCTTTAAAGAAAATCTATTTTCAAGGGGTATTTACCAACCTGCTCAATCCTAAAGTAGTGCTCTTTTTCTTAGCATTACTACCGCAATTTGTCTCTATCGGCACACAGAATACCTTTTTGCCTTTTTTACTACTCGGCTTGACTTTTCTGACAACCAGCACAATATGGTGTTCAATTTTAGTGATTAGCTCCACTCAAGTGGGCAACTTGTTACGTAAAAACCAAACTATTGGTAAAATCATGAATCGCATTTGCGGTATCGTATTTATTAGTTTAGGCTTAAAAATGGCGTTATCTCGTTAATGAACCTCATCCGAATTGCTCTACCTGTGCCGTTGGCACGTTATTTCGATTACCTGCTTCCAACGCATTTTGAAAATGTGGTGAAAGGGGCTAGGGTTGTTGTGCCTTTTGGTCGCCAGCGTAAAATCGGGATTGTGGTGGATTTTCCAACCACGTCAGATATTCCCACCGAAAAACTGAAACCGATTGAGCAAGTGTTAGATGAACAAGCGTTGTTTGATGCTGAGATGTGGCAACTCTTGCAGTGGGCGAGCCGTTATTATCACGCCCCTTTCGGCGAAGTGCTACAAAGTGCCTTGCCTGTCAAATTGCGACAAGGGGAAAGTAGCGAACGCACCACCCCAGACTATTTCGTTGTCACGGAAAACGGCAGAAAAGCACTTACCAACGGCGTAGTTCAAAAAGCGAAAAAGCAACAAGAGCTATTAAGCGAACTGGCGGAATTTGCAAATTTCTTTGAAAAGCCGACCGCTTGTAGCCCTGCGGTTTGGAAAGCCTTGCTTGAAAAAGGGTATCTGGAAAAGGTTGAGCTTCCTTTTAATGTGCAAAGTTGGCAGGAAAAACTGGGCGAACAGCCGATTTGCAATAGCCAAAACCGTTTAACGTTGAATAAACAGCAAACCCTTGTCGTTAGCCGTTTGCATTATCAGCAAGGCTTCGGGGCGTTTTTGCTCAATGGGGTTACAGGCTCAGGGAAAACGGAAGTCTATTTGCAAGTGATCGAAGAAGTGCTGAAACGGGGCGAGCAAGTGTTGGTGTTAGTGCCTGAAATCGGGCTGACCCCACAAACCATTCAGCGTTTCCAAGCTCGTTTTAATGTGGAAATTGACGCATTGCATTCCCATCTCAACGACACACAACGGCTCAATGCGTGGCTTAGGGCAAAAAATGGCGAAAGTGCGATTGTGATAGGCACACGTTCCGCCTTGTTCACCCAGTTTCAGCAACTCGGCTTAATTATCATTGATGAAGAACACGACGGCTCGTTCAAACAGCAAGACGGCTGGCGTTATCACGCACGGGATTTGGCGGTGCTTCGGGCGAAAAATAACAACATTCCGATTATTCTCGGCTCGGCAACGCCAAGTTTTGAAAGTTTGCAAAATGTGCAAAACGGTAAATTTATCGAACTTCAGCTTAATGCAAGGGCTGGCAATGCTCAATTTTCCAAGCAAACGTTAATTGATTTGAAAAAACAGCGGATTTATTCAGGTTTATCGGAAAAGTTGTTGGCAATGATGCAAAGCCACTTGGAAAAAGGCAATCAAGTGATGTTATTTTTGAACAGACGGGGTTTTGCCCCTGTGTTGCTTTGTCACGAATGTGGCTGGATTGCCGATTGCCCGTCCTGTGATAAACCCTTTACTTATCACCAAAAACAGCGAGTTTTGCGTTGCCATCACTGTGCTTCACAAAAAGCCATTCCACGTCAGTGCGGACATTGTGGCTCGGTTAATTTAATCACCACAGGGATCGGCACGGAACAGCTGGAACAAGTGCTGGCACAGCGTTTTCCGCAATACAGCATTACTCGTATTGACCGTGACAGCACCGCTCGTAAAGGCTCGTTGGAACAACACCTTGCCGAAATCCAAGCAGGCAAAAGCCAAATTTTGATCGGCACACAGATGTTAGCCAAAGGACACCATTTCCCGAATGTGACTTTAGTCGCCATCGTGAATGTAGATAGTAGCCTGTTTTCCACCGATTACCGTGCAGAAGAACGCTTGGCACAGCTTTATGTGCAAGTATCAGGGCGAGCAGGACGGGCGGAAAAGCAAGGAGATGTGGTGTTACAAACGCATTATCCCGATCACCCGTTACTGACCAGCTTACTCAACGACGGCTACCTTGCCTTTGCCAGCCAAGCCTTAGCGATGCGAAAAATAATGAGCCTACCGCCGTTTTCTTCGCAAGTGCTGATGCGAGCGACAGGTAGAGATAACGATAAAGTTGCAAATTTTTTGCAAGATCTGACCGCTTGTTTACACCAAATTATCACTGAAAACGGCTGGCAAGGCTTTCAGCTACTTGGGCCTTTCAACGCTCCGATGGCAAAAAAAGCAGGACATTATCGCTGGCAGTTACTTATTCAACATTCGGCAAGAAGTGCGATCCAACAGTTGTTAGATCGTTTTGATGAGCAAAAAGAACAGTTCCTGCGAAGCGATATTCGATTGACGGTGGATATTGATCCGCAGGAGTTGGGGTGATCATCAAAAATACAAGCGGTCACTTTTATCAATTTCTTACGAAACTGTTACTGACTTTTATTATTTCTGGTTAATTTCACCTAAACGATCCATAAAATTGTCGAAATGCTTAATATAATTTTCTTCAGTGATAGGAAGATAAAAACTACGAAGATCTCCATATGCACAATTACCCCCACTTCCATCAACAACTATATCAACACTTAGTGCCATTTGTTCCATCTTTTAAGACACAGTGCAATTTCTCTTGACAGCTGCAAAATTCAGTTGGTTTGGGTTTTCAGAAAGCCCAGTGATCATGAAACCAATATCGTTGGAAGCTTGTATGAAAATGTTTCCTTTTCGCTCAAAAATATCAAAACCTGCATTTCTAGCACGCATAGATAGAAAATCATACAGATCAGATTTTGTATTAATAACTTGGGCATGAGCGCTAAAAGCAATACTTAACCCAATTAGGCCTAACAATAATTTCTTTAACATTATTCAGCCCCTTCACTTAACTCTTTAAAACTCACAATTTCAAAAGCCATTTGCTTTTTGAAACGTAATTCAAGTAAACGTAAAATATATTCTTCTGCAAGAATACGAGCTATTTTTTCATTTCTTGCATCGACAAAATGAAAAGAACGGGTGGCAGGTAGTCCATCGTATGTATATTCAATCATATAAGCCTTCATAATCTAGCTCCGTTGGGTTTAGCATTAATTGTTAATGATACTTTCTACGTCAAGTAGAAAGTATCATTCATTATGGTAATGAATGGCCCGAAAATGGGATAATGAAACAGGATAAACATAGTCCTTGCTTTCTTGCCTTGAAATTCAACAGGAATACAAAAAGGTGCGGGACAAAAGCCCGTAGTTATTGGGGGGATTAAAGTTGTGAGTAAGTGGTCGGGTGGTTAAATAATTATGCAAGAAGCAGTTTTTTGAATTTAACTCCCTTATTTTGGAGTAAGATTTACTAAATAAATTTCATCTCTTACCATACCCATTCATCCTCATTTTCAGCAGGAACATCAAGCAATACCTTATCATCTTCAGCTAATGCTATTTCTTGTGCTGACATAGCCCACCCTTCTCTCACGGCTTTAGGCTTACTTAAAATAATTTTATCGTTCACTGCTTCCATTTCTAAACTTCACCTATAAGGAAAAATAACCGCAGTCACTTTTGCAAAATACTGCAGAAAAGTCACCGCTTGTTTATATAGATAATTAACACAAGGCGTAGTTTAAAGACTATTTCTTCACTACAAACAAAGTAATACCATCCACTTTAACCACAGTCACGGTATCGCCTAGGTTCAATTCTGCTCCAACTACTCGCCAAGTGGTATCGCCAAATTTGCCACGGGCGATACCATTTTCAAGGATTTCGACGATCACACCTTGCGAGCCGATCATAGCGTGATCTCGTGCATTCAGATCTACATTCTGATCTTCTTGCTTATCTTTACTATGTTGATATTTCCACCATGCTACGCTAAAGAGTACTGCTAATACTGCAAAGATTGTGGCTTGCCAGCCAAAAGCAACATCAGGAAATAATGCGACCATGAGTGCAACAATCAGTGCCGCAAAGCCCCACCACATAATAAAAATCCCTGCGATAACCGTTTCTAAGATCAGTAATATAAAGCCGAAAATCAGCCACACTGTCCAACCTGAAAGCCATTCCATCACTTCCCCCTATTTCTTATCGCTCTTAAGTAACTCCGCAATACCTGCCACCGAACCAATTAAATTCCCTGCTTCTAACGGCATAAGCACCACTTTACTGTTGTCCGCAGAGCCAATTTCACGAATCGCTTCCGTATATTTTTGAGCAATAAAGTAATTAATCGCTTTGGTATCACCACTCGCTATCGCTTCAGATACCATTTGCGTTGCTTTCGCTTCGGCTTCTGCGGCACGCTCACGGGCTTCCGCTTGTAAAAAGGCTTCTTGTCGCTCCCCTTCTGCTTTTAGAATGCGAGCTTGTTTTTCCCCTTCAGCACGCAAAATTTCTGCCTGACGAATCCCTTCTGCTTCTAAAATATCCGCACGTTTATTACGTTCTGCCTTCATCTGTGCATTCATTGCTTCCACAAGCTCTTTTGGTGGGCGAACGTCTCGGATTTCAATACGGGTGACTTTTACTCCCCAAATATTTGTCGCTTCATCCACAATCGCTAATAATCTGCCATTGATCAGATCTCGCTGTGAGAGCATATCATCTAAATCCATTGAACCTAAAACGGTACGCATATTGGTCATGGTCAAATTCACAATCGCCTGTTCTAAATGATTCACTTCATAAGCCGCTCGGCGTGCATCAATCACTTGAACAAAGCATACAGCATCGATTGCCACGCTTGCATTATCCTTAGAAATCACTTCTTGTGATGGAATATCCAAGACTTGTTCCATCATATTGATCTTACGTCCAACACGATCAATAAAAGGCACGACGATATTTAACCCTGGCGTTAAAGTTTTGGTATAACGCCCAAAGCGTTCAATCGTCCAATGAAAGCCTTGTGGCACAGTCTTAATGGTGGATAACAGGATAAATACCACCAAAACCACAAATACAATCGGCACCATGGCAAAATCAAGCTCAAACAACATAGTCTTCTCCTTAAACTAGAACGAATGATGACGATATAGTAACCATTTTCACCCTAATTTATAAGGATTTTTACAAATTTAGGCGTATAATTTGACTCATGATAATTAAGGATGGAACTCACATGAAACCCGCAACAGCAACGATCAATGGTAATGCATTACGTCACAATATGCGCTTAATAAAATCCCTTGCCCCGAACAGTAAAATTTGTGCTGTCGTCAAAGCCAATGCTTACGGACAAGGTATTCGTCCAGTGATAAAAAACCTAGAAGATCAGGTGGAAGCCTTTGGTGTTGCACGGATAAAAGAAGCCCTAACCATTCAAGAAAGTGGCTATGCAGGTAAAATTTTGTTGCTTGAAGGTTTTTTTGATCGTGAAGAGTTGCTCAAAACACTCTCCCGCCGTTTTGATACCGTTATCCATTGCATTGAACAACTAGAATTGCTTGAAAAAGTCGCTCAAGAATGGCAAGCCGAAAAAGAGAAAGGCTTTTGGAAACGAAAAACAAAAATCTATTTCCCGATTACCGTTTGGCTAAAAATTGATACGGGAATGCACCGCTTAGGTGTTCACCCAGAACAAGTTCCTGAATTTTATCAACGTTTAAAACAGTGTCCTTTAGTTGAAAACATCAATTTCGTCAGCCACTTTAGCCGAGCAGACGAACCAGATTGTGGCTATACGGAAAAACAAATCGCTACCTTTGAAGCGGTGAGCCGAAATTATGATGTGGAACGCAGTATTTCTGCATCAAGCGGTATTTTGTATTGGAAAGAAGCCCATTATGACTGGGTGCGTCCAGGGATTATTATGCACGGTATTTCACCACACGCTCAGCCAATTACCGACTTAGGTTTTAAACCTGTGATGACACTCTCTTCTTCATTAATTGCTGTCAGAACCCATAAAGCGGGCGAACCTGTTGGCTACGGCGGAGCTTGGGTCAGCCCGCAAGACACTAAAATTGGCGTAGTTGCGATTGGCTATGGCGATGGATATCCACGCAACGCCCCTGAAGGCACACCTGTATTTATTAATGGCAGAAAAGTGCCGATTGTTGGGCGTGTTTCAATGGATATGATGACCGTTGATCTCGGTGTAGATAGCCAAGACAAAGTCGGCGATGAAGTAGAACTTTGGGGAGAGAAATTGTTAATCGAAGAAGTCGCTGAAGCCATTGGCGTTATCAATTATGAGCTGATAACCAAATTAACCCCAAGGGTTATTATTGAGTACAAAGATTAAGACTTACAAGCGGTGAGATTTGCAAAAAATTAGATAAATCTCACCGCTTGTCGTTCTACCATTCCTATTTTGTGATCTGCTTCACATACTCTTTTTAGTATTTTCGTTTATACTCCATTTAATTCTGATTTTTTGAAAGGATACTCCAAATGAGCCAGAAATTTGAGTTAAATGATCATCCGCACCGCCGTTATAATCCATTGAAAGATGAGTGGATTTTAGTTTCACCTCATCGAGCGAAACGTCCGTGGAGCGGTCAAGTGGATAAAGCGGCGGTTGAACAGCTACCGAGTTATGATGAAAAGTGTTTTCTCTGTCCGACGAATACCCGTGTTTCAGGCGATGTAAACCCTGATTATCAAGGCACTTATGTATTTGCCAACGATTTTGCCGCTTTGATGCAAGATACGCCAGATGCTCCGCCATCTGACAATCCGTTATTTAAAATTCAAGGGGTACGTGGTTTAGCTAGGGTGATTTGTTTTTCGCCTGATCATAGTAAAACGCTCCCCGAATTACCTGTGGAAAAAATTCGTGGTGTAGTTGATACTTGGAATGCTCAATTAGAAGAGCTAGGCAAAGATTATCTGTGGGTTCAAGCCTTTGAAAATAAAGGGGCGATGATGGGTTGCTCACAACCACACCCACACGGGCAAATTTGGGCCAACTCGTTTTTACCGAATGAAATTGCAACTAAGGATAAAAATTTACGTCGTTACTATGAACAATACGGCTCAAATTTATTGGTCGATTATGCTCAAGCGGAACTAAAAGATGGCACACGAACCGTTACAGAAACAGAACATTGGCTTGCTGTTGTGCCGTATTGGGCGGCGTGGCCTTATGAAACCATTTTGATGCCAAAGCGTCATATCAAACGAATGAGTGAATTGAGCGAAGCGGAAAAAGATGACTTAGCCCTTGCGATTAAAAAGCTCACTTGCCGTTATGATAATCTGTTTGAATGTGCTTTCCCTTATTCAATGGGCTGGCATTTTGCTCCGTTCTTTAAAGATGGGCAAGATATTGAACATTGGCAACTTCACGCTTATTTCTATCCGCCGCTATTACGTTCGGCAACGGTGCGGAAATTTATGGTCGGCTATGAGATGTTAGCTGAAGCCCAACGGGATTTAACCCCAGAGCAAGCCGCTGAAAAATTAAGAGCGGTGAGTGAAGATGTTCATTATAAACAAAGATAAATACTTTAAT
Organism: Actinobacillus indolicus; assembly: GCF_004519515.1. Taxonomy (NCBI): domain Bacteria; kingdom Pseudomonadati; phylum Pseudomonadota; class Gammaproteobacteria; order Pasteurellales; family Pasteurellaceae; genus Actinobacillus; species Actinobacillus indolicus. The sequence goes on along the minus strand of NZ_CP038145.1, from coordinate 1,717,181 downwards.
TTCCCCCCACCCTAACCCTCCCCGCAAGCGAGGGAGGGAAATAAAAATAGTGAAAAGGAAGATAACAATGAGTCCAATCCAACTCTCTCAAACTCAATTTGAACAACATTTTGGTTATTCGTCACAACAAACCGTTTTTGCCCCAGGTCGTGTGAATATTATCGGTGAACATACCGATTATAACGATGGCTTCGTGATGCCTTGTGCGATCAATTACGGTATGGCAGTGAGTTTTGCTAAACGTGACGACTCCATTTGGCGTGTCTATGCGATTGATATTAACGAAACCGATGCCTTTGATATTAAAAAAGAAATTCCACAAAGTGAAGATAAATGGAAAAACTATGTGCGTGGCGTGGTGAAATATATTCAAGAGCGTTGCCCTGAATTTATTCAAGGGGCAGATATTGCAATGACCAGTGATGTGCCGATGTCTTCAGGGCTAAGTTCGTCCGCTGCTCTTGAAATTTCTATCGGTAAAACCTGTCAAGTGTTAGGTAATTTACCGATTAGTCTAGCGGAGATCGCCCTAATCGGACAACGTGCCGAGAATAAATTTGTCGGTGCAAATTGTGGCAATATGGATCAGCTTACTTCAGCATTAGGACAAAAAGATCACCTTGTGATGATCGACTGTCGTAGTTTAGACATTAGCCCAACCCCTGTTCCACAAGGCTATTCCATTGCGATCATTAACTCTAACGTCAAACACGATTTAGTTACAGGGGAATATAACAGTCGCCGTCAAGAGTGTGAATTTGCGGCACAATTCTTTGGCGTTAAAGCCTTAAGAGATGTTAGCCCTGAACAATTTATTGAGCGCGCGGCAGAGTTACAACAGCTTAATGAATTAGCCTACAAACGTGCAAAACACGTTATCAGCGAAAATCATCGTGTACTAGAAGCAGTTGAAGCCTTGAAAGCCAACGATATGCAAAAATTAGGTGTACTAATGGGCGAATCCCACGACTCAATGCGTGATGATTTTGAAATCACTATCCCAGAAATTGACTATCTAGTTGAATTAGCTCAAGTCGCTATCGGCAAAAATGGCGGTGCAAGAATGACAGGCGGTGGTTTCGGCGGTTGTATTATCTGCTTAGTTCCAAATGAAAAAGTGGAAGCGTTGCGTAAACTTATCGCAGAAAACTACCAAAAACAAACCGGCATTCAAGAAACTTTCTATGTTTGCACAGCAAGTGATGGGGTGAGAGTGGTTTAATTAATAAATCAGTGAGAGCAAATATGAAAATTTATACCCTTGAAAACGATCATCTCAAAATCACCCTATCTGACTTTGGTGCATCTTGGCTTTCTTGCGTAGTTAAATTACCAAATGAACAACGAGAAGTATTAGTGACTACCACACCTGAGCGTTGGCAAGAGCAATCAGCCTATTTCGGTGCAACGGTAGGGCGTTATGCCAACCGTATTGCAAATGGTAGCTTTGAACTTAATGGGCAAAAGTTCACCTTGGCAAAAAATAACGGGGAAAATAATTTGCACGGTGGGGAAATCGGGGCAGATAAATGTGTATGGCAGGTGCAATCGGCAAATGAACAAGCGGTTACTTTTCATAAAATTTTTGCAGATGGTGAAGAAGGCTTTGGCGGTGAAGTGACTGCGACTGTCGTTTATCGTTTGAACGGCAATCAGCTTGAGATTGAATTTAATGCAGTAAGTTCTCAAGATACACCGCTCTGCTTTACCAACCACGCCTATTTCAATCTTTCTAATGAACCGACCATTCATCAACATAGCCTACAACTCAACGCAGAGAAATACTTGCCTGTCGGTGCTAACGGCATTCCGAACGAGCCATTAAAAGCTGTTGATGGAACGAGTTTTGATTTCCGCACAGCAAAAATGATCGAACAAGATTTACTGGTTGATACTGATCAACAAGCGGTCAAAGGTTACGACCACGCCTTTTTACTTGCAAAACATTGCCAAGATCTGACCGTTTGTCAGCCTGATGCTGTTTTAACTTATGATAATCTTCGTCTTGAGCTTAGCACCAGCAAACCTGCATTACAAGTTTATACAGGGAACTGGCTGAGCGGACAGCCTAATTTGACGGGCGGAAGCTATCCTAATTATGCAGGAGTCGCCTTAGAACCTGAGTTTTTCCCTGACACCCCAAACCACCCTGAATGGTGGCACTATGGCGGAATCAGCAAAGCAAACGAGCCTTATCAGCACCACATTCATTATCGCTTTATCGTGGAGGAATAAATAAATGAAAGTTGAGATCTGTGTCGATAATCTAGAATCGGTCATTACCGCAAATCAATTTCCGATTGATCGTATTGAGCTATGCTCTGCCCTTGCGGTTGGTGGCTTAACACCAAATTTCGGCTTTATTCAACAGGCTCAACACATTTCAACCATTCCCCTAGCATTGATGATCCGCCCCCGAGCCGGTGATTTTCTGTATAGCGAAGATGAAACTCAGATAATGCTCAACGATATTGCCACTGCCAAACAGCTTGGCATACAAGCGGTCGTTTTTGGGGCATTATCTGCAAATGGTGAGATTGATTTAGCGACGACAGAACTATTAGTTAAGGCCTCACAAGGTATGGAGATCACTTTTCATCGAGCTTTTGATCTCTGTAAAGATCCCTTTGTTGCTCTTGAACACCTTATCGACTTAGGTTGCCATCGTATTTTGACATCGGGGCAAGCTACAACGGCTTTTGAGGGGATTCCAGTGATTCAGCAGTTAGTCAAACAAGCGAATGGGCGTATTCAAGTAATGGCTGGCTGTGGGGTCAATGCAGATAATGTTAAACAAATCATTGAACAAACCCAAGTGCCTGAAATTCATTTTTCAGCCAAAGGGCAGCGCAAAAGCAAAATGCACTTAGCTAGTACAGCCAAAATGGGCAGTGCATCGCAAGACGACTTATTGGATATTGCGGACAGTGAAAAAATTCGCAATATCCTTACGAATATTGCGAATTAAGGTTAATCATATTCCAAACAAATCAGTTGATAGCCTTCTAATTTATCTAATTCAAATGAAAGCCTATCTTGTGCTAATTGCAGTCGAGTAAGGTGGCTTTCTTGTTTGATTGGATATACATTTTTAATGTTAGACAGTTTGATGGAAAGCTGAATGTGATATAGCGGTAATTTACTGTCCACAATCAATAGATCTTTGCATTTATTTTCAGGGACATAATGAAGTAAATGCAAAATATAACGTTTTCTATCTGCTTGATGATTTAATAAAGCAATCAATGAGCGTGGCCCATTATGATTAACCAATTTACTACCATTCAATAAAGCTAAACATCGCTCTTCTACTAATGTCCTTACCCATCTAGGCGCTTTTTGTGCATAAATGCTAAAAACTGGATTAGCGAAGTAAGTCACATTCGAGCTATTCACTAATGCTGGGTGAGAGACTTGATGGCTTGAGGGTGTATGTTGATGAGAGCAGAACTCTCGTCCTTGACGATTAAAATAAGGTTTAACCGTATGGGCAAGTACTACGGAGTTCATTGTTGCTTCCGTTTGAACGCCCCCTTGATACATCACAAGTTCTTCTTTAGGTAAATCAATATTGTAACTATCGTTAATCCGTAAATAATCAGGGCTAAACGGCACTTTACCTTGCGGAATAACTGGAAAATCAGCAAGTAGATTTTCAGTTAAATCCGTATTAAATGGCGATTTACCTGTCGCTAACAGTTTTCCGCCTTGTTGCATATACTGATTTAATTTTTCAATCACCTTTTCAGATAAACGATAACTATCGACCAAAATTAATAGCTTATACGCTGTAAAATCGCTATAACTATCAATAATGTCAAATTGGAAAGCACATTCTTGCAGTAAACGTGTTGCACCAATGAGTGCATTACCCACATTCAGATCAGCATCTTGTTTATTCTCTTCGGGATTAAGCACGGCTATTTCTGTCACAGCGGTCACATTATGGCTAAATTCTTCTACGGCTTGAAGCTGTGAAAAAACACGTTCAATAAGTTGATAGCCAGCTGGAGAAAGCTGTCCATCTGGGTGCATTTGATCGCCAACAGAAACATAAGCCCCTATTGCATTTGTTAAAAAGCATTCATACTCTAGAGCTTCTTGATTTTTCAGGGAATGAAAATCGCCCCAATAGGTATGAAATTTCCCTGTCATGCCCATTACAGGCTTGCCAAGTGTTCTCGCATAACGTCCTACAACCGGAAAATGATCGTATCCCCATCCGCCAGAGGGTAATGATTCGACTTCTACGTGAGAAATTGCATCGAGAAAATGACGATACCCCGGGTGAATATGCGATGTGTTGTAATACACCGTCGCATTCGGTTTATTTTTCCAAACTCGTTGGCTTAATTCCTTTTTGAATTCTGCTAGGGTTTTGACTGAAAATGCCAGCACTGCTTTTTCGTCATAAATATCAACTTGATTTTGTCGCATTTTCTTCAAGCAGTTAACGCAATAGCAAGCTCTTGGATAAACAATATCAAAGAAAAAACCATCTATATCGTAAAGGCGTTGTAGCTCATCCACTTCATCAAATACATATTGGCGATAAGCAGAATTCACGCAAAGGAAAGTGTAGAATCCATCTTCAAAATAACCTGCTTTTGACCAAGAGGCGACGATATCTTTTCCCTCTTTTGTTCGCATACACCATTCAGGATAATTTTCTGAAACAAATTGATCCCATTGAATTGGCATATATACCGGAGCCTTCACACCATTTGCTTTACAAATTGCTAACTGTTCCCCCAAAAGATCTCGTTGTAAATGAGGGTGGATTGCAGCAGAGTGAACTTTAGAGGGGTAATAGAGCATTCCATGGTGGCATCTCGCAAAGCAGGTAATAGAAGTTACCTTAGCGGTTTTGAGCATTTCAATAAATTTTTCAGCATCAAAATGGTTAGCCACATCAGGTATTAATGCGCTAGTATGAAAATCAAGGTGAATTTGTCTTGGTGCGAATGACATAAGCAAGCGGTCCTTTTTCGTGAATTTTTTGCAAATTTAAGTAGTGATGATTTCTGCCTCTCGCTCTTCAGGCTCATCCATTCCGTCTTGCCAAAACCAATAGGTAATTGGACCTGGGCAATTTAAACTGACGACTTTATGTTGATCATTTTTATCAATAGCGTGAATGGTCACTCCTTCTGTATAGCCATCTTTTAAATATTGGAGATCTTTTATTGCTTCATAAACCGCTTGTTCTAAAGTCATTCCCATCTTCATATAGAACACTACCGAATGTGCTGTCGAACAACGAATAGACATTTCTCCCGTATGAGTACAAGCACAAGCACCATAACGGCTATCAGCATATAAACCTGCACCAACTATTGGGCTGTCGCCTAGTCTTCCCGGATATTTCCACGCCCAACCAGATGTAGAAGTTGCAACGCTTAATTTTTGATTCGCATCACGACATAAAAAGACTGTAGTATCCCTAACTCTTTCAGGATCTGTTGCATTATTAGAAAGTTTGGCTAAAGGAATATTGGGAAAAGCTTGTTTTTCAGACTCAGTCATAGATTCTTCTAATTTTTTCCACCACACTTCTTTCGAATTTTCAATGAGATTTTCACCTTCTAAAGCACCGATTTCTTTGGCAAATCGAGCTGCTCCCTCACCCACTAAAATTTCGTGGTTTAAGTCCGTCATCACACGATAGGCAACTTCGACAGGATGTAAGAAACCTTGTAAAGCACCGACTGCTCCAGTTCTTAAATTGTCACCATCCATGACTGAAGCATCTAGTTCCACATCACCAAGCACATTCGGCCAACCACCACGCCCAACCGTTCTTACACGGGGATCTAATTCAACCAATTTGATCCCCTCTATCATGGCTCTTAATCCTTCTTGTTTCTGTTTTAATCGTGCTACCGTTTCAGCAAAGCCTGGATAGGCTTCCGAGTTTGCAATCAAAATCATTCTTGCTCTCCTAAATCCGTTGCTGTGTATCAATATCAAAGAAATGTAGGCGTTCAATATTGGGGATTAAACGACTCTGTTTACTGATCGTTTGGCTACTCGGTGTTCTAAACATGACACTTTCACCATTTTTTAAGGTCATTGAGAAATTCGATTCTGAACCAAGATATTCACTATAATCAAACTCGCCGATAAATCCTTCATCTTGGGTATCAGATAAAAGTAAATCTTCTGGGCGAATTCCTAAGCACACTTTTTTACCATGATAGGAAGCCAGTTGTGGAAATGCGGAAAGAGAAAGTGTTTGTTTGTAGCTACTATCAGCAGACAGAATAAGTTGTTCCCCTTGCACCTTCACATCAACATCAATGAAATTAATCATTGGTGAACCAATAAATCCTGCGACAAACTTATTAGTAGGGTGTTCATAAAGCGTTTTAGGTGAGCCGATTTGTTGAATAACCCCTTGATCTAATACGACAACTTTATCCCCCATTGTCATCGCCTCAACTTGATCGTGTGTAACATAGATGATGGTCGCATTAATCTCTTGATGTAACGCACAAATCTCTTTACGCATTTTACTTCTCAGCTTTGCATCTAAATTTGAAAGAGGTTCATCAAAAAGAAACACTTTTGGCCGTCTTACAATCGCTCGCCCTAATGCCACACGTTGTCGTTGCCCGCCTGAGAGTTGTCCTGGTTTCGAGTTTAAAAATGGCGTGAGATTGAGCATTTCAGCAATATTTCGAATTAATGAATCGATTTCATTTTTATCGACTTTTCGTATTTTTAATGCCAATGCCATATTTTCATAAACAGTCATATGAGGATAAAGCGCATAGCTTTGGAAAACCATCGCAATATCACGATCTTTAGGTAATTCGTGATTAACGACTTTTCCATCAATAATCAACTCACCACTACTAATGCTTTCAAGCCCAGCAATCATACGAAGTAATGTCGATTTGCCACAACCGGACGGACCAAGCAAAATGACAAACTCACCTTTTTCAATTTCTAAAGATGCACTTTTAATGGCATTAAAGCCATTTTTATAGACTTTGGCTAACTCTTTTAGATGAACATAAGCCATTTTTCTCTCCTTAGCGACTTAAATTTTGACAAAGATGGGTCAATAATAAAGCTCCAAAACCAGAAGCGGTTTCACCATAGATTTTCCGGTGAGCTAAATCACGGGACATGGCTGCAATATCTAAATGTGCCCAAGGTTGTCCATCTTTAACGAAGTGTTGTAGGAAAGTCGCAGCAACACAAGGGCTTCCATGTGGATCTTCACTTCCGTGACGTAAATCCGCATAAGCACATTCAAGGGGAGTATCAAACCAATCTCCCGTTGGCATATGCCAAACTCTTTCTGCGCAATGCTCACCTGCTATTCGAATTTGTTCAATAAACTCCCCATCATTTCCCATTAGTGCAGCATAGCCTTTGCCTAATGCAACACCTGCTCCACCGGTAAGTGTTGCAATATCAATCAGATAATCAGGTTGATATTTTTCTTGGGCATAATCTAATACATCCGCTAATACCATTCTGCCTTCTGCATCTGTGGAAATAATTTCGACACTGGTTTGAGAGCGCATCATCACAACATCGCCAGGTTTAATCGCATTGCCAGACGGCATATTTTCGACTAATCCACACAAGCCGATTACATTAATAGGTAGTTGAAGCTGTGAAATGGCATAGATTGCCCCAACCACTGCGGCTGCACCGCCCATATCAAATTTCATTGTACTCATTAAGCGAGCAGCCTTAATACTGATCCCACCTGTATCAAAAGTGACGCCCTTCCCGACCAATGCAATACTTTTTGTTGCATTTGGCACTTGATATTTCAAGGTTAACAGTCTAGCTTCCCTTGCAGAACCTTGTGAGATACAGAGTAAACCGCCAAATTTCTCTGCTTCTAACTCAGTTTCATCTAAAACACCCAATTCGATATGGGGAATATTTAATTGCTTGACTGCTTCGACAAAGGATTCTGGATATAGCACGTTACTTGGTAGATTCATCAACTCTCTAGAAATAAGCTGTGCTTTGGCAAGAATTTGGCTAATGTGGAATGTTTCTAACAGTACGTGATCTTCTGTGTCTAGTTGAATTTCAGGTGTTTGAACATCAAGCACAGCTTCGGTTTTATGGCGATATTGATAGGCTGAGAGGTAAAGCCCAAAGCCTAACCATTGAATTAATGTTTCTGTACCAAATTGTTGAATAACACTACTTTCTATCTCAAATGTAATAGCCTTTGCTTGACTAAATTGCTTCGCTGCTAAATATCCAATATCTTGCAAATTTTCGATAGAAAATGACCGCTTGTAACATTCTGCATCATAGTTTTCACTCTCTAATTTAAAAGAGAGTTTATTGTCATAGCCCAAAGCAAGATAAACGACTCTTGCTTTTTTAGTATTATGTGGAAATTTAAACGTAAATGTATTCATTTTTGACCCCTTTAACCTTTTACTGCACCCTCTGTTAAACTTTCCATCATTTTCTTAGAGAAGAAAATGAAGATAATCAGTAATGGCAACATCGCTAAGAAACTCCCCGTCATAACTAAGTTCCAAGGTGTTGCTGTTGCCCCATTCAATGAACGTAATACCAATGTCAAAATTTGTGTATCTGGTGTTTGTAATGCAATGAGTGGGAGCATGAAGTTATTCCAAGATGCCACTATCACCATAATAGCCACAGTCAATAAACAAGAGCGCATCATCGGCAAACCTATACGGAAGAAGATTTGAAGTTCATTTAATCCGTCCACTCTCGCACTATCAAAAATTTCTCTTGGAATTGACGAAGCTACATATTGCCGTATTAAAAAGACCCCAAAAATATTGACTCCAGCAGGTAGCCAAATTGCAGTCAGCGTATTAATTAAGGAAAGTTGTTTAATAATAAGGAAGTAAGGCACTAAATTCACGACAGATGGCACCATCATAGTGAGAAGAAGTGTGGTAAAAATCAAATTTTTACCTTTAAAATTATAAATAGCAAAAGCATAACCCGCTGCTGCAGAAACAGCGACCGAATTCAGCGTTGAAAGCACAGTAATAATAAAGGTATTTACCATGGCTTTATTAAACGGAATATCTTTTGCTAAGTCCTGATAATTTTGGAAAAATTGATCGCCAAAGCTTAAAGACATTCCCATAATAGATGCCGTATCTTGTGTTGATAATAATGCAGACCAAAAGAACGGAAAGATCGAGATAAACGCTAAAATAGAAACGAAAATATAAATAATAAATTTAGCAATATCGAATCTGACTTTATTTTTTCCGATATACATTATTCACCTCCTTTTTTAATGCCACGCTTACCAAATAGTAAGAAGAATATTGCACTAAAAAGCGAGGTAATGAGGAATAATGCCCAAGCAATTGCCGAGGCTGTTCCCATATCATTCCAATCCCATCCCATTTTATATAGGTAAAGTGAAACCGTCATCCCTGAATTTGAAACACCACCGACACCTTTAGTTAGCATCATCGGTTCTTCAAACATTTGCATATTGCCGATAATCGTCATTAATGTCGCAAAGAAAATATAAGGAACGAGAAGCGGTAAAGTAATATAACGGAATTTTTGCCACTTATTTGCGCCATCAATATCAATAGCTTCATATAATTCTTTAGAGACAGAGGCAATACCTGTCATATAAATGACGGTATTGATACCGGTATATTTCCATGTAACTTGATTGGCTATGGTCAAACGAATCCATTCCACATCAAAAAAATCAATGGGTAATAACATTTCAAGTCGTAAGGTATCTGCAATGCTACGTAATGCTTCATTAACAATACCAGACGGAGCAAAGATATTAAAAACAACTAGGCTGACAGCAACACTCGATGTGATATAAGGTAAGAAAATCGCTGCTTTAAAAAATTCAGCACCACGAGTAATAATATGTAACAAAATATAGGCTAGCGAAATGGCTAATACATGTTGTGAAACACCTGAAATAAAAGAAATTTTAATGGTGTTCCATAAAGATAACCAAAATACATCATCTGTTAACGCATAATAGTAATTTTCCCATCCAACGAACTCCATTGAAGACAAGCCTTTAACTGGATTCCAAGCATAAAACGAGAGAAACCCTGAAAAAAAGATAGGGAAAACACTGAACGTTAAATAAAGAATAATAAAGGGAAGTAACAAAATATAAGCGACACGATGATCGTGTAACATTCCTTTTAAATATTTCATCTTTAGCTCCTTAACAAAACATCCAACATTAATAATTAAGGTTGGATGTTTTTATTAACTACTTCAATGAACGCATTCTACGTTGTAATAACGTATTGGCTTCATCTAATGTTTTATCAATATCTGCTTTTTCAGCCAAAATTTTCTTAATAGAGCTATTTAAGATTTCATTCGCAATATTATCTATTGGCGAAGATAAATAAGGTTTATTTTGTTTCACAATTTCAGTATATAACTTCATGGAATGTTGACCGCCAAAAGTTTCACTTGGTTGATCAAAGAAAGGATCGCTGTAAATTTCTGTTCTTGCTGGTAAGGTACCTGCAATTTTGGCAATATCTAACACACTTTCATTTTTCATTAAATGTTGGATAAATTTCCAAGAAGCATCTTTATGTTTGCTTTGTGTTGGAATTGCGAACACCGTTCCACCCGCATTGACATTGGTATTATTCGGAATACCGGCAACACGCCACAAGCCTTTTTTCGCCCCATCAGGATCATATTCTTGAACAACTCGCCCTTCGATCCATGGACCGTCAATATCTGAAAATAGTTTACCTTCACGATAAAGCTTAATGAATTTCTGATCGTTTGATGAACCATCTAAAGCTGCAACAAGTTGTTTGTCATAAAGCTCTTTGACTAAATTCACTAAGAATTTAATTTCTTTCGAATTGAGGTTCGGTTTACCATCTTTAAGATATACAGGCTGACCCGGCGCATTGTTAGTTCCCATCACAAGAGGGTTAATTAAACTAGTTGCAGCAGGAAGTACAAAAGCCCCCGATTTTTCTTTTAATTTTTCAGCGAAGGTCACGAAAGATGCCCAATCTTTTGTTGCTTCTTCAATAGTCATGCCAGTAGAATCAAGCAAATCTTTACGATATACCATCACAACCGGGCCTGTATCAAATGGCACACCAAAAAGTTGTCCTTTATCGTTTTGTGATAAAGTCAACATAGATGCATCAAACTGCCAGCCGGTTTTATCCATAGAATAAGGGGCATCAGTTAGATTCACCAAACCACCAGAGTTAACGAAAGTACCTAGTTTAATCGTACTGATAGTCACCACATCGGGAGCGCCTTCACCAACAGCTAATGCCGTGGTTAATTTGTCATGACAATCACGGAATCCACAGCTCATTGCCACGACCTCAATATCTGGATTATCTTTTTTAAATCCTTCAATCATGGTATTCACATAATCTTTAGAAAGATAATGGGAAAAAACAATTTTACTGTTGGCAAGAACTTGGGAAGAGGTTGCTAAAAGAAGGGTTGATAATGCAATACTTAGAAGAGACTTTTTCATATTTACACCTTAGACTTGAATTAACGACAAAACATGATCTTCTTGATCACCGATATTCGTTAGATTAGCTAACGGAGTATTCCTTACTAAACTCTTACTTAAAATACTACTTTCGAAACAGCTTGAAATTGACTACCACCTATAAAGTAGAGTTGGTGAAAATCCATTTTTGGCGGATTATACTGACCTAAATTTACACTTCAATGACATTGTTACAAATACGTTAAACAGATCACATTTTAAACACGTATTCCTTGCAAAAACCTATTGATTTAACACAAACAATAGGTTTTTATTATCAATTTAATAGTTTTACATACTTTTTCCTATCTTAGATAATTCGCTAGCTAATAAATCCTATTAATTATTTTTGAAGGAAATTCACTATGTCTAAATGTCCATTTGATCATGGTTCAAAAACCTTAACAACGGCAGCTGGTGCACCAGTTGTTGACAATGACAACACAATGTCTGCTGGTCCTCGTGGCCCACTTCTTTTACAAGATGTATGGTTCCAAGAGAAATTAGCTCACTTTGCTCGTGAGCGTATTCCTGAGCGTGTAGTTCACGCTAAAGGTTCAGCAGCTTACGGTACATTCACTGTCACTGCAGATATTACTAAATACACAAAAGCAGCAGTATTTAAACCGGGTGCACAAACTGAAGTATTATTACGTTTCTCAACTGTTGCTGGTGAGCGTGGGGCTGCCGATGCAGAGCGTGATGTACGTGGTTTCTCCTTAAAATTCTATACAGAACAAGGTAACTGGGACTTGGTGGGTAACAATACACCAGTATTCTTTATCCGTGATCCATTAAAATTCCCAGATTTTATCCATACACAAAAACGTAATCCACAAACTAACTTGCGTGATGCAAATGCAGCGTGGGATTTCTGGTCACGTCACCCTGAGTCAATGCACCAAATTATGACATTATTCTCAGATCGTGGTATTCCTGCGACTTTACGCCATATGAACGGTTACGGTAGCCATACTTATAGCTTTGTAAACGCAAACAACGAGCGTTTCTGGGTGAAATTCCACTTCAAAACACAGCAAGGTCACAAATTCTTCACTAACGAAGAAGCGGCTAAAGTTGTAGGTGAAGATCGTGAATCTAGCCAAAGAGATTTATATGAAGCGATTGAGCGTGGTGAATTCCCACGTTGGACTGTTCAAGTGCAAATTATGCCAGAAGCAGATGCTCACAAACATAATTATGCCTTTGACTTAACTAAAGTATGGCCACACGCAGATTACCCAGTGATCGAAGTAGGTGTATTAGAGTTAAACCGCAATCCACAAAACTACTTTGCTGAAGTAGAACAAGCAGCATTTGCACCATCTAACATCGTTCCGGGAATCGGCTTCTCGCCAGACCGTATGTTACAAGGTCGTCTGTTCTCTTACCAAGATGCACAGCGTTACCGTTTAGGTGTAAACCACCACCAAATCCCTGTAAATGCACCAAAATGCCCATACCACACGACTCACCGTGATGGTGCAATGCGTATTGATGCAAACGGTGGCAACCACCCTAACTACGCGCCGAACCGTTTTGACACTTATGTGCCAACCCACGACCAATTACCATTACAAATTGAGCGTGAAGCAGCACACTTTAACTTCCGTGAGTACGATGAAGATTACTACTCACAACCAGCAGCACTTTATAACTTGTTTACAGCGGAAGAAAAAGATCGCTTAGCAGGTAACTTTGCAGCAGGTTTATCAGGTGTGACTGTTCCTGAAATCGTAGAAAGACAAATGGCTCACTTTGAAAAAGTCAGCACAGAATTAGCAAATGCGATTCGTCAGAAATTAGCGAAATAAGCTAATTAAAGACTTATTTTCTCCTTACACTTGTATTTGCTATACTTTAAAGCTCAGCCATTTGGTTGGGCTTTTTTTACATATATAGGAAAGTACCTTGGAATATCGTTATTATATCACCACAGCTATTGCAGTTATTGTCTTACAGTTACTCTTACTCAACTTCTCACGAACAGTAGGCTGGCTCTTTAATTTATCCTCAAAAAGTAGAAAAATTTTCACTCTTTTGAGCTATATCTCAGCTAATACCCTCGTCATTTTGCATATTACTCGAACCGTTCAAAGTTTTAGAGCCGTGGCATTAATGTTGGCACTACTTCTCTTTGCTTTTTTCGTTCGATTTGCCTTTATCCTCATTCAAAAAATCGCTCAGCATTTTATTGCTCGTGATGCAGTAAACCGCTGGCTCAAATTACTCTATCTTCCTGCATTGATTAGCTTTGTTGGATTTACGGTTTATAACGCTTATACACCGAAAGTCGTCCATTATCAGATCACCTTAGATAAACCGATGTCCCCAATTAAAATCGGTATGGCAAGCGATTTCCATCTTGGTAAATTTTTTGGCGCGACACAACTTGATAAATTAGCGGAGATTTTTAATCAAGAAAAAGTCGATTTAATCCTACTGCCAGGCGACATTATGGATGATAATGTGTCTGCTTATGTCGCAGAAAATATGCAACCACATCTCGCCAAATTAAAAGCATCTTTAGGTGTTTATGCGACATTGGGTAATCATGATTTCTTTGGGGCTCAAAATGCCATTGCAGAAGAAATTCGCAAAGCAGGCATTACCGTTTTATGGGATCAAGCGGTCACTTTAGACGGAAAATTTACCATTATTGGACGTAATGATGATTTAGTCAAAAAACGCCCAAGCACAGAACAGCTATTAAAAGATGTCGATACAACATTGCCTGTCTTTTTATTAGATCATCGTCCAACCCAGATTGAGCAACACGCAAAATTGCCTATTGATATTCAAGTTTCAGGCCATGCCCATAAAGGTCAGATCTTCCCTGCCAATTTAATTACCTCGGTAATTTATCGATTACATTATGGTTATGAAAAAATCGGCAATGGACATTTTTTTGTTACTTCGGGATACGGATTTTGGGGGATTCCAATGCGTTTAGGTTCACAGTCGGAAGTGATGATTATTGAAGTGAAAGGAAAATAGATACAATACCTCATATAACAACGGTAAGATTCGTTCAATTTTTTGCAAAAAATATCTCAAATCTTACCGCTTGTTTACATCCAAATCCGTTCAGAACTTGTAGTTAACACCTAAACTTACATTTCGTCCCATTTGTGGAATATAAGGTAAGAAGGTTTCATGAGCATACACCTCTTCATTCATTAAGTTATTCGCCTTGAGGAAGATTTCATACTCCCCTTTCGCTAATTTATTCTGATAAGTGAGCCCAAGATTCAGCATATTATGCCCTTGCGTGACATTCTCAAATTTTGAAATGCGATGTTGCGTAAAGACACGATAGTACTCTAATTCACCTTTGAGGTTTTCCGTAAAATCGCTTTTAATGCGAGCTCCGACACGAATTGGTGGAAGTCGTGGGGTGTACATTTTAGCTTGCTCTTCATACACAGGCTCTTGTACACGAATTTGACGCTCAATTCCCATTTCATTTCTGACTTTAGAAGCTGCTCGCCATGGTTTCATTTTCGGGTTTTCCTGCATTAGTTTTTCTACCGCCTTGGTAAATTCAGGGTTATCAACATAGCTCACTTTATCACTGGTGCGAATATCGTGAGCTTTTAAGTAACCTTTCACGTAATCACCGAATAGGCTGATATGATGTTTTGGTGTAACTTGATAACCCAAATTAACTTCTACGCCATAGAAACGTGCAGGGGCTTGCATATAGCGATTAATGCGTAAATCGCTATCTTGCTTCATTGAAGCAGGTCCTCTCCCTGAATTGAGCGTATAGAGATAGGTATAGTTATCAAAGTTGTATAAAAAGCCACTCAAATAATAGCTAAATTTATTGCCTTCATAGCTTAGTCCTAAATCAAGGTTATTGGATTTTTCTTTGCTTAGCCCTTTGTTGCCCATTTCAAATGAGTTTGTTGCTAAGTGCATTCCATGAGCATAGAGTTCCTGTGCGTTAGGAAGCCTTTCTTGGTGCGAAGCGGTCAGAGAGAGTTTATGATTTTCTTTAAATGCCCAATGCACACCTAACGCAAAAGATCGAGCCGTTTCTTTATGTGCTTGAGTTAACGTATAGTAATTATCCATGGCATGAGCGGTCTCTGGTCTTTTACTATCAATATACCCAAGAGAGAGAAACTCATTGCGTACTTTTTCATGATCATAATCTTTGGTGACTTTTTGTTTTTCTAAACGGCCAGAGGCTTCAAAGGTAATATCATTCCATTGATAGCTCTCTAAACCGAATAAACTCCAGTTCTGCATTTTGTTATTGTTCAATAACTGCTGTACACCACGATGTTTGTGCTTATGTGTCGCCGAGTCTTCTGGGGATAATGCACTATTTTTTTGTTCCAGGTACTGAATTCCCCATATCCCTGTTAAATTCCCAATTGGACTATGCACAAACTCAAGGCGAGTGGTAAGCCCTTTATTTTTAAAGAGATTCGCCGTTCTTTCCCCTTCAATTTCGCCATGTTGATAATTCACACGGCTTGCATTAAATCTCAATTTATCCACATACTTAAAGGGTTCGATAATTTCACCTCTAAAACCGTAACGCTGACTTTTCAAATCAACATAAGGCGTAGCTGACAAACCATGGGCATGACAATCCGCCATATTTACGCCAGGGTTAGCCCAAAAGAGATGTTGATCATCTGCAAGTTCAGGGTAAGGGAATAAATAGGGATATTGCTGTTTAACACTTTCATCAATAATACGTACCGCACAGCCTTCATAAATATGATTATGAGCGGGTAATCCATATTTATCTTGGCGTTCTGTATAAGCAAGCCCTAGATAACCTTTTTCATGAATCCAAGAGATACCCGCCGTACCGACTTGTGATTTCGCCCAACTTTCAGGAACATATGAAAGATTTTGATAGCTCATCTCCCTACGATTAAAGGCTTTTTTATCCGAATAAGTGCCATAACGGTAATGCGGTGTTTTGTAGTTACCTGCCTGTTTTGATAAGCCTTCAAGATGAACAGCAATACTCGGGTGAATTGCAAAAGTGATGCCTGCGGTGGTCAATTTTTCATTATTATTGGTATTAAAACGGAAACCAGCCTCACCTTTAAGCCCGTTTTGTGGCATGAAGTTTAGGATTTTATTATCTAGGACATTGATTACCCCAGCGGCATTGCCTGAACTGTATAGCAAGGTAGAGGGACCTCTGACGATCTCAACTTGCTTAGATAGGGTTGCGTCCACAGTTACGGCATGATCCGGCGACATGGTGGACATATCCACTACATCACTATTATTTTGTAATATCTTGAGACGTTTGCCCTCTTGCCCACGAATAATCGGCGCTGAAGCACCGCCACCATATTGATTAGAGTGAATTCCAAGCTCGCTAGATAAAGCATCTCCTAGGGTTGTTGATTTCTGTTTGAATACCTTCCCATCGATCAGCTTATCACTGACATTAGGACGATCTCCCAATAAGTTACTCTCCGCCATTTTGGCTTCGACCTGAATTTCCTCAAGTTCCGCTACTTCTTCTGCATATACACATACAGAAAAAAGAGAAATCATGGAAAGCGTTATCGCATTCTTTTTCATTTTGTCTCCTTTAGAAAATTAACCATATTTTTTTTATGGAATAATAAATAAAAGATAAAATGAAATCAAATTAAAAAACTATAATTTTTTTATGGGTTTAATAATGAGCAAAAAGAAGGGCGTTAAATATAACTCCCTAGAGTAAATCTTAAAATTAAACCAATTCTGCTCTCAATTTCTTCGTCACATCCACCATCACTTGCAATTGCTCAATGGTTTCTTTCCAGCCACGGGTTTTTAAGCCACAGTCTGTATTACCCTATACGTGTTTTTTGCTCTGTCAAGTCGGGAAGAGGGTAAAAGCAATGCTTGACTCTCTTCTACCAAATTTTTACATTACTCAACCCATTCTACAATCTCAGCTAACGGCTTACGGTACTTCGACTTAATCTCTTTCGCTCGATAGCCAAAAGTCACCATCACTGAAACTCCCCACTCTATTGGGTCAAATAATCCTTCCTCGGATAAAATACGATTGACTTCTGCATAGTTAAACCCTTCTATTGGACAACTATCAATACCCACAAGCGCTGCACCTGTCATCATATTCGCAAGGGCAATGTAAGTTTGCTTGCTTGTCCAATCAAACAAAGCTCGTTCACTGTCAGCAATCGGCATATCTTCTTGTTGGAATTTTTATAAACCGCTAAGGTTCTGCTCATCTGCTCTTCGGTTAATCCACGTTTTTCAAGGGAGGTACGGAAAAATTCAGAATCATAACGGGCATTCTTCTTCGCTAAAATCACCACTAAATAGCTCGCATCATCAAGCTGTGTCGCCATTCCCCAGCTCACAGGCTTAAGTTTTTGGCGAATTTCAGGCTTTTGAATCACTAAAAATTTCCAAGGCTCAGATCCTACGGAACTGGGTGAAAGTCGCGCTAACTCAAGAAGATATTGCATATCTTCACGAGATACTTTACGTTCAGAATCATAATAACGTGTTGCAGCACGGAACTTAAATACACCGAGTACTTGTTCTTTTGAAATACTTTCCATTACTTTTCCTTATTAATTTGCAAAAAATGAGTGAGATCATACCGCTTGCATACGCACAATTTTTTCTTCTTTAAGCGGTAAATTCAAAACAGCGGCTAAAAATGCCAAAAACATATCGGCATACCACATCCATTGGTAATCCCCGAAAGTCGTAATCGCAAGTCCGCCTAAATATGCGCCCAAAAATCCGCCGATTTGATGGCTTAACAAAACTAAACCAAATAAGGTTGCAAGATAGCGCACACCAAATAATTTGCCGATAGCAGCCGCAGTCGGTGGTACCGTTGCTAACCAAGTTAATCCAAGGGCAATCGCAAAAATGAAAAAAGTCATTGGTGTTTGTGGCATGAGTAAATAAATACCGATTAAAATCGTTCGGCTGAGATACATCCAAAATAAGATATATTTGCTACGGAAATGCCCAACACACCAACCTATAAACAAACTGCCCACTACATTGGATAGTCCGATTAAAGCCAGTGACCAAGAAGCAACGTTGGATTTTAACCCTGCTAACGTAATTTCGCTTGGTAAATGGGTGACTAAAAAAGCAATATGAAATCCACAGGTAAAAAAACCAATATGAAGGAGCCAATAATTTGTATTTTTTAAGGCTGATCTGACCGCTTGTCCAAGAGTCTGCTCTGGTTGTTGCACTGTTGTTGATGCGTGAGAAACGACAGCAGAATTACGCGTTAAATAATATCCCAAGGGAATACAAACCAAGCAAATCGAGGCTAAGAAGTACATTGCCCCAATCCATCCGACGGCTGGCATTACAATCAAACTTTGTAAAATTGGCGCAAAGGCAAATTGTCCGAATGAACTCCCTGCATTAATAATACCAGAGGCTGTTCCTCGATGCTGAGCAGGGATTTTATTGGCAACCTGCCCCATCAACACCGAAAAACTGCCCGCACCTGTTCCAAAAGCAACTAAAAAACCTAATGTAAAGACGAGTCCCCAAGCAGAAAGTAAATAGGGCATCAAGGCACAGCCAATCGCAAGTAATAGGGTGCCACCTAATATTACCCACCAAGCGCCAAAACGATCCGCCAAAGCGCCGGTAATCGGTTGAGAAACACCCCACATTAATTGAGTCACAGCAAGAGCAAAGCTCATTTGTACAATAGAGATTTCTGTTGTCGATGAAATAGGTTGAACAAAGAGCCCAAGAGAAAGCCTTATCCCAGATGTGACTAGAAGAATCGTTGCAGCAATAAAAACAAATGTCCATGCTGTTTGTCGTGTGGTCATAATCATCCCCAATTATTAACTAGGAGATGATTTTAGCGTATTTCCCTGAAATAATTTGATTATTTTTCATTCAACTTAACAGTTTAAACAAAAAATGCTAAAATATCCCCACACGGTAGAAGTCTATCATACTTCTACCGTTTTCATTTTAATTATATTGAGAAAATAGGAGATATTTTGACGAAGAAAATTAGTTTATCACAGCAAGAGATTATCCAATTTATCCAAGAGAAGCTTGAACAAGATGATATATTTTCACTTTTAAATGGTTTCTGCCATTGGCTACGCCACCATAATGAACATGAAGAACAACTCTATTTTTTAATCAAAACATTAAAAACAAACAAAACGTTATTACAGCATCTCTCTTCTCAATTATGCCGCTGGCTTTGCAATATGCGATTATATCCACTATTGATTAGTAGTGGCATCCTTAGTCGGGATGGTTTTGGCAAAGAGTTTAGCAACCGTTTATATGAAAAAATTAACCCCGCCTATCGAGATGTCAAAGATTTACGCGATATTTTTTTCTTACTCTTTAATGATAAAAACGATTCAACGTGGTTAAACAATATTCCATTACATTATTGGAGCAGTTTACTGAAATTATTCAATCGCTATGCTACTGAGCAAGAAAGAGAACGCATTAATAAACATTTACGCTCAGAGGGACTCTTTGCGATAAAAATGCTTTCTATTTGGCTAGCTGCCGAAGAAATGGATCCGAAATTAATGCGATTAGATCCAACCTTATTGGATGCGGATAGCCCTTTTGTTGCATTACAAAAAGAGGTGTCATCTTGGATTGTCGCACGCCAGAACGATCAACTGTTTGATGATGCACATCTACAAGTGATGTTTAGCCAAAGCCAAGACTTAATTGAAAGGTTAAAGAAAAAAGGTGCAACCATGGGCTCATCATTGAGTGTAGCCTATCTATTAGAACGTTTAGAACAGACGCTATCTCGTTTAGCCATGTTGATGGATGTGTTTGCATCCAATCGTTTTTTACCTCGCCGTATTCTGCTATTAACAGGAAACCTTGCGATTGCTTCAGCTAAGCAACATAGTATCTCAACACTCTGGAAACAAAGTATTGGCATGCTTTCACGTAGTATCACACAACATACTAGTGATCATGGGGAACATTATATTACACGCTCTAAAAATGAATTTTTAGCAATGTTTTACTCGGCTGCTGGTGGAGGTATTCTCATTGCTTTTATGGCGTTATTTAAAATTTATCTAGGGGAAACCATCGAAGATAAAGTGTGGAAAGGGATTGCAGAAGGTTTAAATTATGGCTTAGGATTTACCTTAATTTTCATACTTCATTTCACTGTAGCAACAAAGCAACCCGCCATGACTGCCGCCCGTTTTGCTGATTTTGTTGGAAAGAATCCTCAAGGACGAACTGTCAATATGCAATTAGCGCAATTGCTGATTGATGTATTTCGTTCACAAAGCATTGCAGTATTAGGAAATGTACTGATGGCGGTAAGCGTTGCCTCATTGATTGCATTCGGTTATCAATGGATATGCGGTAAACCATTGTTGACATTACCACAAGTAGAATACCAGCTACATAGTATCAATCCCTTTGGAGCAACATTGTGGTATGCAGCCATTGCAGGTGTATGGTTATTTTTAGCTGGCTTAATTTCTGGATATTTTGATAATCGTTGTAATTACCTCAACATGCGGATGCGATTACAAAACCACCCATCTCTACGTAGATTTTCCGAAGAAAAACGTATTCGGTTTGCAAATTATATTCACCAAAACTACGGGGCTATTATGGGAAATCTCTGCTTTGGGATGTTACTCGGATTAACTGGTGTTGTCGGATATTTATTAGATTTGCCCTTAGATATCCGTCATATCGCATTTTCTTCTGCCAATGTCGGCTATGCCACAGTCAGCGGAGAATTAACATCAGGCATTTTCATACAGAGTCTATTTTTTGTATTACTCATTGGCTTAGTTAACTTAGCCGTAAGTTTTTCATTAACACTCACGCTCGCCTTACGTGCTTTAGGCACAGAAGTCGATAGTTGGAAAAATATCGCCAAATGTGTGTGGTTGATTATTAAACAAAAACCACTAAGCCTCATTTGGCCTGTTTAAAAAATTAAGGGAGTGGCTTAAAGCTACTCCCTAATATTATTCATTACACATTAAAGCGGAAATGCATCACATCGCCATCTTGAACGATATATTCTTTGCCTTCTAAACGCCATTTTCCCGCTTCTTTCGCGCCATTTTCGCCTTTGTATTGAACAAAATCGTCATAGGCAATCACTTCTGCACGAATAAAGCCGCGCTCAAAGTCAGTATGGATTACCGCAGCCGCTTTTGGTGCCGTCGCACCAATAGATACTGTCCAAGCACGTACTTCTTTCACGCCAGCGGTGAAGTAAGTTTGTAAGTTCAACAATTTATAGCCTGCACGAATTACACGGTTTAAGCCCGGTTCTTCAATGCCTAAATCTTGTAAAAACTCGATTTTTTCATCATCGTCAAGCTCAGCAATTTCTGCTTCAATCGCCGCACAAACAGGCACAACCACCGCATTCTCTTTTGCCGCAATTTCACGCACTTGGTCTAAATAAGGGTTGTTTTCAAAACCGTCTTCATTCACGTTGGCAATGTACATTGTTGGCTTTAAGGTTAAGAAGTTATAACCTTTGATAGCGTGGAGTTCATCTTTATCCAACGCAACAGAACGGATCATACCGCCATTTTCTAAGGTCGGTAGGATTTTTTCCATAATGGAAAGCTCAAATTTAGCATCTTTATCGCCGCCTTTGGCACGTTTTTGTAAACGTTGGATAGCACGTTCACAGCTATCTAAATCCGCTAAAGCCAATTCTGTATTGATCACTTCAATATCATCAAGCGGGCTGATTTTGCCTGCAACGTGCACAATGTCATCGTTCTCAAAACAGCGAACCACGTGACCAATCGCATCGGTTTCACGGATATTCGCTAAGAATTTATTGCCTAAACCTTCACCTTTACTTGCCCCAGCCACTAAGCCTGCAATATCCACAAATTCCATTGTGGTTGGCAATACACGTTCTGGTTTTACGATTTCCGCTAACGCATCTAAACGTGGGTCTGGCATCGGCACAACGCCTGTATTTGGTTCAATGGTACAGAACGGATAGTTTGCCGCTTCGATACCTGCTTTGGTTAATGCATTAAAAAGAGTTGATTTACCCACATTTGGTAAACCGACAATGCCACATTTAAATCCCATTTTCTTTTCCTATAAATTATCTATTTAAATAACTTTTGTAGGGGTGGGGTTTATCCCCACCCGTTAAAATATTGATATGATTTCGGGCGGGGATAAACCCCGCCCCTACTCATTTGCCTTTACACAAGCGGTTAATAATGACAAATTTTTTACGCTTTAAACGCATTCAAGCGATTAGTCGCTTTAACAATCCCTTCTTTGAACAATAGTTCCACACAACGGCTGGCTTCATCAACGGCTGCGTTAATTAAAGGCTGATCCGTTGGCGAAGGTTTACCTAACACATAACTTGCCACTAAGTCTTTATGCCCCGGATGACCAATTCCGATACGCACACGGTAGAAATTATTGCTATTACCAAGAGCCGCAATAATGTCTTTTAAACCGTTGTGTCCGCCGTGTCCGCCACCTTGCTTGATTTTGGCAACACCTGGGGGAAGATCCAATTCATCGTGAGCGACTAAAATCTCTTCCGGCTTAATGCGATAAAAATTCGCTAACGCACCAACAGCCTTACCACTTAAATTCATAAAAGTGGTTGGCACAAGCAGACGCACTTCGCCTTGTGGCGTATTAATTTTGGCGACCTTGCCGAAGTATTTTGCTTCGTCCTTTAAGGTGACATTAAACATACGAGCAAGCTCGTTCACTAGCCATTCGCCTGCATTGTGGCGAGTTTCTTCATACTTTGTGCCAGGGTTAGCCAGCCCGACAATCAATTTAATCTGTGACATAGTTTTTGCTTAATAAATAAAAGGCGGTATTGTAGGCAAAAAGGCATCATTTAACAAGAAATGATGTACCTTTCTACGAGAATATCATGATTAAGATTTTACCGAATAGACCTTAAACTTACTCGACTTCGCTAACACTTGATGTCTGCCAAATGCTTTATCCAATAAATCAGGATAAGGTAAAAAAGCATTGGCAACAATACGTAGCTCACCACCACGATTAAGGTGTTGCTTAGCTTGGGCAATCAACTCTTCTACCGCACGATATGCCGTATCTACACCGTCGTGGAAAGGTGGATTTGAGACAATCAGATCAAAACGCCCGTCAATATGGGAAAAGACATCACTTGCTACCACATCGCCTTCAAGCTGATTTTCCGCCAATGTTCGCTTACTTGATTCCAATGCCATTGCGTGAATATCTGACATCGTCAGCTTGATTTTCGGGAATTGCTGTTTTAAACACGCCCCAATCACTCCAGCTCCACAGCCGAGATCTAACACTTTCCCTTTCAATCCATCAGCTTTATTGAATGTGGAAAGCAACAATTTAGAACCGTTATCTAACTCCACCGAGCTGAATACCGCAGGTAACGCAAACACATTGAGATCTTGCAAGCGGTACGATTTCCAGAATTTTTTGCTATCAAAAGTAGGCACGTTTTCCAGTCTAAAATGGTACAACCCACAACGGCGAGCCGAGTCAATCTTAGCAACCTCGCCAAACGGCTCAAGCAAGGTTTCCACCGAACGCACGCCGACACGGTTTTCACCTATTACCAATAATTCTTGGCCAACTAGCGCAGTCGCCAACCATTGTAACAACTGAAATTGACACTCTTGCTTATTCTTCGTCCAGTAAAAGACGGCTAAGTCTGCTTGCTGATAACATTCCAAGCCAAATTCCACGTTATTATAATGGCGAGCATAATCAAAATAGCTACTGAACACCGCCACAGACTTTGCCATCGGTTGAATGAGTCCTGAGAAATCATCACGCACATCGCCAAATAACAACACATTTTTTTGCTCAAAGACGCTTAGGTGGCGTTCAAGCACTTCGCTTTCGATTGATAACATAAATTTCCAAATTTAATGCAAAATAATTTCTGCATTTTACCGATTTTTGCTACTATTCCCCAACTTTTTATGAGGAAAAATGATGAATCGCCGAGATTTGCTCCTAACAGAGATGAATATACCCCAATGGATACTTGTTAAACCGCAAGTACTCAAAGGCGACGCACAAATTCGCTTGGCGGATACGGTGAAATTAGTGGTGGTATGTGAAGAAGATCACCATCAGACAGGGTTATTTCAAGATGTTTTACGAGCCTTGCAATTAAATCACGAGCAATATCAATGGATTAGCCTTGAGCAAGCAATGCGACTGCAGTTCGATCATCAACCGATTTTCTGGCTAATTCAACCTGAAGTACAAGCGGTGCGATTTGCAAAAAAATTTGCAAATCAGACCGCTTGGCGGTGTGAATCTTGGCAAGATCTTTATCAATCCCAACAAAAACGTAAACTTTGGCAACAGATACAATCATTTTGCCCGCAATTTGAGGAAACTTTGTGATTACCCCCGTTTTAGAAAACGACTTCGACCGCCTTTTTGAGATCGAACAACAAGCCCATTTAGTACCTTGGGCGAAAGGAACGCTGTTAAACAGTCAAGGCGAACGTTATTTGAATTTGAAATTATCCGTTGAAAACCACATTGTTGCCTTTGCGATTTGTCAGTTTGTGCTTGATGAAGCCACGCTGTTTAATATTGCAGTTGATCCTGCTTATCAAGGCAAAGGCTTTGGTAAGCAACTGTTGCAAGCGTTGATCGCTCAGCTTCAACAAAAACAGATCACGATATTATGGCTTGAAGTACGAGCTTCAAACACGACAGCACAAAAACTTTACTCCTCACTAGGCTTTAATGAAGTGACGGTGCGGAAAAATTACTACCCGACCCAAGACGGTGGGCGAGAGAATGCGGTGGTGATGGCGTTATATTTGTAGCTATCCCCATTTTATATGAAAGAGAACAAAATGAACGAATTAACAACCTTTGAAGAATTAGATTTAAGCCCTGAGCTGTTACAAGCATTGGATAAAAAAGGCTATAAACGCCCAACTGCTATTCAGCAAGAAACGATTCCGCCTGCAATGGAAGGGCGAGATGTGTTGGGTTCAGCCCCGACAGGCACAGGAAAAACCGCTGCATTTTTATTGCCTGCGTTACAACATTTGCTCGATCACCCTCGCCGTAAGCCCGGTCCACCACGCATTTTAATTTTAACGCCAACCCGTGAATTGGCGATGCAAGTTGCGGAGCAAGCGGAAGAGTTGGCACAATTTACTAACTTGAAAATTGCCACCATTACGGGCGGTGTCGCTTATCAAAACCACGGTGAAGTATTTAACACTAATCAAGATCTTGTGGTGGCGACACCGGGGCGTTTACAACAGTATATTCAAGAAGAAAATTTTGACTGCCGTTCTGTCGAGATTTTAATTTTTGATGAAGCGGATCGTATGTTGCAAATGGGGTTCGGGCAAGATGCCGAAAAAATCGCAGCAGAAACCCGTTGGCGTAAATATACTTGGCTCTTTTCTGCCACCCTTGAAGGCGAATTGTTAGTGGATTTTGCTGAACGCATTTTAAATGATCCCGTTCAGATTGATGCAGAGCCAAGTCGCCGTGAGCGTAAGAAAATTCAGCAGTGGTATTATCACGCTGATAATCTTGAACATAAAACCAAATTACTTGCCCGTTTGATAAGTGAATTTGAGATTGAGCGAAGCATTGTGTTTGTTCGTCGTCGAGAAAGTGTGCGAGAGCTAAGCGAAACCTTGCGTAAACGAGGTATTCGTTCAACTTATCTGGAAGGCGAAATGGCACAGACACAGCGTAATCAAGCGATTGCCCGCTTAAAAGACGGCGTGGTAAATGTGTTAGTGGCAACGGACGTGGCAGCTCGTGGGATTGATATTGATGATGTCGATTTTGTGATTAACTTTGACCTTCCATATAGTGCGGATACTTATCTACACCGTATCGGGCGTACAGCTCGTGCAGGCAAGAAAGGTTCAGCAGTATCATTAGTCGAAGCTCACGATTACAAACTACTTGGCAAAATTAAACGGTATACGGAAGAGCCGTTAAAACCGCGTATTATTGAAGGCTTAGAACCTCGTACCAAAGCTCCAAAAGATGGTGAAGTAAATACGGTATCGAAAAAAGAGAAAGCACGGATTAAGAAAAAGAAAGAAGAGAAAAAAGAGAGTTTGAAGAAAAAAGTAAAAATCCGTCATAAAGACACTAAGAATATTGGTAAACGTAGAAAGCCAGCATCCGAGAAAGATAGTATCTAATAAGTTCAGAGGGTAAATGTATACAAATACATTTACCCCTGATTATTTATTAACAATTAAACTTTCTTTTCATTCCACGGCGCTATCCAAAACAAGCATAGCATTCCCGGAATCGCTAAGAAGAAGCAGATCCAATAGAAATGGTAGAAACCAACGCTCTCAGCTAATGCCCCTGATGTCGCACCAATCAATTTACTTGGAATAGCGGTTAAGCTGGTGAAAATCGCAAATTGTGTCGCTGTATAAAGTGGATTTGTTTCACGAGAAATATAGGCGACAAAACAGGCTGTGCCTAAACCAATCCCGATATATTCACCAATAATAACCGCAGATAAAGCGAAGCGTTCGTAAGTGCCGATAGTTTCAAACTTACCGTGACTTGCAAGCCACGCAAAGCCGAGTAACATGAGCATTTGGAATACGCCGAAAATCCATAAAGAGCGATTTACGCCAATACGTAACATCAGCACGCCACCAGCCATACCAGCCACAATAGAAGCCCATAGTCCGTTGATTTTTACCGCTGTACCTAAATCGGTGCGACTAAAGCCCATATCCAGAATAAAGGCACTTTGTAAGGTAGCTGCAAAGGAGTCACCTAAGTTATAAAGCAACATAAAAGTGAGTGTGCCAACCGCAGCCCATAAACCTTTACGTTGGAAGAACTCTTTGAATGGAATCACAAAGGCTTCGTGGAAAGGAAGATTACGGTTATCTTGTAAAATTTTTGGCTCTTTCGCTAAGAATAAACTCAGAATAATCCCAGGGATCATAAAGAGCGCGGTAAACAAAAAGACCGTTTCCCAAGGATAGTGGTCAGAAACAATCAACGCTAAACCGCCTGGAATTAACCCAGCAATACGATAGCCGTTAATATGAATAGAGTTACCTAAACCCAGTTCTTCATCAGACAAAATTTCACGGCGATAAGCATCAACCACAATATCTTGCACCGCAGACATGAAGGCAACAGCAATGGCTAACATCATTACGGGCTTAATATCTTGTGCTGGATTGAAGAAACCGAAGCAAGCAATTAACCCCAATAGAGCTATCTGCGTGAAAAACATCCAGCTACGGCGGCGACCAAGGAAATTCGGGTAATAGCGGTCAAACAGCGGTGCCACTAAAAATTTCCAAGTGTAAGGCAAACCCACGATAGCAAAAAAACCAATGGTTTTTAAATCTACCTGTTCAGAGCGAAGCCACGCTGGAATTAATTGATAGATAAAATATAACGGCAAGCCAGACGTAAACCCTGTAAAAACGCAGAGCAACATTTTGTAACTGAAAATTTGCCGCCAGAGAGAAACCTGTACTTGCTCGCCCATTTTTACCCCTTATATCCATTCGGATTATTTTTTTGCCAATTCCAAGTGTCTTTCATCATTTGCGTTAAATCGTATTGCGTTTTCCAGCCTAACTGCTCAAGGGCTTTTTGTGGATTAGAGTAACAGACCGCAATATCGCCAGGGCGACGATCAACCAATTTATAAGGCACGTTAATGTCGTTTGCTTGCTCAAAGGCTTTCACCATATCTAACACAGAATAGCCCGTGCCGGTGCCTAAATTATAGACGTGGAAACCTGCATCATCTTGATGTTTTTCTAAGGCTTTCAAATGCCCAATCGCAAGATCGACAACGTGAATATAATCACGCACACCAGTGCCATCGTGGGTTTCATAATCACTACCAAACACAGACAGTTGTTGCAATTTACCCACAGCAACTTGGCTGATATAAGGTAATAAGTTATTCGGAATGCCGTTAGGATCTTCACCAATCAGACCGCTTGCGTGTGCTCCAACAGGATTGAAGTAGCGTAGTACGACCGCACTAAATTGTGGGAAGGCTTTCGCTGTATCTTCTAGGATACGCTCTACCATATATTTTGATGTGCCATAAGGGTTGGTTGTTCCACCGACTTCACAAGCTTCCGTAATCGGAATTTCTTTCGGATCGCCATAAACCGTTGCTGATGAACTAAATACAATCGTATTGACATTGGCTTTTAACATCTCTTCAACCAGCACAATGGAACCTGTCACATTGTTTTGGTAGTAACGCAACGGCTCTCGAACACTTTCGCCTACGGCTTTTAAGCCAGCAAAATGGATAACCGAATCAATCTGATTTTCTGCAAAAATGCGACCTAACATTTCACGGTCTAAAATATCGCCTTGATAAAAGCGAACGGTTTTTCCCGTAATCTGTTTAACTCGCGCTAAAGAGATTTCAGATGAATTAGATAAGTTATCTAATACCACAATCTCTTTGCCTTGATTTAATAATTCAACCACCGTATGTGAGCCGATATAACCAGCTCCGCCTGTTACTAAAATTGCCATAGACTGTCCTTTTTTAAAATAAATTTGGATGTAGTTTACTCTTTTTGCTTAAGTATTTGCAAAAAATTCACATCATCTTACCGCTTGTACTCTGTTAATTTGAGCTGTTTAAATAACGCTGATTTCTCCCTATCATCTAAAACACGATATTCGCCTGCACCAAGAGTACCTAATGTAAACTGCCCTATCCCCACACGGATAAGACGTAAGGTCGGAAAACCAATATGAGCTGTCATTCGGCGAACCTGACGGTTCTTTCCTTCTGTAATTTTCAGCTCAATCCACGATGTCGGAATGTACTTTCGCTCTCGAATTTTGGGGGCTGTCGCCCAATCAAAATCAGGTTCAGAAATGATTCTAACTTTGGCGGGTTTAGTTAAACCATCTTTTAGTTCAACCCCTTGAGTGAGTTTTGCCAAATCATTTGCATTCGGAATCCCTTCTATCTGAACCCAATAGGTTTTCTCTTTTTCAAACTTGGGATTGGCTAAACGATGCTGAATCTCGCCATTATTTGTCAATAACAATAAACCTTCACTATCTCGATCTAACCGTCCAACTGGATACACCTGCGGAATGGGAATAAAGGCTTTCAAGGTTTGCCGATTCTGATCGTCAGTAAATTGGGTCAATACGTCGTAAGGTTTATTGAACAACAGCACCATCGTTTCATCAAAAGAGAGTGTTGGTTTGGTTGTTCGTCTGATTGGATGCTTCTGTAATGTTGATTTCGGTTTAAACATAGTCAAAAAAGGACGCTATCAGAGCGTCCATCTTCATTTTATAATTTCACAGGCTCAATAATTTCACTTGGATAGCAACCCAATACTTTTAAGAAGCTCGTTACTGCTTCAAGTTCTTTCAAGGCATTTTGGGTATTTTCATTATGAATATTGGCATCTAATTCCACATAGAACATCTCTTCCCACGGTTTACCATAAATAGGCCGAGATTCAAGTTTAATCATACGAATGCCGTGTTGCTTAAATACCATTAATGCATCAACCAAAGCACCCGCTTGTTGAGTCGTCGTCATTAATAACAAGGTTTTAGTCTGCACTTGTGGCGAAACATTGACAGGTTTTTTAGACACCACAATAAAGCGAGTAATGTTGTTTTCTTGATTCGCAATACCGCTTTTTAACACGCTTAAACCGTACAATTTCCCGCCATCTTCATTACCTAACGCAACGCAATTTGATTTATTTAAACGAGCGACTAACTGCATAGCGTGAGAACTACTTTCGCAGTATTTGATATGCACTTTATCTAAACTCTGAATAAATTGACTACATTGTTGTGCAGGTTGTGGGTGGGTATAAATGGTATCCACTTGGGCAAAATCCGCATTATTTGTGCCTAAAACACAATGTTTAATAGGATAAGCCAATTCGCCGACAAGGGTTAAGTCTGTATGTTGCAACAAATCATAAACTTCATTGATAGAACCTGAAGTGGTATTTTCTAACGGCAATACGCCATAATCGGCTTCACCTTGCTGAACTTTTTCAAAAACTGAATCAAAAGATTCGCAACTGAGTTCCACTAAAGAAGCCGTACTGTTTTTCATAAACTGGCGAGAAGCGAGATGAGAATAAGAGCCACGCATACCTAAAAATGCAATGGCAACGTTATCTTGATTCTGATTCAGTTTATTTTGCAAGTAATGCTGTTGAGTTAAGACAGAGTCTTCAATGATACGTTGGAAGATTTGCGTCACATATTGTGGGTCAAGTTGATAATTCTCCGCTTGAGCAAAACTCACCAATTCTTGTAACAGTTGTTTTTCACGTTCGATATCTCGTAGAGGCTTTTTCGTGATCTCTTTACTTCGAACGACATCGAACGCAAGTCGATGACGCTCCGATAATAATTTCAATAAGTTACGGTCAATTTGAGTGATTTGTTGTCGAATATCCGATAAATCTAAAGACATTGCGTTTTCCTAAGCGGTCAGTTGTGTTTAATTTTTTGCAATTTGTATAAAGCATAAATTCTAACGGCTTCCCCTATAAATCACAATCAACTAATGAAAATAATCACTAAATCAATCTCAATGGGTTGTAAAGTCTCATTTATTTATTTTTCGATGCGATTCGAAAATATAAATAGTTCCCCTTGTTACTCTGATGAAGATTTTTACAATAAGAGAAAAGGAGG
The DNA here is from genome assembly GCF_004519515.1 of Actinobacillus indolicus. Classification (NCBI taxonomy): domain Bacteria; kingdom Pseudomonadati; phylum Pseudomonadota; class Gammaproteobacteria; order Pasteurellales; family Pasteurellaceae; genus Actinobacillus; species Actinobacillus indolicus. The sequence goes on along the minus strand of NZ_CP038145.1, from coordinate 1,685,965 downwards.
TGCTTATGTTAAATATTTTCACAAAACCCTTTGAGCAAGAAACCTTAGACGATTGGGCAAAACTTTCCGTAGATATCGCAAAAGTTGCCATTCTGGCGATCCCTGTTATACTTTATGGGAAAGAAGCATTGTTGATTAAGTTTATTAATGTTTTTCTGCTCAGTTGTGGTATTTATAGTGCATTAATTGCAGGCAGAAAATTAAGAAAGATGAAAGAAGGGGATTGATTATGGGATTAACTCTTGGCTTAGCGATATTTGCTATCGTGATGATTGGATGGGCATTTATGGCCCATAAAATTGCAAAACATTAAACGCAACCCGATTTTATAAAGGATAACATCAAAGATGCTTATCCTTTTTTATTTGCTGAATTGATGAAAATAATCACTAAAATGGTAAGATGTCGCACTTTTATCAAATAAAGAGGAAATCGAATGTCAAACCCACTTTTAAACAACACAGGTTTACCTAAATTCTCTCAAATTCAACCTGAACACGTTGTGCCTGCTATTGAGCAGTTAATTCAACAATGCCGTGATACCATTGAACAAGTTTCTCAAATTGATACGCCAACGTGGGAAAACTTCTACCTACCGCAAGCGATCACAGGGGATAAACTCTCTCGTGCGTGGTCGCCAGTTGGGCATCTCAACGCAGTAAAAAATAGCCCTGAATTGCGTGAAGCCTATCAAGCGTGCTTGCCGATGTTATCCGAATACAGCACTTGGGTTGGGCAACATCAGGGGTTGTATCAAGGCTATGTCAAACTGAAAAACAGCCCTGAGTTTGCCACTTATTCTCTCGCTCAGAAAAAAGCGATTGAAAACAGCTTGCGTGATTTTGAGTTATCAGGGATCTCATTGCCGGCAGATAAACAGAAACGCTATGGCGAAATTTCTGCTCGTTTATCTGAACTCAGCTCACAATTTAGCAACAATGTCCTTGATGCGACAATGGGGTGGGATATTGTGATTGAAGATGAAGCGGATCTGAAAGGTTTGCCAGAGTCGGCACTTGAAGGGGCGAAACTTTCAGCTCAAAGCAAAGAGAAATCAGGCTACCGCTTTACCCTTGAATTTCCAAGCTATTTGCCTGTAATGACCTATTGTGAAAACCGTGAGCTTCGCCAAAAAATGTATGAAGCCTATAACACACGAGCGTCAGATCAAGGTCCAAACGCAGGTAAATGGGATAACTCAGCCATTATGGCGGAAACCCTTGAGTTACGCTTAGAGTTAGCCAAATTACTCGGTTTTGAAAGCTATGCTGATCTTTCCCTTGCAACCAAAATGGCGGAAAACCCAACGCAAGTGGTTGATTTCTTGGAAGGTTTAGCAAATCGTTCTAAAGAGCAAGGCAAAAAAGAGTTAGCTGAGCTAAAAGCCTTTGCCAAAGAGAGCTATGGCGTAAGCGAGTTACAGCCGTGGGATATTGCATTTTATAGCGAAAAACAGAAGCAAGCCCTATATGCAATCAACGATGAAGAGCTTCGTCCTTATTTCCCTGAAGAACGTGTTCTTTCCGGTTTATTTGAACTGGTGAAACGCATTTTTGGTATGCGAGTGGAAGAGCAGAAAGAATTTGACAGCTATCACGAGAATGTCCGTTTTTTCAATATTTTTGATGAAACTGACCGCTTGCGTGGTTCATTCTATTTGGATCTCTATGCCCGTGAAAACAAACGTGGCGGTGCTTGGATGGACGATTGTATCAATCAAAAACGTCTAGCGGGCGGTTCATTACAAAAACCTGTTGCCTACTTAACCTGTAACTTCAATAAACCGATTGGCGATAAACCAGCTCTGTTTACACACGATGAAGTTACTACGCTATTCCACGAGTTTGGGCACGGTATTCACCATATGCTGACCGAAATTGATGTGGGTGACGTTTCAGGGATTAACGGTGTGCCGTGGGACGCAGTTGAGCTACCAAGTCAATTCCTTGAAAACTGGTGCTGGGAAGAAGATGCCCTTGCCTTTATTTCAGGGCATTACCAAACAGGCGAGCCACTACCAAAAGAGAAATTGACCCAGTTGCTGAAAGCGAAAAACTTCCAAGCAGCAATGTTTGTGTTACGCCAGTTAGAATTTGGCTTATTCGATTTCCGCTTACATATGAGCGAACCAAAAGAAAATATCGTGTTAGATACGCTAAAAGCGGTCAAAGCACAGGTCGCTGTGGTGGAATTGCCGACCTTCGTACGCACCCCACACAGCTTCTCCCACATCTTCGCAGGGGGCTATGCCGCAGGCTATTACAGCTACTTATGGGCAGAAGTATTATCGGCAGATGCCTTTGCACGCTTTGAAGAGGAAGGTATTTTCAATCGTGAGGTAGGTCAGTCTTTCCTAGATAACATCTTAACCCGTGGCGGTTCAGAAGAGCCGATGGTGCTATTTGAACGCTTCCGTGGTCGCAAACCTACGTTAGATGCGTTGTTAAGACATAAAGGTATCGGACATTAATCGAAAAGAAACTGATCGCAAGCGGTCAGTTTCTCTCTATTTTTTGCAAAATAGTCAAAGAAAAAGGAAGAACAACAAATGTTCTTCCTTTTTCATTATTTCTTCACAATATCACCATTTCGAACTTCTGTACTAACAGCCGTATTTCGATTTTTTGTTGTAAAATCAGCGCCTTCAAATTCACCTGTTTGATTTCCTAAGAAGAAACCACGGTATTCTTTTACCCACATTGCCGTTGCACCACAAACTGCAACGGGCATTACTACTAAATTAATAAAAGGTAGCATCGTAAACAGGCTGACTAATGCACCAAAGGTGAAATTCATGGTTCGATATTGAGCCAATGCATTTCGCATACGCTGAAATTGGATTTTATGGTTATCAAAAGGATAGTCACAGTATTGAATCGCAATGAGCCAAGCGCTGAAAATAAAGGCTAACACTGGCACTACGGTTTGACCTAAAACTGGTACAAAGCCTAACAAAAACAGCGCAATAAGACGGGGAATGCTATACCACATTTTTTGCCACTCTCGTTTTAACATTCTCGGCACATCTTTAAGCATCTCCGCAAAGCTCATTTCTGTTAAATTTTCACCCGATAATTGCTGTTCAACTTTTTCAGCAAGTAAGGCGTTAAACGGCGCAGCGATAAAATTAGCAAGGGTTGTAAAGGCAAAATAAAATGCCACGAGAATCATCAAAAAGATCAGTGGAATAAGCACAAAGCTTAACCATTCAAGCCAAGAAGGTAGGAGAACATCAAGTAATCCCCCCACATTTGCAAAGAAAAACCAAATTAATCCAATCATCAATACCGCATTAATAATGACGGGAAAAATGATAAAGGGCATTAACTGACGTTGTAACATTAAACGCCAGCCATAGATAAAATAATGGAAGCCTGCTCCAATTTGAGTCTCAGGCGTAGAAAATGGTGAAGACATAATCAACCTTTCTGTTCAAATTTTTAAAAGAAATATGGTAAGCTATGCACCTATATTTCGCCAAGAACGAAATTTCAAATTTGACGTTTTTTTAAGCTAAAGAGGACAAAATGGAAACGCATATTCTTTTCTTTATTTTAGCAGGGGTATTAATCGCTGTTTTAATTGGATACAGTATTTGGTCTGCACGCCGTGAAAAATCACGCGTTTTTTCTAATACGTTTACTACTCGTCCACCTTCAGCACCAATCAATAATGAGATTACGGCAGATATTCCAGCAAGCTTAAATACTCAAGGAATGCATACGCACACATCTGCTCACCAAGATATGCCAGCACATGACATAGCACAAGTGCAACAAGATGTGCAAGAAAATGTGAGCAAAATTCGTATTAGCTTACAAGATCAACCGCAAAATGCACCAGATTCAAGCTATCAAACAAGTGGTTTTGAACAGGCATCTTTTGAAGCACAGCCACAGCCTGAAGTGCAGTTGAACGAATCATCAGCATCACAGCAGATGCAACAGGCGGCAGAACCGAGCATTGTTACACTTTATGTGGTTGCGCCTGAAGGTACTCAATTCCGTGGTGATGTTGTGGTACAAAATTTAGAAGCACTTGGCTTTTTATATGGCGAATATCAAATTTTCCACCGCCATTTAGATAATCCAGCAAGCCCAGTTCTCTTTAGCGTGGCGAATATGATGCAACCAGGTGTCTTTGATTTAGCTAAAATTGAGCAATTTGCGACGGTAGGTTTGGTGTTCTTTATGCACCTTCCTTCTGCTGGTAACGATCTTGCAAATCTCAAATTGATGATTAGAACGGTGGAAAGCTTTGCTCAATCTGTGGGTGGCTTTATTTTAGATGAACAGCAACAACTGTTTGATGATGAAAAACGTCAACATTATCTGTTACGTGTAAAATCCTAATTTGCAAAAAATATATTAAATCTGACCGCTTGCAAGCGGTCTTTTTTATCGAGAAATTTACAGATGCCAAACTCTATTGAAACTCAACTTGAACATTTGCGTGAAAAATTGCGTGAATATGAATACCACTACCACGTTTTAGATAATCCGCTTGTACCCGATGCAGAATATGATCGCTTGATGAACGAGTTAAAAAATCTGGAATGGCAACACCCCGAATTGATTACGTCCGATTCACCGACACAACGGGTTGGTGCTAAGCCGTTAGAGGGTTTTGCTCAAATTACCCACGAAATCCCAATGCTTTCTTTGGACAATGCCTTTTCCGATGATGACCTCACAGGTTTTTTGCGTCGTATTGAAGATCGTATTGCAATCAACAGTAATCAAATTGAATTTTGTTGTGAGCCGAAACTTGATGGCTTAGCGGTGAGTATTCTGTATGTTGATGGAGTGCTAACTCAAGCTGCAACTCGTGGCGACGGAACAACAGGGGAAGATATTACCGCCAATATCCGCACGATCCGCAATATTCCGTTAAAACTAAAAAGTAGTAATCCGCCACACCGTTTAGAAGTGCGTGGTGAAGTTTTTATGCCACAGCAAGGATTTGAGCAGTTAAATGAAAAAGCACTGGCAAAAGGTGAGAAGACCTTTGCTAACCCACGTAATGCAGCGGCAGGTTCACTTCGTCAGCTCGATCCGAAAATCACTAGCCAACGTCCGTTAATGTTGAACGCATATAATATCGGGGTTTATGAAAGTGATGATGAACTCCCAACGACACATTTTGACCGCTTGCAGTGGTTAAAAACCTTGGGGATTCCTGTCAATACTGAAATTACCTTAGCAACGGGTTCTCAAGCCTTGACTGCGTTTTATCAAAAAATCCAAGCCAAACGTAGTTCGCTGGGTTACGACATTGATGGCACGGTGTTGAAAGTCAATGAGATTGCGCTGCAAGAACAGCTTGGCTTTATCTCAAAAGCACCTCGTTGGGCGATTGCTTACAAATTTCCTGCACAAGAAGAGATGACGATTCTGAACGATGTTGAATTTCAGGTCGGCAGAACAGGAGCAATTACCCCAGTGGCAAAATTAGAACCTGTCTTTGTAGCTGGGGTAACGGTGAGCAATGCCACCTTACATAACGGTGATGAGATTGAGCGTTTAGGGATCGCAATTGGTGATACCGTGATTATTCGCCGAGCAGGTGATGTTATTCCGCAAATTGTGGGCGTTGTGGCCGAACGTCGTCCTGATAATGCAAAAAAAATTGCTTTTCCGACCGCTTGCCCTGTTTGTAATTCAGCTGTAGTGCGTGTTGATGGCGAAGCAGTTGCTCGCTGTACAGGCGGATTATTCTGTGAAGCCCAACGTAAAGAAGCGTTAAAGCATTTCGTTTCACGCAAAGCAATGGATATTGACGGCGTGGGTGAAAAACTGATTGAACAACTGATGGAACGTGAGCTGATCCGTACCCCAGCAGATCTATTTAAACTCGATCACACCACCTTAATGCGTTTAGAGCGAATGGGGGAGAAATCTGCCAATAACGCACTACAAAGTATCGAAAAGGCAAAAAATACCACTCTTGCCCGCTTCTTATTTGCTTTGGGTATTCGAGATGTCGGCGAATCTACCGCACAAAATCTCGCAAATCACTTTGGTACGCTTGATGCGATTCGCCAAGCGGATTTAGACACACTAAAACAGGTACAAGATGTTGGGGAAGTGGTGGCAAACCGCCTATTCCAATTCTGGCAAGAGCCACATAATGTCGAAGTAGTGGAAGACCTGGTTGCTCAAGGGGTGACGTGGCAAGATGTGGTGCAACAAGAGATTGCCGACAATCCATTAAAAGATAAAACAGTGGTACTAACAGGGACATTAACACAGCTCACCCGTGATCAAGCAAAAGCCTTATTACAGCAATTGGGTTGTAAAGTATCTGGCAGTGTATCAAGTAAAACGGATTATTTGATTGCAGGGGAAAAGGCTGGCTCAAAACTGGCAAAAGCTCAAGAATTAGGTGTGAAAATTTTGAGTGAACAAGACTTAGTGAATTTAGCAGGGCTATAAAATGGCAGATCCGCATATTCAATCGCCAATGGATGTTTGGGACTATATTACGGTTATTCTATATCGGTCAGGTTTCGTGTTGGCAACTATAATGCTTGGGCTATTTCCGTTTTATACGGATACCGCCCAACTTGGTTTGTTAATTGCAGGCACAATGCTCGCATCTTCATTGCATCTATACTTAAAGCAATTTCGCTATTTGTTTCAATTTGCGATGTGGATCGGTTTACTTTGCCACATATTCGGTTTAACTGAATTAGCGATAGGTGCGGTCTTTCTCGTACTTGGCGGACTTAGCTATAAAGAATATTTCTGCTTTCGGGTCTTTGGCTTAAATTTCCAACCGTTGTTATTGGCTATGTTATGGTTCTGTTGGATATTTGAATGGCATCTGCTAACGCTCATCTTAAGCGGAATTTGCGGTGTATTACTGCTGTTTCTTTCTATTCAGAAATGGAAGATGCCACTGCATTTTGATATCGGGGATAAGAGTAAGTATCAGATCTAAAGCTGATCTGATATTTACTTATCCTTCTTGGATATCCGCAAATTGTGCACCAAGCAACTTTGCCAAATCTTGCGGATTTAACTCCACATCTAACCCACGTTTACCGCCAGAGACAAAAATGGTTTCAAACTGCTCCGCAGATATATCAATGACGGTCGGTAAACGCTTCTTTTGCCCCAATGGGCTAATTCCACCAAGTAAGTAGCCTGTGGTTTTCTGTGCAATTTCTTTGTCTGCCATTTCCACTTTTTTGACATTCAACGCTTGAGCCGCTCGTTTTAAATTGAGCATTTTTGACACTGGCACAACCATGACGGCGAGCTTTTTCTGATCGCCATTTTCAGCCACAAGCAATGTTTTAAAAACTTGATCTGCATTTAAACCTAATTTATCTACGGCTTCTTGTCCGAAATTGGTGTTATTCGGATCGTGATCATAAGGGTGAAGTTGAAAGGCTATTTTCTGTTTTTTCAATAAATTGATCGCGGGTGTCACGGTTTTTTCCTTTCGCAATTGCGACAAAAAAGAGTAAAATTAGCCTTTATTTTGACGAGAGAGAAACAAAATGGCAAATATTCGTTTAGCAATTGCAGCAGATTTTTTATTAGCCGAGAAATTATTAGAAGCCTTAGAGCAAAGTAGTTTGGATTTTGAACAAATTTCAGCGATTGAGCTGGAAAGTTTTGGTGAAGAACATTCTCTGCGTTTTGGTGCAAAAGCTGTTGAGCAAATCGCTGTTGAAGATGTCGAGTGGTCGCAATTTAGTCACGTTCTCTTTGCAGGCAAAATGGCAAATGCAGAATTGCTGGCTCAGGCGGTGCAAGCAGGCTGTGTGATTTTAGATCTCTACGGTATTTCTGCATTAATCGGCAATGTGCCTGTGATTGTGCCAAGTGTAAACAATGAAATGATCGCCAATGTGCGTGAGCGAAATATTGTTGCTTTAGCAAATCCACAAATCAGCCAATTAGCACTTGCCTTAAAACCGTTGTTGGACCAGCCTATTCAACATATTTTTGTTACATCACTGTTACCTTCGGCCTATTTTGGTGATGAAAAAGTGCGTGAGTTAGCAGGGCAAACTGCTCAGTTGTTAAATGGTATTCCCCTTGATGATGAAAAACCACGCGTGGCGTTTGATGCTGTGCCTGCCAATGTGCAAGGTGATGAAAAACATCTGCCGTTCTCTCGTGTCTTTGAGTTACAACTTGCAAAAGTTCTGCCAAATCTAACCGCTAGTGTGACTTTCCATTCCGTGCAAGTGCCTGTTTTCTATGGTATTTCGCAGATGATTAGCGTTCAATCTGAATATGCTTTAGATGCAACCGCATTAAGTGAACAGTGGCAACAACAAGCGTGGGTAAAATTTAATTCAGATAATGTAATTACCCCAGTTAAAAATGGCGAAGATGAAGATGCAAATGTCTTACAGATCAGCCAGCTACTCAATAAAAACGACAACGCACTACAATTCTGGACAGTGGCTGATGAACAGCGTTTTAGCTTAGCGTTCTTGGCTGTGCAGTTGTTGAAAGAAGTACTTGCATACGAATAAGTTTAATCAGTGGGCATCTGCCCACTTTTTTATCCGCCCAACAACTCCGCAAACGATTACCTCTTTACATTCTATCCCTTGAGTAATCCTAAGATTTTGGCTACACTCTGAACGAAATAGCCAAGACTTCCTATCTTCTTGTGCGTGTAGCACTGTCGGTTGCCTTCGTCGATTTCATTTCCATCTTATTTCCTGAAATTCTTTATGCTATTAAGAGGCACTATGCTCGAACGTTTGTTTCAATTGAAAGAAAAAGGCAGTAATGTCAAAACTGAAATTGTGGCAGGGATCACCACATTCTTTACGATGGTTTATATCGTTTTCGTCAACCCATCTATTTTAGGTGTGGCTGGTATGGATACCCAAGTTGTCTTTGTGACCACCTGTTTAATCGCCGCTTTTGGTACTATTGCGATGGGCTTATTTAGTAATTTACCTATCGCACTCGCCCCTGCAATGGGATTGAATGCTTTTTTTGCATTCGTCGTCGTTCAAAAACTCGGCTATACGTGGCAGACTGGAATGGGGGCAATCTTCTGGGGCTCTGTCGGTCTATTTATTCTCACGATATTGCAAGTTCGCTACTGGTTTATGTCAGCCATTCCACTTGGTTTACGTGTGGGTATTGGTGCGGGTATCGGCTTATTTATTGCATTAATCGGCTTTAAAAATATGGGGCTTGTTGTCGCAAATCCTGCTACCTTAGTAGCGTTAGGTGAATTGCACGATCCAAAAGTCTTAATGGGTATTTTAGGCTTCTTTATTATCGTGGTACTGGCTGCAAAAGGTATTCATTCTGGCGTGTTAATTTCAATCGTTGTTGTGACTGCATTAGCGTTAATCTTTGATCCTGATGTCAAATTCTCAGGCGTGATTTCAACACCACCAAGCCTTGACGCTGTTGTTGGACAAGTCGATGTCGCAGGGGCATTAGATACCGCATTGCTGGGGATTATCTTTTCCTTTATGTTGGTTAACTTATTTGACTCATCAGGTACATTAATTGCAGTTACGAATAAAGCTGGAATTGCAGATGAACAAGGTCGTTTCCCAAAAATGAAACAAGCACTCTATGTCGATAGCGTCAGTGCTATGGCAGGTTCTTATATGGGAACCTCAGCGATCAGTACCTATATTGAAAGTGGTTCTGGGGTTTCTGTTGGTGGACGCACAGGTTTAACGGCTGTCGTGGTGGGCGTGCTTTTCCTATTAACGATCTTCTTCTCACCGCTTGCGGCTGTTGTGCCTGCTTATGCAACGGCTGGTGCTTTAGTATTTGTCGGCATTTTAATGGCTTCAAGTTTAATTGAAGTAAAATGGGATGACTTAACCGAAGCGACACCTGCATTTATCACTACAGCGATGATGCCATTCACCTATTCGATTACTGAAGGGATTGCCTTTGGTTTCATTAGCTATTGCATTATGAAACTCTGTACAGGCCGAGTAAAAGAGATTAACCCTGCTGTTGCGGTGGTTTCACTGCTCTTTATTGCCAAATTTGTTTGGGTCGGCTAATACGTGATGTGGATTTGGTTTACGCTATTGGCAGCATTTGCCCAAGCAGGACGCAACGCCTTTCAAAAACAACTGAGTAAAGACATTGCGGTTCTTGGTGTCACGCTTGCCCGCTTTTTGTATGCAGTTCCCGTCGCGACAGGTTATCTTTGTTTTTTATATCAAAGTCAGCCTGATTACCAAATTCCACATTTTACACCTGCTTATTACGGCTATATTTTAGGGGCTTCACTGGCACAAATCCTAGCTACCGCTCTGATGGTCAAACTCTTTCATCTAAAAAATTATGCTATCGGTGTTGGACTTGCTAAAAGTGAAGCCGTTCTAGCCGCCATTTTAGGCGTATTATTTTTCTCCACTCACATCAGTTTTATTGGCTGGATCGGCGTATTAATCGGCGGTCTAGCCATTTTCTTACTGACGGGAGCAAGCCACTTTCGTCAAGTTTCTTGGCAAACATTACTCATCGGTCTTGGAAGTGGTTTAAGTTTTGCACTAACATCATTATGGGTAAGAGAAGCCAGCCTTCAACTCAATAGCCACTATCTACTCTCTGCGGCTTGGGTACTGTTTTCTGTCATTACCTTAGAAGCCATTTTACTTGTGAGTTATTTATTGTTAAAAGATCGAAAGACGTTAATAAAGCTATTAAAACGTCCTAAACTTGCTATAGCGACGAGCTTTTTCTCATTTTTAGGTTCTTTTGGTTGGTTTAATGCCATGAGCTTAAATGATGTCGCTTTTGTCTAAACACTAGGACAAGTCGAAGTCTTTTTTATGCTCCTGATTTCCTACTTTATTTTTAAAGAACGTCTAAAAATTCAAGATATGACAGGGCTTATTCTGATTGTTATTGCTGCCGTCCTTGTTGTATGGGGATAACAAGCGGTCAGATCTTGCTGAAAATTTACCAAAATGATGTCTGAATTAATTTTTCTAACAAAAAAATTATGCAATCGTTTGCGTTTTCTATATAATGTTCGCCTGAGCTATGTCTTTGTAGCTTGGCGACTATCAAACATTATTAGAGAGTTGAAAAATGACAACAGAAAATATCAGTACGCCCAAACAGGCGTTCGTTGGCTTACAAATGCTTTTCGTTGCATTTGGAGCATTGGTTCTCATGCCATTGATTACTGGCTTAGATCCTAACACAGCACTTCTTACTGCCGGTATCGGTACTTTAATCTTCCAAATCTGCACCAAAGGTCAAGTTCCTATTTTCCTTGCTTCTTCTTTTGCGTTTATTGCACCTATTCAATATGGCGTTCAAGAATGGGGAATCCCTATCACAATGGGTGGCTTAGTCTTTACCGGATTAATTTATTTTGCATTATCTGCATTAGTAAAAATAAAAGGTGTAGCGATTTTAGATAAATTATTCCCGCCTGTAGTCGTTGGCCCTGTCATCATTATTATCGGCTTAGGGTTAGCGCCTGTTGGGGTTGATATGGCAATCGGTAAAGGGACAGATATTCCGTATTCTACGGCAGTCACAGTATCCATGATTACCTTAATCACGACATTAATTGTTGCTGTATTTGCAAAAGGCATGATGAAACTTGTGCCAATTATGTTCGCAATCGTGGTCGGTTATATTGTTTCACTTTTCTTTGGCTTAGTGAATTTCCAACCTGTTTATGATGCTGCGTGGTTCAGCTTACCAAAATTAACAGCACCAGAATTCAAACTTGAAGCGATTCTCTACTTACTTCCAATCGCACTTGCTCCAGCAGTAGAACACGTGGGGGGCATTATGGCGATTAGCTCTGTTACAGGGAAAAACTTCCTAAGCAAACCAGGTTTACACCGCACATTATTAGGTGATGGCGTGGCAACATCTGCTGCGGCAATGCTAGGTGGTCCACCAAATACAACTTATGCGGAAGTAACTGGTGCAGTCATGCTAACGAAAAACTTCAATCCAAAAGTGATGACGTGGGCGGCGTGTTGGGCTATTGCAATCTCTTTCTGCGGAAAAGTCGGTGCATTGCTACAAACCATTCCTGGTGTCGTGATGGGCGGTATTATGATGTTAGTATTCGGTTCTATTGCGGCTGTAGGTATGAGTACCTTAATTCGTGCGAAAGTAGATATGAGCGAAGCTCGCAATCTCTGTATCGTCTCTGTGGTAATGACATTCGGTATCGGAGGAATGTTAATTAACGTAGGCGAGTTCTCGTTAAAAGGCATCAGCTTATGTGCGATTGTGGCCATTTTATTGAATCTCATTCTTCCAAAAGAAAAAGCGAATAAAGAAGAGTAATTATTCATTAAAACAGAAAAAACGCGTGAATTTATTCACGCGTTTTGTTTTTTTAAAGCGCTAATTTTTGACCTAATTTAGCACTTTCAAAGGCTCTTTCAATAATAGATAACACCGTTGTGGCTTGTTCGGCAGTGACCGCTAGCGGTTGATGTTCGGTGATTGCCAAATACAGATTATCGTATAAAGCTTGATAACTCGTCTCCGTATTCTGAAACGGCTGTCGAACTACTTCACCGTCGATCTCCGTATGCAAAATGCCCCAATCTTGCTCTGCTTCCCGATTGTAATTTTTATGCGGAATCACACCGCTTGCAAGCAAGCCTTCTTGAATATCCGGCTTCGCTTTCACATAAGAACCCAGTTTACCATGCAAAACAAAATGCTTACCGGCTTCACGAGCATATTTTGACGCATGAAGCGCCACTTTTAAGCCTGACTCGTAATAAAGATGTAGGGTGAAATTGTCATCACTCAACGCGCCTTCATGTTGATAGCGAATATCGGCAAATACTGCGCTCGGCATGCCGAATAAGTAAAGGGAAGCATCGATCAAATGCACGCCCAAGTCATATACTAAGCCTGTACCTTTTTCGCCTGTTTCTTTCCATGCTTTGACATTTTTGCCTTTAGCATAGCGTTCAAAACGGATTTCACAATCTACGGGGTCACCGAGTAAGTCTTGAGCCAAAATCTGTTTTGCTGTAGCGATGGCGCTATCCCAACGGCGGTTTTGATACACCGATAAGATCACATTCTGCCGTTTAGCCAATTCATTCAGCTCCATGGCTTGTTGTGCGTCTACCACCAACGGCTTTTCAACCAAGACATGTTTACCCGCCAAAATGGCTTGCTTTGCCAGCTCATAGTGCGTTTGGTTCGGCGTAGTAATAATGATGAGATCGATCTCATCACTCAATAAATCATCAAATTGGCGTACAATCTCCACATTTGGCAAGACGGCTAATGCCTTGTCTGTCGAACGTTCATACACTTTGGCAATATGAAAACGCGGATCTTCTTTCAAAAACGGCACATGAAAAACGTGGCTAGAATAGCCAAAACCAGTAATACCAACATTCAACACTTGGCTCATAGTTGCTCCGCTTGTTCCAAAATTTTCTGCTGTTCCAAGGCTAATTTTTCCAATTTACGCTGTTCTCTGCGTTGTTCGTCTTCAGCTTCCCATACATCATACGCTTGGACGATTTTTGCTACGACGGGATGGCGCACAATATCTTTGCTGTCAAAGAAATTAAAACTCAATTCAGGCACGTCTTTTAACACTTCCATCGCATGTTTTAACCCAGATTTTTGGCTACGTGGCAAGTCAATTTGTGTCACATCGCCCGTAATTACTGCTTTAGAATTAAAGCCGATACGGGTTAAAAACATCTTCATCTGCTCTGTCGTAGTGTTTTGACTTTCATCCAAAATAATAAAGGCATCATTGAGCGTCCGTCCACGCATATACGCAAGCGGTGCGATTTCAATGACATTTCGCTCCATCAATTTTTGAGCTTTCTCAAAGCCCAACATTTCAAATAACGCATCGTAAAGCGGACGAAGATAAGGCTCGATTTTTTGCCCTAAATCCCCCGGTAAGAAGCCGAGTTTTTCACCCGCTTCTACTGCTGGGCGAGTGAGCAAAATGCGACGAATCTCTTGGCGCTCAAGGGATTCCACCGCAGCTGCCACGGCTAAAAAGGTTTTACCTGTGCCTGCTGGTCCGATACCGAAACTAATATCATGGCTGAGAATATTGCGCAAATAGGCTTGTTGATGCTCTCCACGTGGTTTAATTACTCCACGTTTGGTTTTAATGGCAATTTCATGAGCCGAACTTGTCCACTGATTTTGCAACAGCATTCGGCTTTCTTGAATCGCTAAATGAACATCTTCCAAATCTAGCTCTTTTACTTTGCCTTTAATTGGAGCAGTTTCATTGTAAAGCTGTTGAATTAATTTTGCTGAATTTTTTAGCAACGTAGCGGAATAGTGATTCTCTTCGGCAGGTTGAAGGGTAAAGGTGAAAGCATTGCGAGCGATAATCAGGTTAAAGCTCTTTTCAATTAAGGCAAGATGTTCATCAAAGGCTCCGCATAACGATTGCAGACGAGCGTTATCTTGCGGTTCAAGGGTAAAAATCAGTTCGTTCAAGTGTGTTCCTTTTCTGCGGATTTGCAAAATATTGAGCAAACAGACCGCTTGTAATATGGTCGGATTTCTGCATTTTAAGCGATTTTTTGTTTAAATTATAGTAAAATCCTGCCTGTTCTCATCGGGGTGCTTTGTAACAAAGGCTGAGAAATACCCATAGAACCTGATCTGACTAATATCAGCGTAGGGATTTGAGACAGACAATCTATATCCGCCTGTTTTAGATCCTTCTATTTTCACTTTTAGAAGGAGCCATCCATGAAATTCAATCTTTTTGCCCTTTCTGCGTTAACCGTTGCAACTAGCGCTCTTGCCCAACAGCCGACACTCACGGTTTATACCTATGATTCTTTTGCATCAGAATGGGGGCCTGCCAGTAAGTTAGAAACGATGTTTGAGCAACAATGCCAATGTGATTTGAAATTTATGCCTTTTGAAGACGGGGTGACAATGTTTAACCGCATTCGCTTAGAAGGCAATAAAACCAAAGCCGATGTTATGCTCGGTATTGATAATTTTGTCATTCCAGAAGCAGAAAAGTCAGGCTTATTTGTTGAACACCATGTGCAAAATTCTGCTAATAACTTACCGCTTGCATGGCAAAGTAGCACCTTCTTGCCTTACGATTTTGGTGAATATGCCTTCATTTACAACAAAGAAAAAGTCAGCAATCCGCCGAAAAGCTTAAAAGAATTGGTGGAACGCCAAGATTTGAAAGTGATTTATCAAGACCCTCGTACCAGTACCGTCGGTCGTGGTTTACTGTTTTGGGTGAATCAAGTCTATGGCGAACAGGCGGAATCCGCTTGGCAAACCTTAGCTAAACATACGGTTACAGTTGGGAAAGGATGGTCGGAAACCTACGGTGCATTTTTGAAAGGCGAGTCGGATTTGGTATTAAGCTACACTACTTCACCGTTGTATCATCAATGGCATGAACAAACAGATAAATATGTCGCAGCGGATTTTGCCGAAGGGCATTTAGTACAAGTGGAAGTCGCTGCAATGACCAAAACCAGCAAACAACCTGAGCTTGCTCGCCAATTTTTACGCTTTTTGCAACAGCCCGAGGCTCAGAAAATCATCTCTTATCACAATGTGATGAAACCGGTGGTTAATACCGATGTTGATCCCTTATTTAAAACATTGCCGAGTTATAAAACAATAGACTTTAACCAACCTGAGACAGAAAAAGTCAGAGCGTGGTTAAACACGTGGCAAAAAGCGGTAAGTCATTAAAAATACCAACGACAAGCGGTGAGTTTGGGCGAAAATTTTGCAAATTTCCGCAGAAATCTCACCGCTTAGTTATTTCTTCAAATTCACCCAAGCGACAGAGCCGATAATTAAGATACCGCCAATAATCATGGATAACGTCGGCACATCACCGAACCAAATCCATGCTGCGATAATGGCATACACAGGCTCAAGGGAAATAATCATAGCGGCGGTTCGAGCGTTAATCACACTTAAACTAGACACATACAAGGTATAAGCAAAAGTCGTGCAGAAAAGTCCGATAAAACCTATCCAAAGCCAATCCATTGCGCTCACACTCGGTAAAGCCGTTGCAGAAAATGGTAATAAGACGATAATCACCGCCACATATTGCCACCAACTAGATTCTATACCCGATAATTTACTCGCATTTCGGCGGTTTAACACCGCAAGTACCGCATAGCTGATTGCCGAGAAAATGCCCCACAATAGCCCTTGCGTTGCTTGGTTGCCGAATTCAAATTCAGGGGTAACTAAAATCAAACCAACAGAAATCGCCAGTAGCAAAATATATTCACGGAAATGTAATTTCTCTTTGAACACAATCATTTCACACAAGGCAACAAACGCAGGGAAACTAGCAAAACCGAGCGTGCCGACCGCAACACCACCGATTTTTACGCCTAAATAAAAACTGACCCAATGCAATGCAAGTAAACTACCTGAAATTAGCTGAGAGAGTTTTTCTTTTGTAGAGAGCTTTGTTAATGATTGCCTTTTCCATAAGAAAAACAATGAGATACAAGCAAAGGCAATCATGGCTCTGCCTAAAACGAGTACATCAGAACCACTTTCAATCAGTACGCCGACAACGCCCGATAAACCGAAGAATATTGCCGTACCGTGGACTTTTAATAACGCAAGTTGATAAGTATTCATTATTTCAACCATTTATCTTCATCTTGCTTACGCTCAAATTCCGCTTCAAATGTAGTGTTATGTTGTGATGAACGCTGATGCGTTGAGCCAAAAGACATAAACTTAACTCGGTTTGCAAACAGTTTCATAAACATTGCTTGTAGCAATTGGCGAGTTATCGGCAATAGAAGCAATAACGCTAAAATATCGCTCAAAAAACCTGGGATAATCAGCAATACCCCTGCGATTGCAAAAAAGATCGAAGACGTCACCGCTTGTGCTGGGATCTTTCCTTGTGCGATCTCTTGGCGGATCTGCACTATGGTCATTATTCCTCTTAATTTCACCAACCATAAACCGACCGCTGAAATAGTGATCATTAATAAAATCAATGGGAAAACCCCGATAGCAGAGCCGACGCTTACTAATAGAGAGATTTCAATGTAGATGTATAAAAATAGCCCAGCTAAAAAGAGAAGTAATGGCATAGAAATTCCTTATAGAAGTTAGTGGCTGATTAGATAGTGGTAATTTGGGCATTTTCAACCCTAGCCTCCCACTACGCAAGTAAATTTAGCCTATTTAAAGCTAATCGTTTGCTTTTTTTCATAAAGAGATAAAAAATTTATGGGGCTGTCCTAGATAACGACTAAAAGCTCTATTTTAGGTTAAAATAACCAAATGAGAAAAAGTCGTCTAAGTCAGCATAAACAAAATAAACTCATTGAGCTGTTTGTGGCAGGTGTCACTGCTCGAACAGCGGCTGAGTTGGTAAATGTAAATAAAACGACAGCAGCCTATTACTTCTATCGTCTGCGATTGCTTATCTATCAAAACAGCCCACATATGGAGATGTTTGAAGGTGAAATTGAAGCCGATGAAAGCTATTTTGGCGGCACTCGCAAAGGTAAACGAGGTCGTGGAGCTGTGGGTAAAACCGCTGTATTCGGGCTTTTAAAGCGTGATGGTAAGGTGTATACCGTCGTTGTACCGAATACTCAATCTGCGACACTTTTACCGATTATTCGAGAAAAGGTGAAGCCTGACAGCATTGTTTACACCGATTTTTATCGAAGCTATGATGTTCTTGATGTGAGTGAGTTTAATCATTTTCGTATCAATCACAGTACTCATTTCGCAGAAAAACAAAATCATATAAACGGAATTGAGAATTTTTGGAACCAAGCTAAACGTCATTTACGCAAGTTTAACGGTATTCCCAAAGCACATTTTGAGTTGTATTTGAAGGAATGCGAATGGCGTTTTAATCACAGTAACTTAAAATCTCAAATTTCCATTCTAAAACAATTAGTTAAGGGCAGTCTAAGTTAGTTATCTAGGACAGCCCCAAATTTATTTGTTTTATACAAAAAATATGCTATTTATATAGCCATTCAAGCTTTTATTGATAAATGAAAATGACATTACGTTCTCTTGTTAGCCTGATTATTATTAACCTCGTGGTGATTATTATCGCCGCGAGGGTTAAGTTGGCTCGCAATTAGAATTGTATAATGAGATCCACAAACCCTCGCTAGTTTTAGTGAGGGTTTTTTATTACATAAAAGCCTTAACTAAATAGCGACACAACATTAAAAAGGTAATTTATGAACGGAGCAAATTTAGTCGTTGAGTGTTTGAAAGCTCACGGAGTGACTTCTCTTTTTGGCTATCCTGGTGGGGCAATTATGCCTGTCTATGATGCGATTTACGATTCAGGTTTAGATCATCTACTTTGTCGTAACGAGCAAGGTGCTGCAATGGCTGCTATCGGTTATGCTCGGGCAACAGGCAAGACAGGCGTTTGTATTGCGACTTCAGGCCCAGGGGCAACCAACCTAGTTACAGGCTTAGGCGATGCCTTAATGGATTCTATTCCTATCGTAGCAATTACAGGGCAAGTGGCTTCAGCCTTTATCGGTACAGATGCTTTCCAAGAGGCAGATGTATTAGGCTTATCCCTTGCTTGTACCAAACACAGTTTCATCGTGCAAAACATTGATGAACTACCTGAAATTATCGCCAAAGCGTTCCAAATTGCACAAAGTGGTCGCCCTGGTCCTGTGCTTGTCGATATTCCTAAAGATGTGCAATTCGCTCCAACATCACTTTCCCCTGTCGTCTATGAAAAAGTGGCGGCTAAAACACAAAATCCAGCCGCACTTGCACAAGCCAAAGCCTTGTTAGCTCAAGCAAAACGCCCTGTTCTTTATGTTGGCGGTGGTGTTGGTATGGCAGATGGCGTGCAAGCGGTTAGATCTTTCCTAGATATTGCAAATATTCCGTCTGTTTCTACCTTGAAAGGCTTAGGAACCATTCCGCCACAACACCCACTCTATATGGGAATGATCGGTATGCACGGCACGAAAGCGGCGAACTATGCGGTACAAGAATGTGATTTACTCATCGCTTGTGGGGCTAGATTTGACGACCGTGTGACAGGTAAACTTGACACCTTTGCTCCGCACGCCAAAGTGATTCATATTGATATTGATGTAGCTGAAATCAACAAGCTACGCAAAGCTGATGTAGCATTGCAAGGAGATTTAATCGAGGCAGTGACCGCACTTACCCAACCGTTAGAGATTGAAAGCTGGCGAGCTGATGTGCGTAAGCTGAAAGCAGATTTTGACTTCAGCTATCAAGAAAATGTAGGCGAAGGCGAAATCGATCCTTGGGCGTTGTTACATACCCTTTCACAATGCAAACCTCAAAATGCGATTATTACTACTGACGTTGGCCAACACCAAATGTGGTCAGCACAGCATATGCAACATTATGCTCCTGAAAACTACATCACTTCTGCTGGGTTCGGCACAATGGGATTTGGTCTGCCAGCAGCGGTGGGTGCGGTCAAAGCTCGCCCAACGGATCCAACCATTGTGATTACGGGAGACGGCTCTTTTATGATGAATATTCAAGAACTCGGCTCAATCAAACGTGGTAATTTACCTGTCAAAATTCTGTTACTCGACAACCAACGTTTAGGAATGGTGCGTCAATGGCAATCGCTCTTTTTCCACGGTCGCCACAGTCAAACCATTTTAGATGATAACCCAGACTTTGTGATGCTAGCTAACGCCTTTGACATTCCAGCAGAACGCATTGAAAAAGCAGGGGAAGTTTCAGCCGCATTAGACCGCTTACTCAACAGCAAAGGAGCATATTTATTGCACGTTTGTATCCCAGAT
Organism: Actinobacillus indolicus; assembly: GCF_004519515.1. Taxonomy (NCBI): domain Bacteria; kingdom Pseudomonadati; phylum Pseudomonadota; class Gammaproteobacteria; order Pasteurellales; family Pasteurellaceae; genus Actinobacillus; species Actinobacillus indolicus. Next base: position 1,666,197 of record NZ_CP038145.1, on the reverse strand, counting down.
GAAGAAAATGTGTGGCCACTCGTTCCGCCAAATGCGTGCAATACAGATATGTTAGATGAAGACATTGGGGTTTAAGGAGAAGAAAAATGCAACAATATCAATTCGTTATCAAAGCTAATAAACGCCCTGAAACCCTTGAGCGTTTACTCAGAGTAATCCGCCACCGTGGGTTTGAAGTGCTATCGCTCAATGCAGAAAATCATGGTTCGGAAATCACGTTAAATGTTACCGTTCAGAGTGAAAGAGCGGTAGAATTACTATTTAATCAGTTGGTGAAATTACCAGATGTGGTTTCATTAAATTAACAATCTGAAGGTGGGAATTCCCACCTTTCTTTATTTTTACACAACGTTATGATTATTCGACCTGAAACTTTGTCCGATCATCAAGAAATTAATCAGCTCACCACATTAGCATTTGCAACAGCAGAACATTCTGATGGAACAGAGTAAGATTTAGTTGAGCGGTTACGCCTTGATCCTGCCTTTATACCAGAATTAGCTCTCGTAGCAGAGCAACAAAATAAAATTGTAGGTTATATCCTATCCTATTTAGTCAGCTTCGTATTGGGCAACATATTGCTGTTGCTTTAGCTCCACTTGCCGTTCATCCTGATTTTCAAAAACAAGGCGTTGGTTCGAGCCTAATTTTAAAAGGGCATCAAATTGCAAAAGAATTAGGCTATCATCATTCTATTGTTCTTGGCGATCCCAATTATTATGCGAAATTTGGTTATCAAACTGCGAAATTATTTGGCATTGTAGCTCCATTCGAGATACCTGATGAATATTTTATGATAAGTTCCTTGGATTCCTCCGATATTACCGTAAGTGGCCCTGTTATTTATGCTGAGGCTTTTGGAATTTAAATATAAAGAGACCTTATGTTATAAATTTGTATTTGGCTTATTTAATTATTGTTAAAACTTCTATTTCTTGATATAAGTTAAGCCTTTTTCAACTTTCTTAAGGCTATTTTATGAATCAACTTCTAAAATTCACTAACTTTGTCAGCAAAACATTCGCTATTTGGGTTGTTGTTTTTGCTTTTATCGCAGCGCAATTTCCTGAAACATTCAAACAATTCGTTCCCTGGATTCCTTACTTACTCGGTATTGTCATGTTGGGCATGGGATTAACGCTCTCTTTCAAAGATTTTGCTGAAGTCAGTAAAAATCCGAAAGGAGTTATTATCGGTGTAGTTGCACAGTTTGTTATCATGCCAAGTATCGCATTCTTACTTGTCAACCTATTCCAATTACCACCAGACTTAGCAATTGGCGTGATTTTGGTAGGCGCTTGCCCAGGAGGCACATCATCCAATGTAATGACATATCTTGCTCGTGGTAACACGGCATTATCTGTTGCTTGTACAACCATTTCGACATTACTTGCACCAATTCTTACCCCCGCAGTTTTCTATCTATTTGCAAGTCAATGGTTAGATATCAACGCAGGCGCTATGTTTATTTCTGTGCTTCAAATGGTTTTATTACCTATTTTTATTGGTTTAGTCATTCGATCTATCTTTAAACAACGTATTGATCAATTTAGTCAAACAATGCCTCTTGTTTCTGTGGTTGCAATCGTGTTAATTGTGACGGCTGTTGTTGCTGTAAGTAAAGATCGTATTATCGAATCTGGATTACTCGTTTTCTTTATTGTTGTACTACATAATGGTTTAGGCTATACATTAGGTTACTTAGTTGCGAAAGCATTTAAGCTACCATTAGCTGACAATAAAGCGATTGCTATTGAAGTAGGTATGCAAAACTCAGGTTTAGGCGCAGCATTAGCAGCCCTCCACTTTAAAGCAAACCCATTAATTGCAGTACCAAGTGCGGTATTTAGTTTCTGGCACAATATTTCTGGCCCAATCTTAGCCATGATTTTTAGTGCCATGAAAGAGAAAAAATCAGATAAATAATCCATAAAACAAGCGGTCAGTTTCTTCTTATTTTTTGCAAAATAGAGAAGGAAAATGACCGCTTGTGATGAGGTAAAAGCTTTATTTATCGGCGTCTGGCTCCGAATCCTCTTTCTCAGCGTCTTCCAGTTTCACCATAGCACCTTGAATGGTGTGTTGAACTTCCACTGAAATTAAGCCACGAATCAATTCTTCTGTCGCTTGTACTTTGGTAACAACTGTGTTGCCGTCCTCATCGAAATAACCTTGCTCTTTTAAGGTATTACTAAAAGTCGAGAACAGTGCTTTATCAAAGAACTCTGGTGCATTAATACCATGCAGAACTGATAAACGTTGAGCAATTGAACGGCTCTCTTTCTCTAAGGTATTACGGCTGATTTCAGGTTGCTCAATCAAAATACTCAAACTGATGTAATAACGTTGTAGTAATTCACGTACGCCAGATGAATGTAACTGTAAAGAACGAATACGCTGACGGTTAATCATAAACATATCGCTTTCATTCTTAATCAGGTTTTGATCAACAAACTCAGCTAAAATCGCTTCTACATGATGACGTACATCTTCCGCTTTAAAGTGCATAAAGAGCTCTGCTTGTAAGAACGGATAAATGCGATTCACACTTTGAATAATCAGATCTTTCGATACTGCTTCATGATGTAACACAATGCTTGCCACTAAAGATGGTAAGACAAAGAGATGTTGAATATTGTTACGGTAATAAGTCATCAAGACCGCAGACTGACGCTCTAAACGAATAATTTCGCCAAAGTTATCTTTTTCAGAAACAACGCCAGAACGAGGTAAGGTGATAACGTGTTCTAACATCGCTTCTGCTGAATCTGTTGGTAAAGTAACATCGGCAGTATAAGGCACATTTTTAAACAACTGCATATAGCTTTCCACTTGTTCTATCAGCTGTTCTCTTGTAAGTGAACGCTGACGAGAAGCCAATAGCACAGAGCCAATCAAGTTTTTTGCATTTACGGCTGCTGCATTATTAATATGTACCATCACTTGTTTAGAGACAGATTCAACGGCATTGTTTAGCCATTTTGGACGACCACTCTCATCTGCATGTGGCTCTTTCCATTCAGGAAAATGCTGATTTAAGTAGTGATTCAATGGGATAGGTTCGCCGAAGTTAACGAAACCTTGCCCAAGGTTACGTAATTTCTTAATAACTCGTAACACTAAACCTGCATTTTCTTTCTCTTTTTCTGCTCCGCGTAATTCTTTTTCGTAAGTGTCCACTTCTAAGACATGCTCATAGCCAATGTAAACTGGCACAATACTAATTGGACGAGTTAAACCACGTTGTAATGCCTGTAAAGTCATCGACATCATGCCTGTTTTCGGATCAAGTAAGCGTCCTGTACGTGAGCGACCACCTTCAATAAAATATTCAACAGAGTAGCCACGATAGAACAGCTCTGCAAGGTATTCACGGAAAATCGTAGAATAAAGGCGATTACCTTTGAAGGTACGACGAATAAAGAATGCGCCCCAACTTCTAAAAATTGGTCCTGCTGGCCAGAAGTTAAGGTTAATACCTGCTGCAATATGTGGCGGTACTAAACCTTGGTGATAAAGAATATAAGAGAGCAATAGATAATCCATGTGGCTACGATGACATGGAACATAAACAAGCTCATGCCCTTCCAATGCTAATTTACGCACACGTTCTGCATATTGCACATTGATCCCTTGATAAAGCTTGTTCCACAGCCAACTTAACACACGATCTGCGGTTCTTAAGCTATCGTGGCGAACATTTGCAGCAATTTCATCAAGGATTTTTTCTGCTTCTTTACGTGCTTTTTCAGGCGAGCCTTTTGGCTTTTTCGCTTCATCTTCAATTGCGGCTAAAATGGCTGGCGATTGCAGTAATTTATTAAACATCGCCTCACGATCAGGTAATTGTGGACCTGTTGCGGAATAACGTTGCTTCGCAAAGTGCATTTTTGCCACACGTGCAAGTTTTTGGGCAAGATTTTTATCTGAGCCATAATTTGCAATCATATAGCGTAAAGAGACCGCTTGTGAAAAGCGAATAAAGTTATCTCGTCCAAACCACAACATTGTGATTAAACGTTGGAATGGTCCTAATAAACGTAAAACAGGTAGGCCTTTTTCTTTACCTGGCGCACGTCCCCACAGGACGGAAACAGGCATGACCTGAATATTGAGATTTTCATCTTGGCGATTAAGGTCTAAATAGCGATAAAACACCGATTCGGTTTCTGATTTCGCCCCTTTAGATTTAAAAAAGCGACGACCTTCATCTAAAAAGACAAATCTTGGTAATGATTGCCCCTGAATTTCGTTATTTACTAAAGGATCGGGCAAACCTAATTTTTCACAATTTTTCTGTAAGATAAGTAAATCAGACTGTGAGGTGTAAGGTAAAACATAAACAATAGGTTGCTCCAAACTTAGTCCAAGTTCTTCAACAGGGTTAGTTGGAATAGCACGAGATTTGACAAGCAGTGAAAGTGGTAAATTCAGCACTTTACGATAAAGAGTTAGTAGGCTAGACATTTTTATATCCTTTTAATAATTATGATCGGATTAAAACGGTATGCAGTTTAGCATAAATTTCTTAAGGAAATCTGAGTTTCTGCATAAAAGTTAAAGAATAAAAATACCGCAGCATATAAAAATACGATATTTTTAAAAAGTAATGATACAGTTTTTTGACCTACTTTTTATAAAGATTATTTTATCTCTGATTTTTCTACTTTTAATTTATCACCTTCGCAACCTTGACAAAATCCTTTTAAAAATAGGTTTAACTTATCTGTATTACGTTTAAATGCTCGGCAATAGGGACAAAGCATCAAATGGATTTTAAGTTGAATATACTGGCTTTTACGAAGAGATTGCTCTTGTTGTAAAGAGATTAATTCACTAATTCGTTGACAATTAAACATTTTATTCTCCAAACCATTTTTGTGATAAACAGACTTGTAGTTGTAGCCTAGCTCTATATAACAAGGTATGTAAATTGCTAGTAGAAATATCACACTCTTGGCAAATCATCTGGCTATCTAACTCTAAATGATGTCGCATCATAAATACACGAGCTTGTATCGCAGGCAACTGATTAAGGCAATACTCAAAAATTACCCAAAACTCTTTGCGATAAAGACATTGTTCTACTCCCTGCCATTCGCTTGGTTGAAAGGCACTATCGTCCCATTTCCCTTGCTTAAAAATCTGCTCTGCAAGATGAAGATTGTCGCATTCTAAGTCGCTTTCAGTCACCCATTTCTGTCGCTGTCTTAGATTATCTATGATTTTGTTTTTCAAAATAGCAAAAATCCAAGTTTTGAGAGAGGCTTCTCCTAGAAATTTATCGGCATATTGGTAGGCACTGCTTAATGCCTCTTGAACCATGTCTTCAGCGAGAGATTGATCATTAAGTTGCAAGCGGGCAAATTGCAACATTTGCTTGCGAAGTTTTCCTAGTTGCTCTGGGGGAATGCATGTTAAATAGTCAGTTTGCATTTTTACTCGGCTTGTTGCTTAATTTGAGAAGGAAAAATCACCTGTGCGTTAATCCACTTTTGCCAAATATTCTGAATTAAAGATATGGAGATTTGTTCTACGGATAACAATTGAGTTAGCTCTTCCGTTAATTGATTTAAACTTAAGGGTTGCTCTTGTAAACAGGATAATAAATAAAAATCCAACTCACTTATTTCTTGGTAGTAAACATCAAATTTACGATTTCGCCAAATAATAAGATAACTTGGTTGGGAAATTATTTGCTCAAACTGATTTTTCAAAAAATTTACATCATAATGTTTGAGGTAAGTAACAGGTGAAAGTTGCATTAGTGTGTCGGCATCCCAAGAAAAATGTGTAGGGATCTCCGCAAACGCCACTTCAGCAAGTAGCTGAGAATATTCAAAATCCATTAATGCCAAAATATCAGCACTTACTCTCTGTTGTTGCTGACAAAAATGCAAAAATTCAAGTGCAATTTCTTGGAAATATGGTGAATGAGCTTGTCCCGTTTGGATAAAATCTTCTTGAAGCTGTTGCCATTGCTCAGGATCACAGTGCTTTGGTGTTTCAGTAAAACAACGTTGAATAAATCCCAAAGTACTGTTACGAACTAACTGTGCATAAATACGTAAACGATGAGGCTCTACACCCTGAAGCAAAGTGCAATCTTTTGTTCTTATTGCATTGGCAAAAGCCCGTTGTGTTTGTGCAAGAGCGGTCTGTTTATCGGCCATTTTTTCCTCTACTTAGCGTATTGTCGTTGTAACCGAGCGATATGTTCCACTTCGGCATAAAGTTCCATAAACGGTGGAAAATTAAAATCACGTTCTAATAATGTCGGAGGAATATGGGGTAAACGTTGATAAGTGTAAGCAAGCAAATCCCATACAGAACCTTTAACCTTCTCTCCGTGAGTGTCAATTAACAATTGCGGTAAATGACGAAATTCACCTTGAACTTTATTAAAGGCTTCCTCACCTGTATTTACTTCGGGTAACACCTCTTGCTCTTCATTGTGTCCTGCAATATGGATATAACTTACCCTTTTATGATCCACTTGATCGATAAATTGATAAGGGTCTAACAAACCATGATTGACCCCATTTACATAAATATTGTTTACATCAAGATGAATGTCACAATCTGCTTCTTGAGCAATCGCATTTAGAAACTCGACTTCATTCATGGTGCTAGTGGGTGAATGTAAATAATATGAGGTATTTTCAAGTGCAATTTTTAAACCTCTTGAATTGTCAAACCAAGTGCAACGTTTTTTTGAAGTAAACTTCATAAGGTGTTTTCCAACCTAAACATTTACGTGGTCGTAAATTCAGTTTATTGACCACCTGTTGAATATCAACTTCGCTCCACTGATTGATGTCTTGGTGCTTCGGAAAGTATTCACGAAGTAACCCATTTGTATTTTCATTCGTTCCCCGTGTCCACGGTTGATGCGGCTCGGGGAAGTAAAATTCTACACCCAGTGCTTCTGTTACCAAACGATGTTGGGCAAATTCTTTACCACGGTCTGGCGTAATTGACCGCAATATATGTGAATCCAGCAATTCAATCATGGCTTTTTGGACTGCTTCGGCTTTTTTGGCAGGAATTTTCTTCACCAACTCAAAACGACTTTTGCGTTCCGTCAGCGTCAGCAAACAAGCTCCACCCGCTTTACCCAGTACGGTATCGGCTTCCCAATGCCCAAAGCGACTGCGATTTTGCGCCGAAATGGGACGGTCGTTCAAATGGTTGGATATCTGAATTTTGCCACGTTTTTCATGATGATTTTTTGTATGCCGTGTTTTGCCTTTGTGGCGCAGTTTGCGACTGGCTTTGCGTTCGCCTATATCAAACAACCCTGAATAAATACCACGATAAATGGTTGAATAACTAATGGATAATTCAGATTTTTCCAATTTTAATCGTGCGCTGATTTGTTCGGGCGACCAGTTTTCTGTCAGAAACTTTTCTTGCACCAAATTGAAATATTCAGGCTGCTCTAATTTGCGCTGTGCTTTGCTGTTTTGACGATGCTTCAAATAGCTGTTTTGTGCGTTCGTTGCACTGTAGCTTTCTAGAGCGTGTCGTTTCAGCTCGCGAGAAATGGTGCTGGAGCTACGTCCCAGTGCTTTGGCAATTTCTGCTTGTTTTTTGCCCTGTGCGAGTAAAATCATTATCTTTTCTCGCTCGTTTATTGTAAGATGTCGGTAGGAAGTACTCATCATTTGGAAATGGTTTTTGTGTGGAAACAAAATTATATTCTAGTTGATGAGTACTTCTTTTTTTGTTGCACTTGGATTGTAAATTCAGCATAGAATTTTATAAACACAAGAGCAGAAGTTTTTTCAATCTTCTGTTTTTTTTAAAAATATTTGGTTTATAAAATAAACTAGTTTATATTTGCATCGTATTTAACTCATAAATTATTTTTCAACTATATACAAAATTACAAATAAAATAGATATACGCAATATATATGTGCAAAATAAACGAATGTTCGTATATTTGGGCGTTAGCGGGCATTGTGAAAGATACCAGCATAACAGTTAAACATTGATAAATGAAAAAAAAACTACTTTGGATATTAATTTTAGGACTGATAATAATCAGTTGCAAACAAAGGAAAACAGAAATGAAAGAGAAAATAATTAAAACAAACGGCATTGAACTCTGTACGGAAAGTTTTGGAAATAAGAAAAATCCAGCAATCCTTTTGGTAGCAGGTGCAACCGTATCAATGCTGTATTGGGACACTGAATTTTGCCAACAATTATCTGAAAAAGGATTTTTTGTTATTCGTTACGACAACAGAGATGTAGGAAAATCCACTAATTATGAACCAGGTTCTACTCCATACGATATTGTTGACTTAACTAATGACGCTATTTCAATATTGGATGGCTACAAGATTGACAAAGCACATTTTGTGGGTATGTCATTAGGTGGGCTAATTACACAAATAGCAGCTATAAAGTTTGCCGATAGAGTTAGCTCATTAACACTTATGTCTACAGGCCCTTGGGGAGACTCGGACCCAACTATTCCTGAGATGGACACACGTATTTTAGATTTCCATGGTAAAGCAGGCACAGTCGATTGGTCAAATGAAGACAGTGTGGTAAACTATTTAATTCAGGGTGCAGAATTAATGAGTGGCAAGAAACAATTTGATAAACAAAGAAGTGAAAAGCTGATAAGAGCTGAGTTCAATAGAGCAAACAATTATATAAGTATGTTCAATCACGCTGCATCGCAAGGTGGTGGTGGTGAAGAATATTGGAACAGATTAAACGAAATCAAACAACCCACCTTAATTATCCACGGAACAGACGACAAAATTTGGCATTATAAGAATGCAGGTTTTTTACTAGAAAAAATAAAAGGTTCAAATCTAATCACCCTTGAAGGTACAGGACACGAATTACACGTTGATGATTGGAAATCAATAATTGATGGAATAGAAAAACACATAAATGACTGATAAACAAAAATAACGACCCGCTAACAATGTATATAAAAAATAGGCGAAACAGTAGTAAATTCAAGGCTTTTGGCTCGTATTATACTTTGTGCTTAACCGAAAATTTGGCACTTCGAAATCGCCTACTTTTCATATACTAACCGTTACAGGCAAGCGTAGGACGACTGTGCTAAAAAAATCGAACTAAAACAGAAATGACTGAAAACCTAAAAAATAGATAAAACTTGAATTGTCAAACCAAGTGCAACGATTTTTTGAAGTAAACTTCATAAGGTGTTTTCCAACCTAAACATTTACGTGGTCGTAAATTCAGTTTATTGATCACCTGTTGAATATCAACTTCGCTCCACTGATTGATGTCTTGGTGCTTCGGAAAGTATTCACGAAGTAACCCATTTGTATTTTCATTCGTTCCCCGTGTCCACGGTTGATGCGGCTCGGGGAAGTAAAATTCTACACCCAGTGCTTCTGTTACCAAACGATGTTGGGCAAATTCTTTACCACGGTCTGGCGTAATTGACCGCAATATATGTGAATCCAGCAATTCAATCATGGCTTTTTGGACTGCTTCGGCTTTTTTGGCAGGAATTTTCTTCACCAACTCAAAACGACTTTTGCGTTCCGTCAGCGTCAGCAAACAAGCTCCACCCGCTTTACCCAGTACGGTATCGGCTTCCCAATGTCCAAAGCGACTGCGATTTTGCGCCGAAATGGGACGGTCGTTCAAATGGTTGGATATCTGAATTTTGCCACGTTTTTCATGATGATTTTTTGTATGCCGTGTTTTGCCTTTGTGGCGCAGTTTGCGACTGGCTTTGCGTTCGCCTATATCAAACAACCCTGAATAAATACCACGATAAATGGTTGAATAACTAATGGATAATTCAGATTTTTCCAATTTTAATCGTGCGCTGATTTGTTCGGGCGACCAGTTTTCTGTCAGAAACTTTTCTTGCACCAAATTGAAATATTCAGGCTGCTCTAATTTGCGCTGTGCTTTGCTATTTTGACGATGCTTCAAATAGCTGTTTTGTGCGTTCGTTGCACTGTAGCTTTCTAGAGCGTGTCGTTTCAGCTCGCGAGAAATGGTGCTGGAGCTACGTCCCAGTGCTTTGGCAATTTCTGCTTGTTTTTTGCCCTGTGCGAGTAAAATCATTATCTTTTCTCGCTCGTTTATTGTAAGATGTCGGTAGGAAGTACTCATCATTTGGAAGTGGTTTTTGTGTGGAAACAAAATTATATTCTAGTTGATGAGTACTTCTTTTTTTGTTGCACTTGGATTGTAAATTCAGCCTAAATAATCTTGGACTTCACGAATACGTTGTGCCGTATGCAATACAGCTTCATCAGTAAAAGGCATAGGTAATAAATCATATAAATGCCCTTCACATTCGCAATAGCTCAAATGTTCTGAAAAAAATGTTGATCCATATTGCTTCATCAATATTTTAATTGACTTTAATAACTCCTTATCAAGAGGTGCTTGCCCCCCTAAAGAAAGAGATAAACCATGCACCGCAACAGGAAAACGTTCCGCAACCTGATCAAATTGATAACGAGCTGAACCACCCATCTTGACCCAATTTTCAGGAGCAATTTCAATGAATTGAACCGCACTTTGTGTAGGTAATTGTAAAAAACCATTGGCAAGATCACGGCGATAGCCCAAGCCTGAACCCACTAACATCATCATTCCTTATAATTCAATTTTATTCAAAAATAGTGAAATGGTAGGTTAACCCCACCATTATTTTCCCATCATTTACTTCCGCATTTACCTTCGCCACATTTGCCTTCTGCCGTTTTTGTAGCTGACATTTTAGTCGCTTCAGCACCGCACTTACCTTCCCCACATTTGCCTTCTGCAGACTTCGGTGTAGTTGATTTTTTGGCATCAGAACCGCATTTCCCTTCACCACATTTCCCTTCAGTCGCTTTAGTTTTGACACACTTTTCACCTTGCATTTCCACACAAGTTTCTGCTGTCTTATCAGTTTGAGCTTGAGCTGAAACTGCCATTGATAATGCACCTGCAAGTGCCATTAATGTTGTTTTTTTCATTGAGATCACCTTTATAATGATTAACAAAATTTCAACCAAGTTAGTTTGGCTGAAAACCTTTTCTGTAGCCAAAAATCCACAGAAACCATACCTGCACCTTGAAACATCAAAGGCGCTAAAATTACTAGGTAAACCAGTGCCATCTTGTAACCATTTTGGCAGACGTTATACCCCATACCAGAATGTACTGCATACCAAGCTACGATAGTGAGTACAGATAAACCTAAAGCACTAAAGCGAGTAAATAGCCCTACTACTAATAACAGTGGGAATAACAATTCTGCTCCCATAGCAAATGCCCAGTTTATTTCAGAAGGTAGTAAATAAAATGGAAACGGAAACTGCTCTTGAATATCAGCAAACCAATTTTGCCCATACCATTTTTCTAACCCTGCTTCAAAAAATTCATAAGCAACAAATAAACGTAAGCCCAGTAAACTAAATCCTGCTAATACATTTTGAATCATAATGTTCCTTTTGTTTTGTGGTTTTATTGATTAGACGAAGATAACAGAGATTTCTGACAAAATATTTTTAGATATTTAGGACATATAGTCTTTATATTTTAAAAGTCAGTTTGGGATGTGGATAAGACTTAGTCTGCTGTGCTTGAATTTCTTACAGAAATCTAAAATTATTTCGTTGCAATCAAAATTTTACTGTATATAATGTCATTATTTTCTGTATATAAAGACAGTAAGGAAATAAATAATGAAACGTCAACACTTAACTGCTCGTCAGCAAGAAATTTTGGACTTTGTCAGAAATTACATTGAAACAACAGGAATGCCACCTACTCGCGTTGAAATTGCGCGAGATATTGGCTTTAAGTCTCCAAATGCAGCGGAAGAACATCTCAAAGCGCTAGCCCGTAAAGGCTATATTGAAATGCTTGCTGGTACTTCTCGTGGTATTCGAATTTTAGTGGAAGATGAGGCCGCTAATGATGCAGAAGGTTTACCACTTATTGGCAAAGTTGCCGCAGGTACGCCAATTGAAGCCATTGAACATATCGAAAGACACTACCCTGTCAATGGCGCCATGTTCACACCTTCTGCAGATTATCTGTTGAAAGTAAATGGTAACTCAATGGAGAAAATTGGCATCTTAGATGGTGATTTACTTGCAGTGCATAAAACTAAATCTGTTCGTAATGGGCAAGTCGTTGTCGCCCGTGTTGATGATGAAGTCACCGTCAAACGCTTAGAGAAAAAAGGCGATTTAATCTATTTACACCCAGAAAATGATGAATTAGAGCCGATTGTCGTCGATCCTCGTCAATCTTATATTGAAATCGAAGGCATTGCTGTCGGAGTTATTCGTAGCAACGCTTGGATGTAATCCTTCAGATTTCGATTGAAAAAATGTTCAGAAAAATCCAAAATAACGCCTTTCAAATTTTGGCTTTACGAAGAGATTATTTATGAATTTAGCAGAATTTCATCAAGCGATTGAACAAGTGTGGGAACAAATTGAAGAGCAACTTGAAGAACAAGGTTGTGATGTCGATTGTGAAACACAAGGGGCGGTTTTTACCATTACTTTTGATGATGATTCACAAATTGTCATTAACAAGCAAGAAGCAATGCTTGAACTCTGGCTGGCAAGTAAATTAGGTGGTTATCACTTTGCTTACCGTGATGGCGATTGGGTCAGTGCGGAAGGTCGTTCATTTTGGACACATTTAGAAGAGGCTGTCGCTCGTCACGGCGAAACAATCTCTTTTAGCTAATGTCAGTTACACCGCTTGCCAAAGCTGAAACGGTTTTACATAACGTTTTCGGCTACCAATCTTTCCGACAAGGTCAATCAGAAGTGATTGAAGCGATCTTGTCGGGTAAAGATTGCTTGGTGATTATGACAACAGGGGGAGGAAAATCCCTTTGTTATCAAGTGCCAGCTCTCTGTTTTGAAGGCATAACCCTTGTGATCTCGCCTTTAATTTCGCTAATGAAAGATCAGGTAGATCAACTGCTTACCAATGGTGTTGAAGCTGGCTATATCAATTCCACCCAAACGATTGAAGAACAACAAGCGATTGAACAAAAAGTGATTTCAGGGCAACTCAAGCTACTTTACCTTTCGCCCGAAAAGGTAATGACATCCAATTTTTTCCAATTTATCTCCTTATGCAAAATTAGCCTGATTGCAGTCGATGAAGCCCATTGCGTATCTCAATGGGGACACGATTTTCGCCCTGAATACACCTTGTTAGGCGGTTTGCGAAAAACTTTCCCAAACATACCGCTTGTTGCTTTGACAGCAACCGCAGATCCGACAACCCGTTTTGATATTATTCATCATCTTAAGCTAGAAGATCCCCACACTTATTTAGGAAGTTTTGATCGTCCTAACATTCGCTATACGGTGCAGGAAAAATTTAAACCTGTGGATCAGCTGATCAAATTTATCAGTAGTCAGCAAGGGAAGAGCGGTATTGTTTATTGTAATAGCCGTAAGAAAGTTGAAGAACTTACAGAAAAACTTTCCGCTCGTCGTTTTTCTGTCATGGGATATCACGCAGGAATGACGGTGCAACAACGGGAAACCGTTCAAAATGCTTTTCAACGAGATAATATTCAAATTGTCGTTGCTACTGTTGCCTTTGGAATGGGGATCAACAAATCCAATGTGCGTTTTGTCGTGCATTTTGATCTTCCAAGAAGCATTGAAGCCTATTATCAAGAAACAGGGCGAGCAGGGCGAGATGATCTTCCTGCCGAAGCAGTGTTATTTTACGATCCGGCGGATTATGGTTGGCTAAACAAAGTATTATTAGAAAAACCAGAAAGCGAACAACGTCAAATTGAGCAACATAAATTACAAGCCATCGGTGCCTTTGCCGAATCGCAAACTTGCCGTCGCCTTGTGTTACTCAACTATTTTGGTGAAACACGCCAAATCGCCTGTCAAAATTGTGACATTTGCCTTGACCCACCGAAAAAGTATGACGGCTTGGTTGATGCACAAAAAGTGATGTCGGTCATTTACCGCACAGGACAACGCTTCGGCTTACATCATATTATTGCAGTTCTTCGGGGCTTAAACCAGCAAAAAATCCGTGAATGCCAACACGACAGCTTATCCGTGTATGGAATTGGCAAAGATAAATCTCAAGAATACTGGATTAGTGTTACTCGCCAACTCATTCATCTCGGCTTTATTCGCCAAAATATCGTTAATCATTCTGCGTTACAACTCACAGAGCAAGCTCGCCCCATCTTACGCGGTGAAACAGCCTTGGCACTGGCTTCTCCACGTTTAAGTTTTTCGGCGACAGCTTATGTGCAAAAACAGCAAGCTAGCAAGCGGTATGATAAAGATCTTTTTGCTCGTTTACGCTTTTTACGTAAACAGATTGCCGACAAAGAAAATATTCCTCCTTATGTCGTTTTCAATGATGCTACCTTACAAGAAATGGCGGAGTTTACACCAACAACCGCAGATGAAATGCTTTCTATTAATGGTGTAGGGGAACGTAAATTAGAAAGATTTGGTGATGCCTTTTTAACCTTGATTCGCGCGCATCTAAATCGCGAATAATATATTTATAAAAAATGCCTACTAGTACGTAGCCATTTTATCTACGATGCCTTTATCTAAAAGCGTGGCATCCGCATATTATTATTGCCAACTTGCTCATTCGCAGAGCGTTGCGCAGTAATAACTTGCTCTCCTTCTTTTAATCCAGAGGTTATTTCCGTATATTGACTGTCTGCAAGCCCTGTCTGAACGGTTTTATCTATAGCTTTACCATTTTCCAATACTTGAATGATACTGTCTTTACCTCGTTTTTTAATAGCCGTGGTCGGCACTAAAAGTACACCATTTTTTTCTGCAATAATGACTTTACCTTGTGTTGTCATACCAATGCGTAAACTCATATCGGCATTATCTACAACCACATTTGCATAGTAATAAACAGCGTCGCTATTTCCAGATTCTTCCGTATAACTATTATCAGTAAGGGTTGTTAATGCAGGATCAATAGACTTGATTTTGCCCTGATATTTGCGGTTTGGCTCAGCTAATGTTGAAAAACTCACTGACTGCTCTGTTTTTACTTGAGCAATATCACCTTCAGCAATTTCCAACTTAATTAATACTTTTGAGAGATCTGCGACTTGAACAATAGTAGGAGAACTCTGATTTGCATTTACTGTTTGACCTTCAGATACAGGAATAGAGACAATAACGCCATCAATTGGTGACGTGATTTTGGTATAACCAAGATTGGTTTTTGCCGTGCTTACAGAGATTTCTGCCACTTGAATTTGAGATTTCACATCTTCTAAATTTGCTTTTGCTGTCGCCAGATCGTTTTTGGCTGTTTCTAGATCGCTTAAAGATGCACTCTTTTGATTATAGAGTTTAGATAAACGTTGATAATTCGACTCAGCTACAGTTAGTGCAACTTGTTTGGCATTAAGCTGGGTTTTATAAGCGGATAATTCCGCTTGTGCAGTATTTAGATTATTCTGTTGTGTTTCCGAATCAATTTCCGCAATCAGCTCCCCTTTTTTGACTGATTGTCCTAGAATAACGTAAATTTTTTGGATTTTACCTGATACTTGTGCGCCAACCTCTGTCCGCTGATTAGCTCGAACAGAGCCTGTTGCCAACACATTTTTATCCAAATTTCCGATTTTACTGGCTTCAGTAATATAATGAACTTGTTGGCTTTCTCCTGTATTAAAATAGGAATACGCACCTACACCTGCACCAGCAAGAATAGCAATAACTAAGAGTGATTTTAATATTTTCATGACTTCCCGATAAATATAACTAAGCGGTAAGTTATGACTATTTTTTTGCAAAATTGTTCCAGGATCTTACCGCTTGTATAGGTTATGTTATTCCAAACATTTCACGAAGATAACTTGCTACAGCTTCGTCTTTATGATTACCAATTTGCTCATTATTTGGCAATGCCAATTTTAAACGGGGATCGGCATTATCCATTAAGCATCCTTTACCAGCCTGAGATAACATTTCCACATCATTCATACCATCACCAAATGCAATACAGTCTGATAGAGAATAGCCTCTTAACTTGACTAACTCAGCAAGTGTGTTGGCTTTACACACGCCTTTATTCATCATTTCTAAACATTGTGGCGTTGAATAGGTAATTTGAAGTTGATTGCCATAGTGCTGACGCACATACTGTTCGACAGGCAGTAAATCTTCAGGTGTTTTACCGATGAAAAAAACTTTTTCTGTATTTTTTCCATGGTGCTTAGCAAAATCTACGACTTGGTACATAAAACCTGAATCTTGGTGATATTTACGTAACTGCTCAATCTCAATGTTGATAAACCACTCATCGCCCTGATAACTATTAACAAAAACACGTTTAGTATCAAAAGGCGTTTCATTCATAATAGAAAATGCGATCTCTTCTGGAAGATGATTTTGATATAAAAGTTGTCCAGCAAGATTATTTCCTCTTGCGCCGTTAGAGGTAACTAACGTCGCATCTTTTACCCCAACTTTACTAATAATATGTTTTACATCGGGATAATTTCTTCCCGTTGCTAAAAAAATATCAACGCCTTTTTGAGAGAGTTTACGTAAGGTATCAATAGTAAAATCACCAATACGGTGATTAGCATTGAGTAATGTTCCATCAAGATCTGAAATAATTGCACGATAAGGTTGTGTTGCCATAAAACATCCTCTGGCGAATAAGAAAGAGATGAGTAAGGCTAACAAATTTGCCTTGCGATATCAAAAAAAATCCTATTTTCTTTGTGCTGAATTAATAGTTGATTAAAAAATGACAAGTCAAATAAACCATATTAAAGATTATGTTTTACTAAATAATCTTATTTTTATTTCGTTATAATCCAACTTAACTCATATAATCACTACATATCTCTATTTTAATAGATGAATATGCTTTTTATGGAGATAATTTTACACAAGTAAACGTTTGCGCAAAGTATAAAATGCTATTGACATCACTCCATTTGAAGTTAATATAGATTCCGTTCCAAATAACAATGCAAACATAAACACACAACAATGGTAAAACTCTCTTCTCTGAACCTGCTTCTTCTCACGCATTCTGTGCGAGGATAAGACTCGGTTAGAGAAAATAGTTCACTATCCACACTTAGCCCGCACATCAAAATGCGGGCTTTTTTTTATTTGTGTGAATGTTAATATATCAACATGACAATGTAAGAGGATCTCTATATGGCTAACAACAATATTATTATTTTTGATACCACTTTACGTGATGGCGAACAATCATTAAAAGCAAGTTTAACGGTAAAAGAAAAATTACAAATCGCACTTGCTCTTGAGCGTTTAGGGGTGGATGTCATGGAAGTTGGTTTCCCTGTTTCATCTGCGGGGGATTTTGAATCGGTTCAAACCATTGCTCGCCATATTAAAAATAGCCGAGTCTGTGCTTTATCTCGTGCGGTGGATAAAGATATTGATGTCGCAGCAGAAGCCTTAAAAGTTGCAGAGGCTTTCCGTATTCACACCTTTATTGCGACATCTGCCTTACATGTTGAATCTAAACTTCGTAAAACCTTTGATGATGTATTAGATATGGCGGTTCACGCGGTGAAACGCGCTCGTAGCTATACTGATGATGTAGAATTTTCTTGTGAAGATGCTGGACGTACAGGGGTAGATAATATCTGCCGCATTGTTGAGGCAGCGATTAAAGCAGGAGCAACCACCGTCAATATTCCGGATACCGTAGGTTTCTGCTTACCAATGGAATACGGCAATATTATTGCGAATGTGATGAACCGAGTACCGAATGTGGATAAAGCGGTGATTTCTGTTCATTGTCATAACGATTTAGGCATGGCAACCGCAAACTCATTAACCGCAATTCAAAACGGTGCAAGACAGATTGAGTGTACCATCAATGGTATCGGTGAACGTGCAGGTAACACGGCACTTGAAGAAGTTGTGATGGCGATTAAAACTCGCCAAGAACAATTTGGTGGCTTAGATACACGTATTAATACCCAAGAAATTCACCGTGTCAGCCAAATGGTGAGCCAACTTTGTAATATGCCAATTCAACCAAATAAAGCGATCGTAGGATCAAATGCCTTTGCTCACTCATCGGGTATTCACCAAGATGGTATGGTTAAAAATAAAAATACCTATGAAATTATGTCGCCAGAAACTATCGGTTTGAAAAAAGAGAAGCTCAATCTGACCGCTCGTTCTGGTCGTGCAGCCGTGAAAAATCACATGGAAGAAATGGGCTATCAAGAGAGCGATTACGATTTAGACAAACTTTATGAAGCCTTCTTAAAACTTGCCGATAAAAAAGGTCAAGTCTTTGATTACGATTTGGAAGCCCTTGCATTTATTGATATGCAACAAGGGGATGAAGATCGCTTAGTGTTAGATGTAATTACATCACAATTAATCAGCGGATTACCTGCATCTGCTTTCGTACAAGTAGAATTGGATGGAAAACGCTTAAGCCAAGTTTCACAAGGCGGTAACGGCCCTGTAGATGCGGTTTACAATGCTATTTTAGCGATTACTGGCATGGAGATTAAAATGCTCAACTATAACTTAACCGCTAAAGGCGAAGGTGCTGAAGCGCTAGGACAAGTTGACATTGTGGTTGAACATCAAGGTCGCCGTTTCCATGGTGTAGGTTTAGCGACGGATATTGTGGAATCTTCCGCTCGTGCATTAATCCACGCAATCAATGCGATTTATCGTTCACAGAAAGTGGCAGATTTAAAAGCAAAAAAATAATCTTATCACCATAATCCAAATAGCACGTATGTTGTGCTATTTGGCTTTTCATCCTTTCCTACTTCTCTCTCATCCCTAATTCATTTTTAAAAGAATGATTTAGCTCTCGCAATTTTATTAATAATACCTATACTATTTGAAAAATTTTATTTGGAGGATCTATGTCATCTACTCAACAATTCGAAACGCTGTTTGAGCAGTCGTTAAAAAGCTACTGTGAAGAGCGTTTTTTAAAACCCGAACAGCTTTCTACACAGCAATGGTATCAATTCATTGCTGAAGTTAGCCAACAAGCGATTTTGCAAAATTTTCCTAAAAACGCACCGCTTGTAAACACTCGCAAAGTAAACTATCTCTCCATGGAGTTCCTAATCGGGCGTTTACTGGGTAACAACTTAATGAGCCTTGGGGTTTATCAATATGTGCATTTAACCCTAGCTCAATATGGTAAAAATTTAGTGGATATTCTTGAAGAAGAGCGTGATCCATCGTTAGGTAACGGCGGTTTAGGTCGTTTAGCTGCCTGCTATTTAGATTCAATGGCAAGCCTTGCTCAGCCAGCGGTGGGATACGGATTACACTATCAATACGGCTTATTCAAACAGAGCTTTGGCTGGGCAGGTGAACAGCGTGAAGAAGGTGATGCGTGGAGCCGTGATTTCTATGCTCAACAATATCATCGCCCTGATTTCCGTCAAACAGTTGGCTTTGGTGGCGAAGTATGGCACCGTGAGGGGGATAAATATGAGTGGAAACCAGCTTGGACAATTTATGGTGAAGCCTTTGATTTACCTGTAGTAGGCTATAAAGGGGTTCAACAGCCGTTGCGTTTATGGCAAGGTTATAGCGAAACATCCTTCGATCTTGCTCAATTTAACGACGGTGACTATCTTGAATCTGAAAGTAAAGTGGTTGATGCGTCAAAATTGACTAAAGTGCTTTATCCAAACGACAACCACCAAGAAGGTAAAGAACTTCGTTTAATGCAACAATATTTCCACTGTGCTTGTTCTGTTGCTGATATTCTGAAAAATCACCTTGCACAAGGCAGAACCCTAGAGCAGTTGCCTGAATTTGAAGTGATCCAGTTAAACGATACACACCCTGCGATTGCAATCCCTGAGTTAATGCGTTTATTAATTGATGAATATGGTTTATGTTGGGATCGTGCTTGGGCAATCTGTTCAAAAACATTTGCTTATACCAACCATACTTTATTGCCTGAAGCCTTAGAGCAATGGGATCAAAATCTCGTGGCGAAATTGTTGCCACGCCATTTAATCATCATTGATCGCATTAACAACGAGCTTTATCAACAAGTGAAAGCGGAGTTCAATGAAGAAGAATTTGCTCAAGCATGGGAAGAAACGGCAGTCTTAATGAACCACCGTGTGCGTATGGCAAACCTTTGTGTTGTTGGCTCTTTTGCCGTCAATGGTGTGGCACAAATTCACTCAGATTTAGTGGTAAGCGATTTATTCCCAGCTTATAACCGCTTATTTAAAGGGCGTTTCCACAATGTGACTAACGGTATTACCCCACGTCGTTGGATCCGTCAAGCAAACCCATTATTGAGTGCATTGTTAGATAAATATATCAAAGGTGACTGGACAAAAGATCTTGAATTATTGGCTCAAATTGAAAAATTTGCCAAAGATCCACAGTTCCAAGCGGACTACAATCACATCAAACAGCAAAACAAACAGCTATTAGCGAAAGAAATTGAGCAATCACTGGGTTTAAAAGTGAATTGCAATGCGATTTTCGATGTTCAAATTAAACGTTTCCACGAATACAAACGCCAACATTTGAACCTGTTAAATATCATTGCCACTTATCAAGAGATTAAAGCTAACCCACAACAAGAGGTTGTGCCACGCCTGTTTATCTTCGCAGGTAAAGCTGCACCAGGTTACTTTATGGCGAAACAAATTATTCAGGCCATCAATGCTGTGGCAAAAGTGATTAACAACGACCCTGATATGCAAGGTAAATTGCAAGTGGCATTCTTACCAGACTACCGCGTAAGCCTTGCTGAGAAAATCATTCCTGCAGCAGATGTTTCTGAGCAGATTTCTCTTGCGGGTAAAGAAGCGTCAGGTACAGGCAATATGAAATTGGCTCTCAATGGTGCAATTACGCTTGGTACATTAGATGGTGCAAACGTAGAAATTGCAGAATTTGCTGGGGAAGAAAATGTTGTTATTTTTGGACATACCGTTGAATCTGTGCGTGAATTGCGTGCAAAAGGCTATGTGTCTAAAACTTACTATGAGCAAGATCCTGTATTAAAACAGGCGATTGACGCATTAGCGGACGGCACATTCTCAGGCGGCAATAAAGATACCTTTGAACCGTTAGTTTACGATCTATTAAACAAAGATTATTTCTGTGTGTTAGCGGATTTTGCAAGCTACCGTGAAGCCCAAAAAGAAGTCGCAAAACGTTACCAAGATCAAACCGCTTGGGTTGAATCTGCGATTCTTAATACGGCTCGTTTAGGTACATTCAGTTCTGACCGCTCAATTCGTGATTATCAAACTCGAATTTGGAAAAAATAGGTTAATTTGATGTATAAAAGGGCTGATATTTCAGCCCTTTTCTCTATACAAGCGGTGACTTCCACCTCATATTTTGCAAATTATAGTGCTTTTAACACATTCACCATTTCAATCGCACCTAACGCACATTCAGAGCCTTTATTGCCAGCTTTTGTGCCTGCACGTTCAATTGCTTGTTCGATATTTTCAGTGGTTAATACGCCAAAAATAACCGGAATACCAGTTTGTAAGCTCACTGCACCAATACCTTTTGCAGCTTCGTTACAAACGTAATCATAATGCGTAGTTGAGCCACGGATTACCGTACCTAAGCAGATTACTGCGTCATACTTACCGCTTTCCGCCATTTTTTTCGCCAACAACGGAATTTCAAATGCTCCTGGCACCCAAGCGGTATCAATATCACTTTCGCTTGCACCGTGGCGAACAAGTGTATCGATCGCACCGCTTAACAGTTTGTCGTTGATAAAATCGTTAAATCTCGCACACACAATACCGAATTTTAACCCTGTTGCCACTAAATTACCTGTGATAATTGCCATTTTTGCTTTTCCTTATATTGAATGTAAATTGATATAAATAAACTTCCGTAGGGACACACTGCGTGTGTCCGTTATTCATTAGTTTTATAGACACACACTGTATCCTTTATTCATTCATTTTACGGACACACGCAGTGTGTCCCTACATTGAATGTGATTTAACAAGTCTAAAAGTTAAACAAATGCCTCATTTTGACTTGTTTAACTTTAAGGTATTCCAAATCGTGTTTATTCGGCTCAACCATAATCGGCTCTCGTGCTACGATGTTTAAGCCGACTTGCTGTAAGCCTTCGATTTTCGCCGGGTTATTGGTTAGCAAGCGGATAGTTTTCACCCCTAAACTGCGAAACATCTGTGCACCGATATGGTATTCACGTTCATCTTCACCGAAGCCAAGGGCTAAATTTGCCTCGACGGTATCCATTCCTTTATCTTGTAATTCATAAGCACGCAGTTTATTGATTAAGCCAATGCCTCGTCCTTCTTGGCGTAAATAGAGCAACACGCCTCGACCTTCTTGTTCAATTTGGCTCATTGCGGCGGCAAATTGCTGACCGCAGTCGCAGCGTTGTGAACCAAAGGCATCTCCAGTTAAACATTCAGAATGAATACGACACAGCACCTCTTCGCCGTTGCCAATATCCCCTTTCACTAAGGCAACGTGTTCTTTGCCTGTGATTTTTTCAATGAAACTATGTGCGGTAAAGTCGCCATATTTGGTCGGCATTTTGACCACAGAAATCTGCTCAATTAAACAATCTTTTGCTCGGCGATATTCTTGAAGCTGGGCGATTGTGATAAACGGCATATTGTGTTGCGTGGCAAAGGCTTGTAATTCAGGCATTTTCATCATTGTGCCGTCGTCCGCCATAATTTCACAACACAGCCCTGCGTGTTTAAGTCCGGCTAAACGAGCTAGATCCACCGTTGCTTCTGTGTGTCCGTTACGCACCAACACGCCACCGTCTTTTGCAAGCAGTGGGAACATATGCCCTGGGCGACGGAAATCACTTGGCTTGGCGTTGTCGTCTACAACTTTAAGCGCCGTAAGCGAACGCTCAAAAGCCGAAATGCCAGTGCCGGTATCAATGTGATCGATAGCAACGGTAAAGGCAGTTTCGTGGTTATCGGTGTTGTAAGAAACCATCTGTGGTAGGTCGAGTTTTTTGGCTATCGCCGTTGAAATCGGCATACAAATCAAGCCTTTACCATAAGTTGCCATAAAGTTGATATTTTCAGGGGTGGCAAATTCCGCCGCACAGATAAAATCCCCTTCGTTTTCTCTGTCTTCGTCATCGCTGACGATAATAATTTTGCCTTGACGTAATGCGTCTAAGGCTTGTTCTACGCTTGAAAATTGAAACATTTGCTTTCCTTTTTATTATTCCCTCGCCCGCTTGCGGGACAAATGCCTTGCATTTGAACGTCGGCTTTGCCGACGGCTCCGAAGGAGCGAGCATAGCGAGTATTGGGTGGAGAAAATCCGTAGGATTTTCGGAGGGATAGGGCTTTGTAAAAGTTTTCTTACATCTTACCGCTCATTGCCCTCTCTCTGCTCAAAATAGCCTTACGCTATTTTGAGCTGTCTCTCTCCCGTAAACGGGAGAGAGTTAAAACCTAAAACCCCACTCGCTTTAAAAACTCTTCGGTGATATTGCTCTGTGGCTCGCTCTGTTTCGGCGACAGCAATTTTTCCACATATTTTCCAATTACATCGTTCTCTAAATTCACGAGACTGCCGACTTTTTTCGTGCCTAAATTCGTTTCGCTTAAGGTATGCGGAATAATCGACACTCGGAAGCTGTTTTCATCACAATCGACCACCGTCAGGCTTATTCCGTCAATCGTAATTGAGCCTTTTTCAATGATGTAACGCATCAGCTTTGCCGTGGTTTTAATCTGATACCAGACCGAATTATTCGCTGGGGTAATGCTGACAATTTCCCCTGTGCCATCAATATGCCCCGACACAATATGTCCGCCGAAACGTCCGTTTGCCGCCATTGCACGTTCAAGATTAACGGGGCTGTTCGGTTGTAATTCGCCTAATGATGTACGGGCGAGTGTTTCCGACATTACATCTGCAGAAAAATGGTTTGAGCCAAATTCGGTTACGGTTAAACAGACACCATTGACTGCAATGCTGTCGCCTAAGTGCATATCCGTAAAAATTTTGCTTCCCGTGATGGTTAAAACGGCAAATTCCCCTTGTTTGTGGATTTTGGCGACTTTGCCGACTTCTTCAATAATGCCTGTGAACATATCAATGTGTTCCTACTTTAAATACTGGTGATTAGGACGCCAAGCGTGGCGTCCCTACTTCATAATCAATCAGAAGATCTTCGCCGATTTGGCTGATCTTTGCATTTTTCAATTGCACCGCATTTGCCAACACGCCAATCCCTTCACCACCGATAGGCGTTTTGGCGGTAACGCCACCGACTAATTTCGGGGCGATATAGCAATGCACACGGTTTACAATGCCAGCGTTTAACGCACTGAAATTTAAACTTGAGCCGCCTTCTAACAATAGGCTGTCAATTCCTTGTTCACCGAGTTTTTGTAAAAGATCGGCTAAATCGATCCGCTTGTCTTTTGCTTTACAAACCAGCACTTCCACTCCAAGCGGTTGGAATTGAGCGATTTTTTGCAAATCATCTGAAACTGTTGCAATTATCGTGCGATAGATTTTGGCAGTTTGGACTAATTGACAATCTAATGGCGTACGCAACTGGCTATCGCACACAATCCGCACTGGCTGTTTGGCATTCGGCATTCGACTATTGAGCATCGGATTATCCGCCAACACGGTATCCACCCCAACCATAATCGCACTGTATTGATGTCGGGTGCATTGCACATTGGCTCTGGCTTGCTCCCCTGTGATCCATTTGGACTCGCCTGTTGCGGTGGCAATTTTACCGTCTGCGGTCATCGCATATTTCATCAACACATAAGGGCGTTTAGTTTGAATATAGTGAAAGAAAATTGGATTTAACGCATCACATTCGGCTTTCATCACATTCTCAATCACCTCAATCCCTGCTTGACGGAGTTGTGCCACGCCTTTACCTGCCACAAGAGGATTGGGGTCGCTTGAGCCGATAACGATAGTTTTAATCCCGCGTTCAATCAGCAAATCAGAACAAGGCGGTGTGCGCCCGTGGTGACAGCAAGGCTCAAGGGTAACGTAAGCCGTTGCGCCGCTTAAATCTTCCTGACAATGTAAAATCGCATTACGTTCGGCGTGCCATTCGCCGTAGCGTTGGTGATAGCCTTCCGCAACAATGTTGCCGTCCTTGACAATCACACAACCAACCAACGGATTAGGATTTGTCCAGCCACGACCAAGTTCAGCCAGTTCAATGGCACGAGCCATAAAAATAGAGTGCGTCATTTGTTTTTTTATAAATTAGGGGCAGGATAGAAATTTCCCACTTTGAGAAGGGGAAATAGAATTGAAAACGCCTTGAAATCTCACGATCTCAAGGCGTTAAAAGCATAAGAAAAGCACTCGAAACAGTGTTCGAGTGTAGATATTCTGCTCTTCTTCCATCCAGACTATTACTGTCGGTACTGGAATTTCACCAGTTCCTGCTTCGGTTTTCACCTCGGCTCGCGGACTTTACCGCCGATCGGGAATTTCACCCTGCCCTGAAGATTAAAAATTTGAGTGAATTTTGCGGAAATTTATAAATAATGTCAATAACAAGTTTTTAACAAAATTGACTGGCTTATTTATTGCTTTCAAGTTGGTCAATAAAATCTTGATTTACTTCAACTTTTGCACGCGTACGCAAATCTTTCAGTAAATCATTGCGTAAAACCACTCGATCTGCTTGCTCAAATTGCGCTTGTAATGGTTTAAATTCTTCCGCTGTGCCGTCTGTCACTTTATCTAATGCAATAATAACAATATCTCCATTCGCATTATGAGAAGTCTGATATACAGGTTTATCTGTTGGTTTTACCATGGAGAAAACAACCTGAGCCAAAGCGGGTTCTGTCATTTGCGCTTGAGCGAAAACTAAATCTTCGGAACTGCCAAATGCAACATCACCTTTTTCCCCTTTATTTAAGGTATCAACTTGCGTTGCTGCTTTCGCTTCTAAAGCTTTAACGGCTTTTTGTAATTTGACCGCTTGCTCTACATTATTTTTAGCTTCATCAAATGTTTTGACGCTTTCAGCCTGATAATTACTCACTCGAACAAAGATTGTTTTCGGGTGTGTAGCATCGCCTATGTCAATGCCTTCTGAGTTTTGGCCATTCTGACGAAGATCTCCCTCAAATAGAACCCGAAGCACTTTTTCATTATTTAAGGCCGTTGGGATACTATCATGTGTAAATGGCTCTGTTTTGTTTACTGAAACACCAGCAGCTTTTGCTACAGCCTCCAAAGATCCATTATTTTCAAACGCTGCGTTTGCCATTTCACGAAGAGTATTCGAATAGTCTGTGACTAATAATTCATTGCGAATCGTTTCAACAATCTGTGCCTTTACTTTTTCAAGTGGTACGACTGTTTCAGCATTACGCTCTAAAACCTTAACAATATGATAGGCATTATCTACTTTAATTGGTTGGCTTGTTTTACCAACGTCTAACGCATTCGCTGCATCTTCAAAAGCTTTCGGGAATACGCCTGCTTTTGCCCAACCTAAATCACCGCCTTGAGCCGCAGATAATTTATCTTGTGATTTTGCTTTTGCTAATTGAGCAAAATCCTCTCCTTTTGCGAGAGCTTGTACAATGTCATTTGCTTCCGCTTCGTTAGCCACTTGAATATGTGCAATTTTTGCTTCGCCTTTCGTGGTATATTTTGCCTTATTAGCTTGGTAGTAAGTATCTACTTGCTCATCTGTTACTTGAACTTTACTTTCAAGATCTTTAGGCTCAAAAGTAACGTATTCGACGGTAAGTTTCTCTGGATTAACAAAACTTGCTTTATGTTCATTATAGTAAGTTTGAAGTTCTTCTGCAGAAGCAGTTTGACTTTTCGCTTCATTTGCTACCGAATACGTAGCCAAACGAATTTGGCGTTTTTGTAACAACAATTTTGCTAATAATTCTTGTTGTACTGGTACTGTGAAATAGCTATCTACAATTGCTTGCTGAATTTGAGAAAATAACATGCCCTCATACACAATAGCCGCATAACCATCTGCACTTAAACCGTTATTTCGGAGTGTTTGCTGGTAAAGACTATTGCTAAACTTGCCATCTTGTTGAAAAGCTTCAGAATTAACAATTTCAGATTTAATTTGATCTGCACTAATATCAATTTTAAGTTCTTTCGCGTATTGGCGAAGTAATTCATCATCAATTAAACCATTTAAGATACTCTCATTAAATTGTCTTGCATAAGCAGGAGTATCCATTAAGTCCCAAAACTTAGCCCCCATTTGAGCATTTAATACATTTTGTTGTTGACCTTTTGCGACATTAAACGCTTGCTGAGATATTTCTTCTCCATTTACCTTAACTGCTGAATTATCAGTAGCCATTAATCCGCCACCAATGCCACCTAAAACAAAAGAGATAGAAACGAGAGCAAAAATAATTTTAAAGACAGGCCCGTTTGCTTTCTCATGCATTTTTTCAATCATTGTATTGTTCCTAAAATTACAAAAAATTGTGCTGATTATACTGTAACAATAAGAATTCTCAAATTTTTAGTGAGCAAAAATGCATGAAAAAGCAACCGCTTACTTTACTTTAAACTTTGCAATTATGATCAAAATTTGGTTTAATTCTCCACCTTTCTTCTACGAAGAATTATCTTCACTTTTCGTTTGTTTTTATAAGGATACCATATGGGTATTTACACTTATATCTGCTTTTTATCTGCCTTATCCATTCTATTAGGGTTTGTGACTCATAAAATCAGTGATAAAGTTCAATCTACTATCGCCATTACCGCAGCTGCAATGGTGGGATCGTTATTATTACTTTTACTCGGCACTTTTGGATGGTTTAATCTTGATGCCGTTGCAACTGAAGTTATGGAGCAAATTGATTTCAAAAGCTTCTTACTTAATGGGATTCTCGGTTTCTTATTGTTTGCTGGATCTTTAGGTATCAAATTGCCTGTATTAAAAGATCAGAAATGGGAAATTACCATCTTTGCGTTATTCTCAACCTTAGCTTCAACCTTGATTATCGGTTTCTTTGTCTATGGGGTAGCTAACCTAATTGGGCTACAAATTGACTTGATTTACTGTATCGTATTTGGCGCATTAATTTCTCCAACTGACCCTATCGCAGTACTTGCGATCATCAAAAATCTACGTGCTCCAAAACGTTTATCTATGCAAGTAGAAGGTGAATCGCTGTTTAATGATGGTGTCGGTTTAGTTATCTTTATTACTGTATTTGCCGTTGCATTTGGTGGTCAAGAAGCAACTTTTAGTGGCATTATGAGCCTCTTCTTACATGAAGCAATTGGTGGTATTTTATTTGGCTTTGTACTTGGCTTTATTGCGCATATCTTAATTTCATCGACGGATGACGGTAGCTTAGAAATTCTTTTAACCTTAACAATTCCAACTGCTGGCTTTATGTTTGCCAATAATATCCTGCATGTATCCGGGGCATTGGCAATGGTAGTCTCTGGCATTATGATTGGTAACTGGACTCGCCGTTCAGGTTTTTCAGAACAAAGCCAACGCTATCTAGATCATTTCTGGGAAATGATTGACCACTTCTTAAATTCACTACTCTTCTTCTTAATTGGCTTTGCAATCTTATTAGTTGATTTTAATATCTATGGTATTGTGATGATGATTGCAGCTATTCCAATCTGCTTAGCCTCACGTTATCTTAGCTTATGGTTTCCGTTTAAAGCATTACAACAATTTAGAACCTATAATCCTTATACGCTCAAAATCATGACTTGGGGAGGATTACGTGGTGGGTTAGCATTAGCTATGGCTCTCTCTATTCCAGCCAAAACCGCCTATGCAAATGGAATTGATATTAAAGATTTGATACTGGTAATGACTTATTCTGTGGTTATGTTCTCTATTCTAGTACAAGGCTCAACTGTAGAGCCTATGATTCGTAAATCAAAAACGGTTGATCCGAATCGGGAAGAATATTTACAACCTACGAATACCCATTCAAATCACTAAATTTTGATAAAGGCATTGATCTCAGCATGCTTTGCCTTTAATATACGCAACTTCATGTCGTAGCTGAATTAGAGATCGGCTATTGATGAATATAAACTTAACTACTTTTTAGGAGTAAAAAATGTCTCTAAGCGTAGAAGCAAAAGCAAAAATCGTTGCTGAATTTGGTCGTGATGCAAAAGATACTGGTTCTTCAGAAGTTCAGGTCGCTCTTTTAACAGCACAAATCAACCACTTACAAGCACACTTTGCTGAGCACAAAAAAGATCACCACGGTCGTCGTGGCTTATTACGTATGGTTTCACGTCGTCGTAAATTATTAGACTACTTAAAACGTACTGATCTTGCTAAATACTCAGAAACTATCGCACGTTTAGGTTTACGTCGCTAATTTCCGAATATGAAAGAACCGAGCTTATGCTCGGTTTTTTTATATGTTTTTGCTATAAAAAAAGCCCTGTCATACAACAGGGCTTATGAAGAAAGGCACTAATTATAGGCTTTCTGTGAAAGTACGAGTAATTACATCACGTTGTTGTTCTGGTGTTAATGAGTTGAAACGAACTGCATAACCTGAAACACGGATAGTTAATTGCGGATATTTCTCAGGATTTTTTACTGCATCTTCTAATGTTTCACGGCGTAATACGTTTACGTTTAAGTGTTGACCACCTTCTACTTTGATAGTTGGTGCAACATTAACTGGCACTTCACGGTATGAAACTTGACCTAATTCGCTGATTGCAACGACTTGGTCTTCTTGGAAATCACCTTTAGCCACTAAGCAACGTGCTTCGTTTTTCTCTTCATCTAATAACCAGAAAGAGTTTAATAAGTTTTTGTTTGCAGATTCAGTGATTTGTACACCTTTGATCATTTTTGACTCCTAGTATGTTGGGAAGAATTATAAGAAAATTTTAATTTTTCAAAAAATTTTGAGTATTTTAACGCTTATCTTTTAAAATGCGAGAAAAATTTAATCATTTTTGTAAAAAAATTTGATCTTAGATTAAAAAACAATCAGATTTAACGTACTATTTTTATTTGTAACAATTTAATAACAGGATAAACTATGAACACTTGGACAGAAGCTATCGGGGAAGAAAAAACTCAGCCCTACTTTCAACATATTTTGCAATATGTGCATCAAGAACGTTTAGCTGGAAAAATAATTTATCCACCTCAAAATGAAGTGTTTAATGCCTTTGTATTAACTGAATTTAAAGATGTTAGAGTCGTGATTTTAGGGCAAGATCCTTACCATGGACCAAATCAAGCTCACGGTTTATCTTTTTCGGTCAAACCTGGTATTGCGCCACCACCGTCATTACTGAATATGTACAAAGAATTAGCACAAGATGTCGGGTTTCAGATTCCTTCACACGGCTATTTGGTCGAGTGGGCAAGACAAGGGGTATTGTTACTTAATACGGTTTTAACCGTTGAACAGGGAAAAGCCCATTCTCATGCGAATATTGGTTGGGAAACCTTTACGGATAAAGTGATTCATCAACTGAACCAACATAGAGAAAATCTCGTCTTTTTACTTTGGGGCAGTCATGCTCAAAAGAAAGGACAATTTATTGATAGGCAACGTCATTGCGTCTTAACTGCACCACACCCATCCCCACTTTCTGCCCATCGTGGTTTTTTGGGATGTCGTCATTTCTCTCAAACTAATGCTTATTTAAGAGAAAAAGGGATCAAAGAAATTCATTGGCAACTGCCATTACAAGCGGTGTGATCAGTCTCATTTTTTGCAAAAACAAAAAAACCGCCATTCATAAAATGGCGGTTTTTTTTCTATAAATTCATTACGCTTTTGCTTGTGCTCGTTTACCAAGTACAACGGTTACACTAAATGCGATAAATGCTGAAATTGCCATACCTACACAGTACATCGCTAAACTTTCAGGTTTGATTGATGGAATACCAGGTAAACCTGCCGCACCTAATGCGATCGCTTTTACATTAAAGAATGCGATAAATGCACTTGCTGTACCTGATGCAATCATTGCAGCAATAAACGGATAACGATAGCGTAAGTTCACACCAAACATAGCTGGTTCAGTAATACCTAATAATGCTGAAATACCTGATGGAACAGCAATACCACGTACTTTTGCATCTTTCATCACAAATGCTGCACCTAAACATGCTGCACCTTGAGCAATGTTAGACATAGCTGCGATTGGAAAAATGAATGTACCGCCTGTGTTTGCCACTTCGGCTAATAATTGGGTTTCTACAGCGATAAAGGTTTGGTGCATACCTGTGATAACGATTGGCGCATAGAATGTACCGAAAATTGCACCACCGACAAAACCTAAAGTGTCATATAACCAAGTTAAACCGAAGCTGATTAATGAACCTGCTTCACGACCTAATGGACCAATGATCGTGAATGCTAAGAAACCTGCAATGAATAATGAGAATAACGGCGTGATTAAGTTATCTAAGAATGAAGGAACAACTTTGCGGAAACCTTTCTCTAACGTTGCTAATACCCACGCAGAAACTAAAGTAGGGATAACAGTACCTTGATAACCAACTTTCTCAATTTCTAAACCAAAGACATTCCAGTATTGGATATTGCCTTTAGCAAGGGTTAGGGCGTAGTTCCAACCATCCGCTAATGCTGGGTGAACTAATAACATACCAAGTGCTGCACCTAAATATGGGTTACCGCCAAATTTACGGGTTGCAGAGAAACCTAACAGAACAGGCAAGAATACAAATGGTGCATTTGCAAAGGTGTTCATTAAGTCCACTAAATCTGCAATACCTGGGTACATATCAACAACATTCACACCTTCTGCAAAGAAGCCTTTTGCAGTAAGCATGGAGTGAATACCCATTAACAAACCGCCTGCTACGATAGCTGGAATGATTGGTACGAAAATGTCTGCTAAGCCTTTGACTAAACTTTGTAAAAGCCCTTGTTTATCCGCCCCAGCACTTGCTACTTCAGCAGTGCTCATATCACCGATACCTAATACTTTGGTTAATTCCGCGTGGACTTTATTTACTGTACCCGAACCAAAAATAATTTGGTATTGACCTGCCACTGAGAACTGGCCCTTAACACCTTCAATGTTCTCAATGCCTTCTTTATCGATTAAAGATTCATCTTTAACCACCATACGCAAACGGGTTGCACAGTGTGCTGCTGCAGAGATATTATCTTTGCCCCCGAGTTTATCAATCACTTGTTGAGCGATTTGAGGAAAGTTCATAGTTACCACCTATATTTATGTGAGAATATCAAAATTTAAACGCTCGCATTCTAACTAAAACGGTTTAGCTAAAAAAGCAAAATTTGCTAAAACGTTTTAGTTTTGTAATCTAGATCACATTTTTAGCAAAGTTTAGCTAAATCTATGGCTAAAATCTATTTGCAAAAAATTGGCACAATCTACCCGCTTGTATACCGATACAGCAAAATATAATTCTAACGAAAAACTTCACTAAAATTTGATTTAAGTAAAATCTATCCCTTTTTAAATAAATTCGAAATAGATAGAATTCATCTCGTTTTTTTAATTTTTATGAGGTTTATATGTTGTACTTTGAGTTTTTACTCTTATTAGCATTTCTTTATGCTGGAAGCCGTTACGGTGGTATAGGTTTAGGGGTTGTTTCCGGTATTGGTTTAGCTGTTGAAGTCTTTATTCTTCGTATGCCTGTAGGAAAAGCACCTATAGATGTGATGTTGATCATCCTTGCCGTTGTCACCTGTGCCTCTATTCTAGAAGCCGCAGGCGGTTTAAAATTCATGTTACAAGTGGCAGAAAAGATCTTACGTAAAAACCCTAAACGTGTCACTTTACTTGGACCATTAGTTACCTACGTCATGACATTCATGCTAGGTACAGGCCACTCAGTGTATTCTGTAATGCCAATTATTGCGGATGTTGCCTTAAAAAATGGTATTCGTCCTGAACGTCCAATGGCAGCATCCTCTGTTGCATCTCAGCTTGCCATTACCTCAAGTCCACTTTCTGCAGCCGTTGTATTCTATCTCGCTCAAATTACACAATTACCGGGATTTGAACACGTTACCCTATTAAGTATTATTGGTGTCACGGTTCCAGCCACATTTGCGGGTACTATCGCGCTTTCTTTATATAGCTTACGCCGTGGTAAAGAATTAGAAGATGATCCTGAATATCAACGTCGCCTACAAGATCCAATTTGGCGTGAACGTATTTTAAGTACAACAAGCACTACATTGAATGAAGCTCTTCCAGCTGGTGCTAAAAAAGCTGTTTTACTATTCTTACTTTCATTAATTGTGATTGTTGTCATTGCTATGTTCCCTGAAATTCGTACTGTTGGAACAGGTGAAAAAGTTAAACCAATTTCAATGTCATTAATCATTCAAATGATGATGCTCTGTTTTGGTGGTATTATCTTACTTGCAACTAAGACAAACCCACAAACAGTGCCTAATGGCGTCGTATTTAAATCTGGAATGGTCGCAGCAATCGCAATTTTTGGTATTGCATGGATGAGTGATACTTACTTCCAATATGCAATGCCACAGTTCAAAGCTGGTATCACCGAAATGGTAGAGACCTATCCATGGACTTTTGCACTTGCACTCTTTGCTGTATCGGTAGTGATTAATAGTCAGGCAGCAACAGCAGTAATGATGCTTCCTGTAGGTATTGGCTTAGGCTTACCTGCACCATTACTTGTTGGTTTAATGCCTGCAACTTATGCTTACTTCTTTATTCCTAACTATCCATCAGATATTGCTACTGTAAACTTTGATGTTACTGGGACAACGAAGATTGGTAAATATTACTTCAACCATAGCTTTATGGTACCGGGATTAATTGGCGTACTCGTCGCTTGCTGTGTCGGTGTTGCAATTGCAAATATTATTATTTAATCATATTTACTAAATCATAAGAAAACAGGCTGAAAATTCAGCCTGTTTTCATTCTACTACATGTCAATTTTTTATCTTTATAAGTGACTATTAGCGAGGTTGTATCAAACATATTGATCTTGTATAAGATAAATCAAAAATAGTCTTAAATAATCACATAATAGAAAAACAAGCTTATAAATAACAGCTTTCAAAATCCCTTACTTATAGCCCAAAAATCTTTAAATATACCTCAAGAGCACTCCGGATGGTTTAGAAATCATCATATTTAAATAACTATTTTTAAATAAAAGCTATCATTCATAAATAATTTTTGTCATATAGGTTATTTATCTATGAAAAATAGAAGAATCTAAATAATTCGGACATAAAAAAACTCCTAACTAAAAATAGTTAGGAGTTTATTAACTTAATCGTAAATTACTCAGAAACTACGTTGATAGTTACTACTGCATTTACTTCAGCGTGTAAGTGTAATTTCACTTCGTGTTCGCCAGTAGTACGTAATGCACCTTCTGGTAAACGAACTTCTGATTTAGTTACTGCAACGCCTGCTGCAGATACTGCTTCAGCAATATCACGTGCACCAACAGAACCGAATAAACGACCGTCATCACCTGCTTTAGAAGTGATTACGATTGCTGCTAAGTTAGCGATTGCTGCTGCACGAGCTTGTGCTGCAGATAATGCTTCTGCTGCTTTCGCTTCTAATTCTGCACGACGTGCTTCAAAGTGAGCAATGTTTGCTGCAGTTGCCATAACCGCTTTACCTTGTGGGATTAAGTAGTTACGTGCAAAACCTGCTTTAACAGTTACTTGGTCACCAACAGTACCAAGTTGAGCAACTTTGTCTAATAAAATAACTTGCATTGTACTCTTCCTCTCTTATTACTGATGGTTGTCAGTGTATGGAAGTAACGCAAGGTAGCGAGCGCGTTTGATTGCACGAGCTAATTGACGTTGATACTTCGCACGAGTACCTGTGATACGGCTTGGAACAATTTTGCCGCTTTCTGAAATATAGTTCTTTAATGTAGCGATATCTTTGTAATCGATTTCAACAACATTTTCCGCTGTGAAGCGGCAGAACTTACGACGACGGAAATAACGTGCCATTTTGGCTTCTCCTAATCTATAAATTCAATCTGTTCGGTGTGCAAGACTAACTGATTTAAATCATTGTAGTCTTTGTGAGTATGGATAAACCCTTTTACTCGAACTTTCCCACCGACCTTCATTTGTTGGGTTATTAAACTAAATTGATTGCCAGCCAAAACCACTTGGATTTTGCACCACGCTTGGCGTTCTAAATTCACTTCTTTTTGGCTTGAACGATGTTCTAGGTAAAAAGAGTAAGTTGGAATACCTATCGGGCTTAGGCTTTGTTTAATCGTTGTTGCTATAGTGCCACTTAAGATTAAACAGTTATCAATAGACGAATTACTCGTCTGCATCCTCAGCTTCAACTTCTACTAAAGCTTCTGGAGCTTTACGCTCATCTTTTGCTTTAAGCATTGGTGATGCTTCTGTTACCGCTGCTTTAGTGTGTAACACTAAGCTACGAAGAACGGCATCGTTGTAACGGAAGTTAGTTTCTAACTCATCGATTACGTTTTGTGGAGCTTCTACATTCATTAACACATAGTGTGCTTTGTGAAGTTTGTTGATTGGGTATGCTAATTGACGACGACCCCAATCTTCTAAGCGATGAACTTGACCGCCTGCTTCTTTAACAGAAGCGGTATAACGCTCGATCATACCAGGTACTTGTTCGCTTTGGTCCGGGTGAACCATAAAAACGATTTCGTAGTGACGCATTGTCGATCCTTACGGGTTAACAGCCTCCAAGGTTGCCAGTCACCAGCGTTGGAAGCAAGGATTAAAAAACAGGTGTGACTGAAGGCGCGTATTATACGCACAAAATTAGACTTTGCAAGTAAAGAGAGTAGACAAGCGGTCAGATTTCTATAATTTTTTGCAAGAAAGTGACCGCTTGTATCAAGGTTTAAATTAGCTTAATAAGCCTGTTTGGTGTGCAATGAACAATAGAGTGAAGCCAGAAAGGTAAATTAATCCAATAATGGATAACCAAAATAATCCGCCTTTTACTCGATGTTCACCTTTTAATACTAAAGAAAGGTTTAACCATGCAAATATCGGTGTTGATACAAATGAACAAATCATCGCAAAGGTTAGCATTTTTGCAACATCACTCATAAACAAGGTAATAATTAAAATACCAATCGCAGATGTCACAGTTAACCAAATATTTAACTGTAATTGTGAACTCTCTTTTTTATTTAAAAGTAAACGTAATGCTTCCGCATTCGCACGAGAATAACCATCAATTACAGTAATCGTTGTTCCAAACATACACATAAAAGCAATAAATGCAATTAATAAACGAGACCAATCACCAATGGCATAAGCATACATTTTAATTAACTGAGCAATATATTTAACACCAGCTTGCTCAACCGTTTCACCCGAACCATATTGAACAATCGCACCAAGTGCAAGGAATACAAGGGCTAAGATTGCAGTACCGATAAAGCCAACATTGAAATCAAATAAGCCGTCTTTATAGCTGATTTGCGTGAAACGTTTTTTCGCAATAACCCACATAGAGTTAATTGCAGAAATCTCAATTGGTGCTGGCATCCATCCCATCAAAGCAACAATAAATGCGAGTGAAGCTAAATTCCATGGAGACGGTTCAACAAAGTCAGGTACTACTGTGCTACCTTTAAAAGCAGCAATGATCACCGCAGTCACAGTCGATACCGTCAACGCAATCATAATCCATTTAGAAAGAGTATCTAAGAAACGGTATTTTCCTAATAACAACATACCCCATGTGACCGCAATCACAATAGTGCTAAGTTGTGGAATGCCTAATCC
Source organism: Actinobacillus indolicus (assembly GCF_004519515.1). Lineage (NCBI taxonomy): Bacteria > Pseudomonadati > Pseudomonadota > Gammaproteobacteria > Pasteurellales > Pasteurellaceae > Actinobacillus > Actinobacillus indolicus. The sequence goes on along the minus strand of NZ_CP038145.1, from coordinate 1,629,429 downwards.
TAAGCTTGATGGTAAAATAAAACTTAAAATTGCCGCAGTCACAATGCCAACACCAGCTGTATTAATCATTGCAGCAAAAACATTCAAAATAAAGAACACCCAAAGGTAAATACCACCTTTTTCTTTATAACCTTCAAGTAGGGTCTTTCCTGATGCTAGCGTATATTGCACCCCAAAACGGAAAAATGGATACTTAAATAGATTTGCTAAAACAATAATAATAGCCAACTGCCAGCCATAAATTGCACCCGCTTGAGTTGATGCAACAATATGAGATCCACCAACAGCTGCAGATGCCATTAAAATTCCAGGTCCCATTGCTGCAAATTTGGATTTCCATGTTGAAGCAGGTTCAGTATGGTAATTTTGTGTATTCATAAAAAACTCTCAATATCAAAAAATATAAATTTTTAAAGGGGAGTGATTTTAATCATAAGATTTCAATAAAAACAATCCACCCAAAGAAATAAAATAGTTATACTGATATAATAAAGATTATCAGCAAAGCCACCTAAAAAAACCTAAATGAAAAGAACTTTTTACTTTATTTTTCCTATTTTCTTATATTTATCTCTACTATGCAGCCCTATTTCGCTCGCAAAAGAGAGAATTATTCAATGTAAAGTAGTCGGAATTAATGATGGCGATACCCTAACTTGTCTCTACAACCGTAATCCGCTCAAAGTTCGATTACAGCATATTGATGCCCCTGAATCTGCCCAAGCATTTGGCAATAAAGCAAAACAATCTCTTGCAAAGCTCGCTTTTAAAAAGGAAGTGATTTTAGATATTTCAGGCTACGATAAATATCAACGTTTGCTTGCTGTCGCCTATGATTTAAATGGCAACAACATTAACTTAGTACAAGTTCAGCAAGGTATGGCATGGGCATATCGTCAAACACAACCGATATATGAACAGGCTCAACAACAATCTCAAAGGCAACGTATCGGCTTATGGCAAGATAAGAATCCAATCAATCCAGCGGATTGGCGTGCAAGCAAGCGGTTAGATCCGAATGAAAATTTGCAAAATTCTCCAGCTAACTCACCGCTTGTCACTATAAATTGTCAGGTCAAATTAAGTTGTAATAGAATAGCCAATTATGAAATGGCTCAGCGTTATTTTAAACAGTGTGGTTGGAAAGAACTGGATGGAAATAATGATGGAATCCCTTGCAATAAACTTTATAGAAAGGCTCAGCGACAATGATTAATCACGAATTTCGACACCAATTCCCTTTTTTCCAAGAAAATGCTACTTGGGCGTATTTAGATTCTGCCGCCACGACATTAAAACCCCAAGTATTGATTGATAGTACAAACCACTTTTATCACTCATCGGGCTCGGTACATCGTAGCCAATACGATCTTATTCAAACAGAACGTTATGAACTCGCACGAGATTTAGTTGCTAAACGTTTCAATGTTGAATCAAGGGATGCTGTCATTTGGACAAGTGGAACAACGCATTCATTAAACTTGATCGCTCATGGTTTAGCCCATACACTCAACCCAGATGATGAAATTCTGGTTTCTATTGCAGAACATCATGCAAATTTTATTCCTTGGCAACAGTTAGCCATGCGGACACAAGCCAAATTTATTGTGTTACCGCTAAACAATGAATATCAAGTTGATGCGAAAATACTAACTCAACATCTATCCGATAAAACAAAAATTGTCGCACTCAATTTAGTCTCTAATGTCACGGGTGTCCGTCAGCCTGTGGAACAATTAATTCCACTCATTCGCCAACATTCATCTGCCAATATCGTGTTAGATGTCGCTCAAGCAGTCTGCTCTGAACAGTTCGATGTACAAGCACTTGGTGCGGATTTCTATGCTTTTTCAGCTCATAAAATGTATGGACCAACAGGTGTAGGCGTTTTGATGGGAAAAAAAGCCAGCCTTGCACAACTTCAGCCGCTCTTTTTTGGTGGAAAGATGCTACACACCGTTGATGAGCATCAGCTTACTTTAGCTGAACTCCCCTACCGTTTAGAAGCTGGCACACCCAATATTGCAGGTATCATTGCGTTTGACGCGGTTTTGGAATGGCTAGAAACATGGGATTTTTCTGAATTAAATCAACGACTTTATCAACTCGCAACAGACACACGCAAGCGGTTACTTTCTTATAAAAATGTGCAAATTATCGCAGAGCATAGCCAAAGCCCAACAGTTAGCTTTACGATAAAAGATCAACATCATGCGGATGTTGCTACGATTCTGACAGAACAACAAATTGCACTGCGTAGTGGGGAACATTGTGCTAAGCCTTATTTACGTTATTTAGCGCAAACAGGAACGTTACGGCTATCCCTAGCACATTACAATACCGAGCAGGATCTTGAGCGATTTTTTAAGGCATTCGATTTTGCCTTAGATATTTTAGAAAATTAATCTCTATTTAGATCAAAAAATCGTAAATTACCCGAATTTCCGCTAGAACGAAAAGGCGTTATAAGGTAATCTGCACACCGTTTTTCAATTTATTTAAAAATTTAATTATTTCGTTATAGGTATTTAATATGGTAAAAAAAATTGCTGTTTTAACCAGTGGTGGTGATGCACCAGGTATGAATGCCGCGATTCGTGGCGTAGTACGAGCAGGCTTAAGTGAAGGCTTTGAAGTTTATGGTATCCAAGATGGTTACTATGGCTTATATCACGATCGAGTAATTAAACTGGAACGCCGTTCTGTCTCTGAAGTGATCAACCGTGGCGGTACCTTCTTAGGTTCAGCTCGTTTCCCTGAATTTAAAAATCCAGAAGTCCGAGCAAAATGTGTTGAAACCTTGAAAAAGTATGAAATTGATGCTTTAGTTGTTATCGGTGGTGACGGCTCTTACATGGGTGCGAAATTACTTACTGAAGAACACGGTATTGCTTGTATCGGTTTACCAGGCACGATTGATAACGATGTAGCAGGCACAGATTACACTATTGGTTTCCAAACTGCGCTTGAAACAGCATTAGAAGCGATTGACCGTTTACGTGATACATCAACTTCTCACCAACGTATCTCAATTGTTGAAATCATGGGTCGCCACTGTGGTGATTTAACCTTAAGTGCGGCATTAGCGGGTGGTTGTGAATATATTATTGTTCCAGAGCGTGGTTTAGATAAAGAATCACTCATGCGTAACATTGAAGATGGATTCAATAAAGGTAAACGTCATGCCATTATTGCTATCACAGAATTAATGACCGATGTGCATCAACTAGCAAAAGAAATTGAAGCACGCTTTGGTCACGAAACCCGTGCAACGGTATTAGGTCACACACAACGTGGTGGTGCGCCTTGTGCATTTGACCGTATTTTAGCGTCTCGTATGGGTGTTTATGCCGTTGAATTATTAAAGCAAGGTTATGGTGGCCGTTGTGTCGGTATTCAAAACGAAAAACTCGTTCACCACGACATCATTGACGCTATTACCAATATGCGTCGTCCATTTAAAGAAGAACTTTTCGAAACATCTCGCAAATTGTTCTAATAGACAAAAACGCCGAGTTATCTCGGCGTTTTTTATCATTTATTTTAGCTGCTCTTCGATAATACCACCGCCTAAACAAACTTCGCCCTGATAAAATACCGCGGACTGTCCAGGCGTTACAGCAATTTGAGGTTCATTAAAAACCACTCGAATGGTTTCGTCATCAAGCGGTTGGATTTCACATAAAATATCCGCTTGGCGGTAGCGTGTTTTTACTGTGCAACGTAGTTTTTCACGGATCGGTTGGCGATCTACCCAGTGAAGTTGGCTTGCAATGAGGCCGCTTGAAAGCAAAGCGGAATTATCCTGACCTTGAGCGACAATTAGCACGTTGTTCACCAGATCTTTTTCCACTACATACCACGCATTTTCACTCGCCCCTTTTACGCCACCGATACCTAAGCCTTTGCGTTGCCCTAGGGTGTGGTACATTAAGCCATCGTGACGACCAATCACTTGTCCATCGACGGTTTTAATATCTCCAGCTTGAGCAGGTAAATAACGAGCAAGGAAATCTTTGAATTTACGTTCGCCGATAAAACAGATACCTGTTGAATCTTTTTTCTTCGCCGTCACTAAACCTAAGTCTTCCGCAATGGCTCTCACAATCGGTTTTTCAATATCCCCCACAGGGAAAAGACTTTGTGCGACCTGTTGCTCACTTAGGGTGTAGAGGAAATAACTTTGATCTTTGTTGCTATCCAGTCCACGCAATAATTTTGGCTGTTGATCAAGCGGTGGACGACGGACATAATGCCCTGTGGCAATAAAATCCGCCCCTAAATCCTCTGCAGCATATTCTAAAAAGGCTTTGAATTTGATCTCTTTGTTACACAGAATATCAGGGTTTGGTGTACGTCCAGCTTTATATTCTGCAAGGAAATGCTCAAACACGTTATCCCAGTACTCTGCGGCAAAATTGATTTTATGCAGTTTAATACCCAACTTATCACAAACAGCTTGTGCATCAGCTAAATCTGCCGCCGCAGTACAGTAATCCGTATCGTCGTCTTCTTCCCAGTTCTTCATAAACAAGCCTTCCACTTGGTAGCCTTGCTGTTGAAGAATAAAGGCAGAAACCGAAGAATCTACGCCCCCTGACATTCCGCAGATCACTTTTTTCTTTGCATTTTCGGCTAATTGTTCATCGGTAAGTGTGGGAAAATGTTGTTGGTAAGTTTTTGAAATCATCATTTACTTCACTTCGTAAAACTGAGCTTCTTTTTTTGCAAATTTTTGCTCATATTCTGCTTTTGCTGCTTCATCACCCGCATCTAATTTCTTTTGTAAATTGTCGCATGGTTCTTCGCAATCGCACATTTTTTTCATGCCTAAAGCTGTAATACCACCACAACTTCCTTTGATGGTTTTACCTTTGATAATAAAGCCAATTGACATCATAAATATAATGGCTACAAAAAAGCCAAATGTCATTAAAATGGTTTCCATATTCCTTCCTATTTTTGATTAATTAATTTTTCAAAAGCCGTAGACATTTTCGTCTCATAGCCTTGCCCTTTTTTGATAATTAAGAAAATTGCTAGATTTTCACGCTCGGCAATTTCTAATGCTTTTTCAGAACCAAGAACAAATAGCCCTGTTGAAAGACCATCCGCTGTCATTGTAGATGGAGAAAAGACTGTAATAGAAGCCAAGTTATGGCTAATTGGTCTTAAGGTTTTAGGATCAATAATGTGAGAAAGGCGATTTCCTTGCTCATCTTCGAAATAATTACGGTAATTACCTGAAGTTGCCATTCCTAAGTTATGTAATGGAACTGTAATTTGACTTGCGGTTCCTGGGGTAAACTCTGGCTTTTCAATTGCAATCCGCCAAGGTTGCCCTTGCAAATTATTTCCCTTACCTCTTAATTCTCCACCAATTTCGACTAAATAGTTTTGTAAACCAAGTTGATCAAGATATTCGGCTAATTTATCTACACCAAAACCTTTTGCAATAGAAGAGAGATCGACATAAAGTTCAGGATCTTTTTTGATTAAATTTCCCTTACTATTTTCACCATTATTCTCAAGAGTGGCTATAATTTTATTAATACCAACGGCTTTTGCTTTTTCATTAATTTGTTCCACCGTTGGTTCTTTATTTAAACGTTTGTCAGGTCCAAATCCCCAAAGGTTAACAAGAGGTCCAACCGTTATATCTAAAGCACCTTCTGTTACTTTATTTAAACGAATAGCCTCTTCCACAACAAGGGCAAAATCTCTTGATACAGGAAAAGGCGTATCTACTTGGCGAAAATTATTAAACTCAGATATTTGTGAGTTCTTTTGGTAAGTAGACATCTCATTATTCACCATTTTCAGAACAGACTCTAATTGCTGCTGAACTTCTTCTGGCTTCGCTAGATTTTCAATTTGACCATCATCAATATATTTGATGTGGTATGTTGTCCCCATTGTTTTTCCTTCAAAGGAAATTTGCTGAGGCTCTTTATTACAAGCGGAAAGCATTAAGGATAGACATAAAGTGACACAAGATATTAGTAATGTTTTGATTTTCATACATCCTCCCAAAACAACAATTAATAATGGAAAATAGATAAGGTATACAACTTCCCTATCTATTTTCCATTAGTAATTTAGGGTTGGATTTTGTAAAAAACTCACAAAATCCAACCGCTTGTTTTACTGATTAACCACCGAAATCATCTAATAAGATGTTTTCATCTTCTACGCCAAGATCTTTTAACATCTTGATGACAGAAGCATTCATAATCGGTGGACCACACATATAGTATTCACAATCTTCAGGTGCTTCGTGATCTTTTAAGTAGTTTTCATAAAGCACGTTGTGAATAAAGCCTGTGTAACCGTCCCAGTTATCGCCTGGTTGTGGGTCAGAGAGTGCCACATACCATTTGAAGTTGTCGTTCTCTGCTTGTAAGCCGTCGAAATCTTCTACATAGAACATTTCACGTTTAGAACGAGCACCATACCAGAAGGTCATTTTACGTTTAGATTTTAGACGTTTTAATTGGTCGAAAATGTGTGAACGCATTGGCGCCATACCTGCACCACCACCGATGAAGACCATTTCTGCATCAGTATCTTTGGCGAAGAACTCACCAAATGGACCAGAAATTGTCACTTTATCACCTGGTTTTAATGACCAAATATATGAAGACATTTGACCTGGCGGTACATCTGGGTTATTTGGTGGCGGAGTTGCAATACGCACGTTAAGCATAATAATGCCTTTCTCTTCCGGGTATGAAGCCATTGAGTACGCACGGATAATTGGCTCGTCCACTTTAGACACATAACGCCATAGGTTAAATTTGTTCCAGTCTTCGTGATATTCTTCGTCGATTAACGGTTTGTAATCTTCATATCTCACGGTGTGAGCTGGCGCTTCGATTTGAATATAACCACCAGCACGGAATGGCACTTCTTCGCCTTCTGGAATTTGAAGTTTAAGCTCTTTGATGAAGGTTGCTTTGTTATCGTTAGAGATAACGGTACATTCCCATTTTTTCACACCAAAGATCTCTTCTGGTAATTCCACATCCATTGAGCTTTTCACGTTGACTTGACACGCTAAACGATAGCCTTCTTTTGCTTCACGTTTAGTAATGTGTGAAAGTTCAGTCGGTAGAATTTCACCACCACCACTTTTTACTTTAACGATACATTGACCACAAGAGCCACCACCGCCACACGCAGATGAAACGAATATACCTTTACTTGCTAACGCACCAAGTAATTTACCACCTGCTGGCAAAGTAATTGCTTTTTCTGGATCATCATTGATAGAAATGGTGATGTCGCCTGAATCGACTAATTTTGATTTAGCCACAAGGATAAGTACTGCAAGCACTAATACAAGGGCAGTAAATACCACGATACCGAAAATAAAATTATCCATTCGATACGCTCCTTATAATTGAATGCCCGAGAAAGACATAAAGCCAAGTGCCATTAAACCTGCGGTGATAAAGGTAATGCCTAAACCACGTAAGCCTGCAGGAACATCTGAGTATTTCATTTTCTCAGTTAAACCTGCTAACGCCACAATCGCTAACATCCAGCCTGTACCTGCACCGATACCATATACCACAGATTCACCGAAGTTATATTCACGTTGAACCATAAATGATACCGCACCGAAGATTGCACAGTTTACGGTAATAAGTGGTAAGAAGATACCTAATGCACTATAAAGTGCAGGGAAAAACTTATCCAAAATCATTTCAAGAATTTGCACTAGTGCAGCAATAACACCGATAAAGGTGATAAAGTTAAGGAAAGTTAAATCAACACCTTCAATTAATGCTCCGTCTTTTAAAACGTTCTCGTAAACGATTTGGTTAGCCGGAACCGCAATACCGAGTACAACGATTACCGCAATCCCTAAACCGAATGCAGTTGAAACTTTCTTAGATACCGCAAGGAATGTACACATGCCAAGGAAGAAAGAAAGTGCCATATTTTCAATGAATACGGACTTAACAAATAGACTTAAATAATGTTCCATTGATTATTTCTCCACTTGTTCCGGTTTCCACGTTCTTAAGCCCCAAATTAAGAAGCCGATAATAAAGAACGCACTCGGTGCTAATAAGAATAAACCGTTTGCTTGATACCAACCGCCGTCTTGAATCGTTTGGAATACCGTCATACCAAAGAGTTTACCTGAACCGATTAATTCACGAATAAAGGCTACAATCACAAGGATTGCACCATAACCTAAACCGTTACCAATACCGTCGACAAAACTCTCTACAGGACCTGATTTCATTGCAAAGGCTTCTGCACGTCCCATTACGATACAGTTAGTAATGATAAGACCTACGAATACAGAAAGCTGTTTTGATAAGTCATATGCATACGCTCGTAAGATTTGGTCAACCAGAATTACCAAAGAGGCAATAATCGCCATCTGTACAATGATACGAATACTATTTGGGATATAGTTACGGATCATTGCAATGAACATACTTGAAAAGCCTGTTACAAAGCTTACTGCAATCCCCATTACCACGGCAGTTTCTAGTTTAGTTGTTACCGCTAGTGCAGAACAGATACCTAGAATTTGTAATGCAATCGGGTTGTTATTCACAACAGGTGATAACAAGAGATCTTTAAGTTTATTGCTTGCCATTAGTTAGTCCCCGCTTTTAATTTCGCTAAATATGGACCGAAGCCGTTCGCACCAAACCAGTATTTGAATGAACCATCAACACCGTTAGAGGTGAGTGTTGCACCTGATAAGCCATCAATACCGTGATCTTTATCAGCTGAAGCACCTTTGGCAATACGAATTGCAGATTCACCCTGAGCATTTTGTAATTTTTTGCCCACGAAGTTTTGTTGCCAACGTTTGTTTTCAATTTCACCACCAAGTCCCGGTGTTTCACCGTGTTCATAGTAAGTGATACCTTTGATTGTATTGCCATCTGGCTCAACAGATACGAAACCATACATAACAGACCATAAACCTGTTCCATAGAATGGAAGCACGATTTGATTTACTTGTCCGTTTGCATCTTTTACAAGGTAAATTTCTGCATATTTTGCACGAACTTTAATACCTGCTTTATCGTCTGCTGGATTGATAACGATGCTTTGAGCTGGATTTTTAGCTGCTACTTTTGCATCAAAGTTATTAACACCTTCAACATAATCACCTGTGGCAAGATCAACGATTTTAGATTCAATGTTTTTCACATAGATATCTTTAATTTCGCTTTTCTTCGTGCCTTCAGGTAATAAACCAGCAACACTTAAAATGTTTTTCTGTTTATCAAGGGCTTTTTGCTCTTCTTGTGTCGATTTTAACAACACTGCAGAGCCTGCCACAATTAAAGAACAGATTAAACTTAATAAAACCACGACGGTAAGTGTTCCGCCAATGCTATCTTTATTAAACTTAGCCATTGCGTGCCTTCCTACGTTTGATGTTACCTTGAACGACGAGGTAATCGAAGATTGGTGCAAATAAGTTAGCGAATAAAATTGCTAACATCATACCTTCTGGGTACGCTGGGTTTGCTACACGAATCAGTACGCACATTACCCCAATTAAAATACCGTACCACCATTTACCTTTGTTGGTAAAGGCTGCAGATACCGGGTCAGTTGCCATAAAGAACATACCGATAGCAAAACCACCTAACACTAAGTGCCAGTGCCATGGCATCGCAAATAATGGGTTTGTATCTGAACCGATCATATTGAAGAGGGTTGCAGTTGCCGCCATACCGATCATTACACCCGCGATAATTCGCCAAGATGCAATGCGAGCAAATACAATAATTGCAGCACCGATCATTAATGCGACGGTTGAAACCTCACCAATAGAACCTGGAATGTTACCTAAGAACGCATCCATCCACGTGATTGTTTCACCTGTTGCAACGTGTTTAAGTGCAGCTTGACCACCGACTGCCCATTGAGAAAGTGCTGTTGCACCTGAGAAGCCGTCTGCCGCAGTCCAAACTAGATCACCCGAAATTTGTGCTGGATATGCGAAGAATAAGAACGCACGACCTGCCAACGCTGGGTTCATAAAGTTTTTACCTACACCACCAAAGACTTCTTTTGCAACTACAACACCGAAAGTCGTTGCTAATGCAGCTTGCCATAATGGTAATGTTGGCGGAACAATTAATGCTAAAAGGATAGAGGTAACGAAGAAACCTTCATTGATTTCATGTTTACGCACCATTGCAAATAATACTTCCCAGAAGCCACCTACTGCAAAAATGGTTAAGTAGATTGGTAGGAAGAAAATCGCACCGATTAACATTTTACCTAATACACCAACATCTTGTGATAACACACCAAACGCATTTGCTAATGCAAAGTGCCAATCGTTGGCAACGTTTTGAGCCACGTTTTGTGTAAAGTCACCTACACCTAATGCAAGGATAGATTGCGCACCCACGTTATACATACCGTAGAACATCGCTGGGAATAACGCCAACCATACGATTAACATCATACGTTTAGAGTCAATCGCATCACGAACGTGAGCATCTTTTTGAGTCACTGTACCTGGACTATAGAAAATAGTATAAGCTGCTTCAAACAGAATATACCATTTCTCATACTTTCCACCTTTCTGGAAAGCAGGTTCCATTTTATGAAAAAGATCTTTTAAAGCCATTTGATTAACCTTCCTTCTCGATCTTATCTAACGCTGCACGCAACATTGGTGCATAGTTGTTTTTACCTGGGCAGACAAACGTACATAACGCTAAATCTTCTTCATCTAACTCTAAGCAACCTAATGCTTGAGCAGAATCCGTATCGCCAGATGCTAAATCACGTAACAACAATGTTGGTAAAATATCTAACGGCATGACACGCTCATAAGAACCGATTGGCACCATTGCACGCTCACTACCATTAACAGCCGTGGTAAAGTTAAACAATTTCTTACTAAACGCACCTAATACAGTACGAGTAATAGAGAATTTGTGTGAATATGGTGCAATCATACCTAAGAATTCTTGCTCACGACCTTCTGCTATCACAGACACTTGTAATGCATAACGACCTAAATAATCATGTGCACCAACTGCTTTCGCACCGCTTAACACAGAGCCTGAAATCACACGGTTTTCGCCCTCTGCTAATTCATTTGCAGTTAATTGAGAAAGGTTTGCACCAAGTTGTGTACGCACTAAGCGAGGTTTTTTCACTTGAGGACCCGCTAACGAAACAACACGCTCTACATAAAGCTCACCTGTTGTAAATAATTTACCGATAGCAATCACATCTTGATAGTTTAAGTACCATACACTTTTCGTCGCAGAAACAGGATCGATAAAGTGAATATGTGTACCACTTAAACCTGCTGGGTGAGGGCCTGCGAAAGAAGTCACTTTCACATTTGCCACTTCAGCCGTTGGGATATTACTGTCTGGTGCACGACATAAATGAATCGTTTTTTTGCCTTCAAATAAGCGACTTAACACCGTTAAACCATCAACAAAATCTTGTTTGTGCTCATTTAAGAGCACTTCAGGATCTGCTGCTAATGGGTTGGTATCCATTGCATTGACAAAAATAGATGATGGAACAGCATCTAGTGCAGGTACTTTACTAAATGGACGAGTACGGAATGCAGTCCATAAACCTGAATTCACTAAATTTTGCTTCACTTGGTCAGCAGTTAATGAACTTAACTCCGCAGCGTTATAACGCTCAAAAGTTACCTGATCATCACCTTCAACTTTAATCACGACGGATTGAAGAACACGTTTTTCGCCACGATTGATTGCAACAATCGTACCGCTTGCAGGGGCAGTGAATACCACGCCAGCATTCTTTTTATCTTCAAAAAGAACCTGACCTTTTTTCACCACATCACCTTCACGCACCTTCATAGAAGGACGCATACCCACATATTCTTCGCCAAGCACAGCAACTTCATTAACGGTATTGCCGTTATGGATTACTTGCTCAGGTTTCCCCGCAATAGGAAGATCTAAGCCTTGTTTAATTGTAATCATATTGTTTGCACTACTAGTTGGGTTAAAAAGAATGATTGTAGAAACTACAATCGCTACATTGAGGCGTAGTTAAATCAAATATAAACGTTGATTCCCCCACTTACATCTGACTACTACATTAAGTTCTCAAATTGGCTATTATCTTAAATAATCAAAAGATAAAATAAACAGGGCATTTTACCTGAAAATGCCCTTTTATTTCTACTTTAACCACATTTTTTTAACATTTACCCCTTAAAAATTTGAAGTGAATCAAATTTTTCTGCTTTTCTAAAATTTAAAAGTCCAAAAAACAGGCAATTACCGCATTTTATTTACGTTATTGTAACTTTTAGTCTTGAGATAAATTTGATGCTAGTCAAAAAATCAGGATAGGGATAGAATATCCATATTATTCACAATTTTAAAACGGACTAAAATATGAACATTACTATTTCTGATGTAGCGCAAAGCCACTTCCGTAAATTACTTGACCAACAAGAAGAAGGCACAAATATCCGAATTTTTGTGGTTAATCCTGGCACGCCAAGTGCAGAGTGTGGCGTTTCATACTGCCCACCTAATGCTGTTGAAGCAACCGACACGGAAATTAAATTCAATCAATTTTCTGCCTTTATCGACGATATTAGCTTGCCTTTCCTAGAAGATGCTGAAATTGACTATGTCACTGATCCAATGGGTTCACAGCTCACCTTAAAAGCACCAAATGCTAAAATGAAAAAAGTGGCAGACGATGCGCCTTTCATTGAACGTTTAGACTATGTGATTCAAACGCAAGTTAATCCACAACTGGCAAGCCACGGCGGACGAGTAACCTTAATTGAAGTCACTGAAGATAAATATGCGGTATTACAATTTGGTGGCGGTTGTAACGGCTGTTCAATGGTAGACGTTACCTTAAAAGAAGGTATTGAAAAACAGTTACTTGCCCTGTTCCCTGAAGAATTAGTTGGCGTGAAAGACGTGACTGAACACCAACATGGTGAACACTCTTACTACTAATTAATCTATCTTTTACAAGCGGTAAGATCCGACGGAAAATTTGCAAAATTTAACGAGGATCTCACCGCTTGTATTGATTACTGATTTTTCAAAATGTCATTCATTAATTGAATATCAATGTGGCAGTAGCCATTTGGATTTTTATCAAGATAATCTTGATGGTACTCTTCCGCAGGGAAATAGTGTTCAAGCATCTCATTCTCTACGGCTAAAGGTTCTGCATATTGTGTTTGTAACGTCGCTAACGCTTGTGTCACCACAGGTGCATCTTGCGGATCAACATAATAAATCCCAGTGCGGTATTGAATACCCTTATCTTCCCCTTGTTGATTAATGCTAATCGGGTCAATGACTTTAAAATAATAATCCAATAATGTGGAAAGGGCGATTTGCTCTGCATCATAAGTCACCTTAACCACTTCTGCGTGTCCACTTCCCTTACAGACTTCCTGATACGTTGGGTTTAAGCTATTGCCATTGGCATAACCTGACTCAGCATCAATTACCCCTTTAATACGTTGCATAAAGGCTTCCGTTCCCCAGAAGCAACCGCCCGCTAAATAAATTTCTTTAATACTTGCCATATAAACTCCCTTGCAAAATTTATGCTAAATCTGACCGCTTGTAACGACTAAAAAGTGTTGCGGTATATTGAATAATCCAACCGACACAGAGCGCAAAAGCTAAGGTGCTAATTCCCACTGTGCCACCTAATAAAAAGCCTAACACACAGACTGTCACTTCAATGGATGTCCGAACAACACCTACTCGCCAGCCATATTTTTGACACATTCCCACCATTAAACCATCTCTAGGTCCTGCGCCTAAATGACATGATAGGTAAAAAGTTGTGCTAATCCCAAACAGTAGAATCGCCCCAATCATCAATAAAAAACGTGACACTAAATGCTCAGGTGCAGGGACATATTGCACCGTTAAATCAATAAAAAGTGCAATCCAAAAAATATTTAAAATGGTGCCTAAACCGAAACGTAATTGGAGTGGAATCCAAAGTAATAACACAATCACACTAATGATTGCCACCACCGTACCAATAGATAGCCCAGTTTGCAACGCTACGCCTTGAGAAAAAACAGTCCAAGGGCTTGAGCCTAAATGCGCTAAAACCAGTAGTCCTTCGCCAATTCCCATTAAAATAGTGGCAATCGAAATCATCAACAACGCACTTGGTTTAAGTTGCCATTGATGCTCTGCCGTCCAAGGCATATTTGGAATAGGCGATTTTCTACTCATAGCGTAATGCTTCCGCAGGTTCGATTTTTGATGCACGATAGGCTGGGTACAGCGTGCAAACCAACGATAATACAATCGAAGAAAGCACAATCACTATGACTTGCTCTGAAACAATCTCTGTCGGCAACATCATTCCCGTAGGGTTAATTAAGCTAATGAAATCCCCTAAGTAAACCGTTGCTAACACACCTAGTAATCCCCCAACTAATGCGCCGATCACCCCAACAATCGCGCCTTGAGCCACAAAAATTTGCGTTACTTGTCCTTTGGTTAAGCCTTGGGTTTGCAAAATCGCAATTTCCCCTTGTTTATCAACCACCATTAAACTTAATGATGTCACAATATTTGAAATCGCCACGATAATAATCAGACTAATCAATAAGCCCATCATATTTTTTTCCATTCTCACCGCTTGGAAAAATTCCCCTTTCTGCTCACGCCAATCGTTCACTAGCCATTTATCCGCAGGAAATGCCGAAGGTAATTCCGTGACTAAAAAAGGATCGGTTAAAAACAAACGAACGCCTTGGCTCTTACCTTCTTCAATACGCAACAAACGCCCAACATCCGCCAAATTTGCAAATAAAGTATAAGCACTCGCTTCATTATTTGAATAATAAATATCTGAAACGGTAAAAAGGCGCTGAACAGGCACACGACCAAATGGGGTATATTGGCTATTTTCCGTAATCATCAAACGGATTTTATCCCCCACATTCAGATCCAGCTGATTGGCTAACCTTGAACCGATCAACACATTAAAATCGCCTGCGGGTAACCGTTCAGCTAAATCGCTTACTTCCGTTAATAATGGATCATCGCTATTTTTCTCAACACCAATTAATTGCCCCGCATTCATGCCGTGCTGACTTTGAATCATCACATTTGCACGGCTAATTGGGACAGATTTTTCCACATAAGGTGGTAAATTTAACTGCTGTTCTTTGCTCCAAGCTTCATCTATGGGTGAAATAATCGCATGGGGTAAGGTAGAAAGCAGATTGCGTTTCTGCATATTTTCTAAGCCATTCATCACAGAAAGGACGATAACAAGTGCCATCACGCCCAATACAATGCCTAGACTTGCAAGGTTTGTGACCAATCGACCAAAGCGGTCGCCACTTTTAGAACGCCAATAGCGAAAGGCAATAAATAAAGGAGTTGTTAAGTTCATAAAAATTAATACGAGTAGAAATTGGTAAAATTCTACCAAAATCTACCCGCTTGTCTTAGAGATTTCTGTTATATCAACAAAAAATTAGTTAATAACGCCACAAGCCATTCTTGCTCCGCCACCGCCAAGTGGTGCTGGGTGGTCTGAATGGTTATCGCCACCTGCGTGGATCATCAACGAACGACCTTTCACTTCTTCTAACTTTTTCAAGCGTGGCGCAAGAACAGGATTTGTCGCATTACCATCATGATCAACCGTTAATGCTGGTAAATCACCTAAATGAGCATCATCTGCCCAAGGGAATCCATGTTTCTTCGCCTCTTTAGGATCCCAGTGACCACCTGCGCCTAAGCCAGCGACTAATTTGCCATCTTTCTCTTTTGGTTCACAGCTTGGTTTCTCGTGAATATGGAAACCGTGTAAGCCGTGTGACAATCCTTTCAGATTTGGGGTAAAAACTAAACCGTAAGGCGATTCGGTAATCGTCACCGTTCCCACATCTTTGTTGCCATTTTGTAAATCAAGTTGCTGAACTTTCACTTCAATTTGGGTAGCTGAATTTGCTATCGCTGAAGTTGAAAATCCGAAAAGTGCTGTTAAAGTAAGGGTTAAAACTGTTTTTTTCATAGGAACTCCTAAGTTAATCACAAATTATTTGCCTGTTTTGACAAATTCTTCAATATTCTGAGCCACTTTATTGACTAAGGTTGTCACGGCTGAATCACTCGCCCACGCAACGTGTGGCGTAATCAATAAATTCGGTAAACGTTTTGCCGCTTGAATGAGCGGATTATCAATCGCTGGTGGTTCTTTAACTAATACATCTAGTGCTGCCCCTGCAATTGTGCCATTTTCTAGTGCATCAAGTAAAGCAACTTCATCAACTAAAGGACCACGCCCCGTATTAATTAAATAAGCGGTCGGTTTCATTAATGCCAAGGTCTCTGCATTAATCAGGTTTTGGGTCGTTTTAGTTAATGGACAATGTAAAGTGACAATATCCGCCTGTTTTAACACTTCTTCAAAAGGGGTATAGCCATCACGAATAGTAGTTGCCCCCTTATGTTCTGCATAAAGCACTTTCATCCCCACCATTTCAGCCAAACGCCCGACTTCTGTCCCTAAACAACCTTTACCAAATACCCCTAGAATTGAACCTCGCACATCAGTAATAGGGTAATCGACATAGCAGAACTGCCCACAAGTTGCCCAACGGTCGCTGGTGACTTGATCACGATGATAGCTCATTAAACTGTGTTTTAATGAAAAAATCATGCCTAAAACGTGTTCTGGTACTGTCACACTAGAATAGCCCGTTACATTTTTCACCGCAATGCCCAACTCTTTGGCTGCAACTAAATCAATATTATTTGTCCCAGTCGCCGTGATTGCAATGAGCTTCAGTTTCGGCAATTTCGCTAATAACTCTCGTCCGAATAACACTTTGCTGGTAATCACAATATCCGCATCTTTTGCTCGCTCGTAGGTTTCTTCAGCAGAAGTGCGATCGTATTCAATCCAATTATGCGGAAAAGAGGGACGTGGAATATTGTGAGTGGCAGGAATGCCTGTGCGGTCAAGAAAAACGATATTCAACATATTAGCTCCTTGTTTGGAAAGAGAAAGTTGGAGTGAATATACAACAAGCGGTGCGTTTTAACAAAAAATTTACGAAACCTTTGCTAAGGTATCCTTAAAAAGAAATATCTATGGCGATGAACGCAATTTTTATTCAAAAAAGCGCCTTGAATGCTTTTTAATAAAAAATGATTTTAGGATGGATTTCCCACCACCAGATAATCCAACGGCTCATCCCAACTCTCTAACGGCAAATGTTCCAACTGCTGACATTGATGAGCCAGCCCAACACTGATTAACTGTTTGGCTTGGGAAAGGGTGCGGTCGTAAAAGCCACCGCCCATACCAAGCCGATTGCCTTGTTTGTCGCAGGCAACCAGTGGGACGAAGATCATTTCTAATTCATTGAGTGGCAGCACATTTCGTACATCTAATTTGGGTTGTAAAATCCCAAAACGATTTCGCTCTAGCTCTGCTTCCCCTTGATATTGGAGAAAAAGCAGTTGATTGGCTGAAAATGGATGAAGTACAGGCAGATAGATTTTTTTGCCTTGTTCGATAAGTCTATCCATTAACGCAAGCGGTGAGATTTCGCCATTAAACGGCAAATAAAAAGCAATATGTTGAGCAGAATAACGTTCAATGAGTGCTAATGATTTTTGGATAATATCTTGTGCCGCAAAGGCTTGTTCATCAGCGGTTAAGGCTAGACGTTTGGCGCGCATCTGTTTGCGAAGTTGATTGCGTTGTTCGCTTATGGAAAGTAAGGAAATATCATTCATAAAAAAGACCCGAAGTGCCGTTATCAGTGGTGGTCCTTGAACCAGACGGTTCAAGGGAGTCGAACATTACCGTTTTTAGGCTTCTCGTAAACGAGCCTGCACACCAACGATATAAGAGTTCAACTCAAAGTGTTTTAAATATCGGCTCAGGGACGTAACTAACAACGCACACCTCAGGCAAAGAGAATACTAACGGAATTTGCTGATTTTTCCTAGTGTTCAGATCAATAAAATCACAGAAATTCGCTTTATTCGTTATTTTCTTGACCAACAGAAACCGAATCCATTCCACTAGATTGGAATTTTGCTAATGAGTTGTCTAGCTGTTCAACACAAGCCATCAACACATTTTTATTTTCAGCGTTTTTACGCTGTTCTAACTCAAGCTCATAATTTAAATTTAATGCAACAATCGACAACACTTTTTCGAGCTGAATAATGCCAGACTGCTCTTTTAAAATGGCAACACGTTCTTCTAAACGTTCCGCAGAAGCTAACAAAGCCTCTTGTTGTTCTGGCGGACAATATAAGCGTAAAACCTGTCCAAATAGCGATAGTTCAATATTATTCTTTGACATTGTTGAGAAATCCTCACGGAGACAGAAATTTTTGCTATTATGCCACCCTTTGAACAAATCACAAATAATCTAAGATGGCAATTTCACAAGCAAACGACTTTAAACAACTCATTTCTGAGTTACATATCGACTATACCTCTGCTGAATTTCACGGTTTTTTAAGTGGATTAATCGCTGGCGGTATTCAAGATGAGTCTTGGAAAACATTGACCTATCAGTTTACCAATGATGGACACGCATTTTCTCAAGCCCCACTTGCAAAATTAACCGAATTTTATCAACAACTTAGAGAGAGCTTTGATGAAGCTAACACGCTCTTTTCATTATGGTTAAATGAAGAAGATGGTTTTGCAATGGCAGATGGTATTGCAGAATGGACGGGACATTTTTTACTTGGGTTAGGCTTAGCACAGCCAACTTTACAGCAAGAAACCGACGAAGTTGGCGAAGCCATTGATGATTTAGATGAAATAGCCAAATTAGGTTATAGTGAAGAAGATAAAAATGAGGAATTGCTAGACGCAGGCGAAGAAATTATTGAGTATCTGCGAGTCGTCACGCTCTTTTTACATAGTCATTTTTCAAAACCTAAAATGACGGAAAAGCCAAAGGTTCATTAATATCAGGGGCATACGCCCCTTTTTTATGCCGCTTGGCGATGATAATGCCTTAACGCCTGCTCTTTTTGACGGGCGGAGCTAAAAGATGAAATCCTTTTTAAATAACCGATTACTCTAGTGGCGTGATCGATGTCTTTAGAACCACAGCAGCTACATTGTGAAAGGGTACGTTTATCAATATGGTCACAATCATTACATAGGGTGATTTTCACATTGATACAAAAATAGTTACAGCCCGTTTTTGCCGCAATGTCCAATAGTGAGCGGTAGCTCTGCTGGCTCAAGGCTTCTTCTAAATTCAGATGTAATGCTGAACCGCCATCAAGGTATTCAACCAACGCTTTTCCGTGTAACAGGAATTTATCTAACGCATTGATTTGTTCATCTTCCACTACATAGAAATAAGAGTTATAGCACTCTCTCGGCACAACATAACCCGCTTCTCTGTCCCACTTCGCATTTTTCACCCCTAAGTTTTCTGCAGGGACAAATTCGGTATTAAACTTCACGCCGTAGGTTTTACAAGCGGTCTGATTGGCTTGATAAATTGCAAATAGTCGCTCACGCACAAAATCAATATACGCTGAATTGTAACCTACATTAATTCCCCGAAACTCAGCCGCTTCGACCATTCCGTTAATGCCAATAGTCAGGAACTGCTTATCTAATGAAATAAAGCCTGCATCATAAACAGGCAACATTCCTGCTTTGAGATAATCTTCCATTAGCTTTCGATAAGCATATTGATATTGATGGATCTTGCCGACTTCTGTCGCCAAATCTCGTCCATCTTGCTCCAAACGATTCATATTGAGCGTAATTACATTAATTGAGCCTGTGGCAACTCCGCCAGCCCCTAACGAGTAAGAAAAAGAGTGATCAGCAATTTCATTGCGTAGACGGCAACAAGACGCGAGTGAATCGGGGTTATCTGATTGATAAATAAAGAATGAATTTCCTTCGGATAAGGCTTTTGCCATTTTATCGGCAAAATCATTATCTTTGCATTTGCCATTTTCAGTCAGCATTGCCACTGTTACGACGGGAAAGGTTAAAATCGCTTTTGTCCGTTCTTGATTAAACCACTGCATAAAGAAATCTTGCAACGCTGATGTAGTTTGCCAATTCGGTGCTGTGAGATCAGGAAAGACAAAATTGCCGAACATCGCATTAAAATAGTAATGGTCGTAAATGGAAATATTCCAAAAGACACTTTGATAACCACGAGCGGCAGCAGGTTGATTAATGCTATACACCACTTGCTGTAAATGGTTGGCGATTTCGTACTGATGTGTTTGAAGATAATTATCGCCATAATCCTTACGAGCAAAATAGTCAAAATAGGTCAAAAACTCAACGGTTGCCACTGCACCTGCAAATTGTGAGCTAATCGCAAAGACAAGGTTAATAAAAGAGCCGCAAAAAGACGCAAGGTGTTGCGGTGCTTGGGATTCACCGCCCAGTTTGGTTAAACCATCTCTTAAAAAAGGATAAAGCGTTACCGATACGCAATAAGGTTTCAGGCTGGTTTCATCGTGAACATAAATTTCGTGCGCTTCAATTTGACGCAGATATTCGTCCGCAAGGGATTGACCAAAAATCTCTGCAATCTTACCGCTTACTTTGGCTCGATTGATTTGTACGAAGAAATCTTTCATCAATTCCTGTTCCATCGTAGCTAAATTTTTTTGGGTAACATTAGCGTTAGCGTCCATTTTTGAACCGTCCGCTGCATTTTTAGCTTGAATGTATTGGTCGATAAAATTTAATTTGCCGAGTAGTTGCGAGTGTTCAAGTCTAATCATTGTTTATCCTGTCTAAAATGTGCGTTCAGCACTTCACCTGTTTGAAGATCAATAAATCGTTGGTTTGTGGTAATACAATTTAACCCGCCAAGTTCAGCAATCCAGCGACCTGTTTTGACATAGTCCAACGTTGCTAAAATCTCTTGTGGCAGTTGCTCAAGCTCTAATCCCGTATAAAGGCAGGTTTTTAAACCAGACTGACGGACAAGCTGTAACCGTTGCAATAGCTGTTCAGGCAACCATTCTCCCCCCATAAACAACACACAACTAATCAGCCCTTGATATTGAGCTAATCGCTGTTGTAAGTAAATTTCTGAGAGAATCTGACCGCTTCCAAGTTTCCAACTTTCTATACTGTGGCAACCTTTACAACCTAAAGGACAACCTGAAATCATAAAAGCTAAAGAGGTTTCATTGGGGACTTCTTGCCACACAATCTGTTCTGAAATAAAACGGAGCTGTTTCATTATATAACCACTATATCTTGTGGTTTTAAACCATTAAAAACACAATATGTAGTAGTTTATGCATTTTAATGTAAAGAGAATTGATAAAAATCAAAGTGAGTGAAATCACTTTTTTCGAGATAAATAACTAGAAAGAAATCAATAGAATAGGAAATGTAAATTTTGATAGACGTACTAAAATAGCAAAACGCCCATTCTCTCAACGAAAATGGGCGTTTTGACGAAATAAATTAGAAGCCAGCTTGTTTTTCTAACTGTTCAACTAACGCTTCATCTAAATGTAACGCTTCTGCTAAGTCCGCTAAGAAAACAATCTCTTTACGAGAAAGATCTTGGCACACTAAACGTGCTGCAAGGTAAACTTGTGTTGCTAAAGCGGTATCATTTCCAACAACTTTTGCAATTTCTTCTACTGAAATTGGGTTATTCATTTCTTGTATTAACCATTGTTGTAAATCTGAATTATCGCCACCTTCTTTTAAGATTAACGCTTCTTCATTCTCATCTAACGCACCGTCAGACACAGCCGCAGCGATCATAGTGCGTAAAATAATCGCACCTTTCTCTTCTGAGTTATCCGCTTCAAATGCCGTTTGGGCAATGTCTGTTGATTGATTTGATTGGCTTGCTTGGTAATCTTGGTAGGCTTTATATGCAAGGCTACCTAATGCTGCTAATGAACCTAATTTAGTTAAGTTCGCACCGCCATTTCTGCCTAAAACCATAGAAAGAATACCGACTAATGCAGCACCACCACCGACTTTAGAAATAGTATCGGTATTACCCGCCTTTACTTCACCCATGGTGTTTTTTGCTGAGTTTAATACTGAGCCTAATACGCTACCTAAATCAGATGAGCTTTGGCTTGCAGTATTGCCCACTGATTTTAATACGCCATTTAAAATGTCGTTGAAATTCATTTTGTGTTCCTTATGTAAGTAAAAGAGTTCGCCTAATAGACATTAGATTTCACAAATAATTCAATTTTTTTCAGAAATAAATTTCTTTGCCAACGCCGACAATGCATCGGTCACATAAACTAACAGCAAATAACACAGCAGATAAAGGGTAATTTCAGAGTAATGGAAAAAACTCATCGCCAGTTTAAACTGCATACCTAAACCGCTTGCCCCGACAAAACCGACAATCAGCGTTGCCCGAATAATGTTTTCCATACGATAAAGAATGTAATTGAGAAAAGCACGCATCACCGCAGGATAAATCCCGTAAAACAGAATTTGGTTTTGCGAAGCCCCGTTTTGCATTAAATGACGGATCGGTTTTTCGTCCATATCTTCAACCACTTCGCCGCACAGCTTGCCTAATACGCCGAAGTTGTGAATGGCTAATGCTAATGCCCCTGGAATGATCCCCGGTTTGAAGATAAAGACTAAAATCATCGCCCACATTAATTCCGGTACAGAGCGGCTAAACAGAAAGAGCCCCCGGCTGAGATAATAGGCAGCACGGTGATACCACTGTGTTCTGTGACGAAAATGCCCCTGTGCTACGTTGCGAGCGGACGGCAGAACCAAAAGGAACATCGCCATGCCTGCAATACCCGTTGCCAGAATACTCATCACAAAGGTTTCCCACGAAAGCCATAGGGCTTTTTGCCACATTTCAGGGTCAAGATAGGAAGGCAGCTCTTCACCTATACCAGCCATGCCAGCTAAAAATTCCGTAAGATAATCCCAATTTTCCGTTCGAAACAGTTCGCTCAGTGCGGTAGGTTGGTCTTTAAGAATATAGCCCCACGATAGCCCGATAAGCCCTAGCACCGCCCAAAAGGAATAGCGGATAAAATAGCGGTCGAGATGTTTTCTCATTTTACTCGGCTCCTGACAGCGTAGCTCCAGTGATCAACCAAAACAATTAACCCGACAAGGAAGATCAGAAATGTCCAAACCTGATCGTATTTCAGATCTTGCAAGGAAAGCTGAATTTGCATGCCGATCCCTCCCAATCCGACAAAAGATAGCACCGATGAAGAGCGGATCGCACATTCAAGTCGATACATGGTATAGCTCAACATCGTCGGCAAGGCTTGGGGCAGATAGCCATAAATCAAACATTGCAGCGGCGTTGCCCCTGCTTCTTTTAATGCAAAAATCGGCTTAGATGGCACCGCTTGTAATGTATCTGCATAGATTTTGCCTAAGTAGCCAGAATAAGGAATAGCAAGGGCAAACACTGCACCTATCGGATTTAACCCGACAGCAGCCACAAAGAACCATGCCCAAATCAATTCGTGAATAGCACGTAGAAAGCCCAATATCGCTCGAGCTGCCCCCTGCAAAATGAGTGAACGAAACAGCACACCAGAAGCAAAAATGCTTAAGCAAAATCCACCAAACATAGACAAAGAGAGTGTAATCAAGGCATAAGCAAAAGTGAGCCAAGTGGATTGCAAGGCGAGTTTCAGTAAATCAGTAGAAAAGTCAGGGGACAATAAGCTGGAAAATAGTCGAGTAAGCGTTGCCCAACCACCAGAATGCATCAACCCTTTGTCGTTATCGACAGCAAATAGGCTCAACAAAAATGCAAGCAACAACATGCCCGTCAGCAAATTTCGCCGTTCATTTAGTCCAAGCGGTCGGTTATGTTTCATTTCTTACCAATCCGTATAAGACATTGAGTTGCTCTTGAGTGACTTGCTCTGTTTGCAAATCAAACACAATTTTTCCCTGTTTAATGCCGATCATACGATCAAAATAGGCTTTGGCATATTCCACCGAATGCATACTGGCAATCAATGTTTTCCCCTGCTCTCTCACCAGCCCTGTCAATAATGCCAAGACATTTTGTGCATTAACAGGATCGAGTGCGGACACTGGTTCATCAGCTAAAATCAATTTAGGGTTTTGCACTAACAGACGAGCTATCGCAACACGCTGCTGCTCACCACCCGACAGTTCGGCAGTTGGCTGATCGATTTTATCCAATAGCCCAACGGCAGCAAGTGCTTGCTCGGCAAGGTGTCTTTCTTGCGGTTTAACTAAAGAGAACAAAGATTGCCAAAAGCCCCACTGGTTCAGCCTGCCAGCTAAGACATTGTGGATAACTTCCAGTTGTTTGACTAAATCATACTGTTGATGAAGCATACCGACTTGTTGGGCAAACTGCTTGTTATCTTGATAATCTTGAATGTTGCGATTTTCCAGCCAAATCTCACCGCTTGTTAAAGGCACGGCACGCATAATGCTATTCATTAATGTCGATTTTCCCGATCCACTCGGCCCGACTAACGCCACGATTTCACCTGAGCGAATGGTTAAACAGATGTCGTCTAAAACGGCTTGCTTGCCGAAATGTTTGGTGGTGTGGTGGAATGATAAGAGAGATTGCATCATTTACTCATCTCATATAGTGCTCACAGAAAAAGTTAAAAAACAAGACTACTAAATTTATTATTACTTTCTATAATATATTCTTTCACCTTATTTTAAGGATCTCGAATGAACGCTTGGATTTTATTATGTATTTCTATTTTTGCTGAAGTTTGTGGAACCACAGCATTAAAATATAGCGACGGTTTTACAAAGCCACTTCCTACGTTTTGTGCTATTGTCGCTTTTGGAATTGCTTTTTATTTAGTGTCTATTGTGTTTAGAACTCTGCCTGTTGGATTAGTCTATGCCGTTTGGTCAGGTGCAGGTATTGTATTAACTGCATTAATTGCCTTTATCTTTTTTGGACAACGCCCTGATTTCTTCGGCTTACTGGGTATGACAATGATTTTAGGTGGTGTGCTTATTATCAATTTACTTTCTAAGACATCGGCTCATTAATGATAAAGTAACCACCAAATTGTAGGGATATGATAAGTCATACCCCTACAATCAAACTGCCTTACTTAATCAACTTCAGCTCTTTCGCCACTTTCTCAATATCTTGATAGTTGCTGTTTTGCGTTGGGGTAAACTTCTCGGCAGAGAGTAAATTCATCACCTGCGAGCTTGACGCATCGGCTTTTAATAATGCAGCTTTGACTTTCTCTTTGGTACCGTCACCAAATTTTTTATCAACAAGATTAATAGTCCAGTTGTAATCATAGTAATCCGGTGTGGTGTAGAAAAGCTCGACTTTATCGTGATTAACTTTGCCTTCTTTCACCATTTTATCCCAGTACTGCTTATTCACTGCACCGATTTGCACTGAACCTGCTTCTACTAAGCCGTAGGTTTTATCGTGCGAACCACTGTAAGTCGGTTGAGCGTCTAAGTCTTTTTCAGGGTTAATTCCAGCTTCCGTTAAGAAAAAGCGAGGCATTAAATGACCTGATGTCGAACTTTCGCTACCAAAAGCAAGGGTGTGACCTTTAACATCTTTAATCTCTTTCACATTATCTAAGCCTTTTTGCTTGATAAAGACGGACTTAAATTTCTCATCTTGCGGACGTTGTGCGATAGCTTCAGCACCTTGCACTTTGGCACGAGCTTGTACCCCCGTTAAACCACCGAACCAGACTAAATCAATTTCACCACGACGGAATGCGGTGACTACGGCAGCATAATCGGTGACAGGCACATATTGCACCTTTAACCCTGTTTCTTTGCCTAAATACTCAGCAAAACTGTCGAATGAACGGGTCATTTCGGCAGCGTTATAGTCAGGAATAGCACTGATTTTAAAGGTTTTATCGGAAGGTGATGCGATAGCAACTGAGCTAAACAGCACGCTGAGAGCGGTGAAAGCAGTTGCAAAACTTGCAAAAAGCGGTTTCATGGTGTTCTCCAAAAGAAATGTAAATAAATTGTAATGTTCAAAATGAACGTGCAAAAGATACTCTATTTTTTATAAAAAACAAGCGATTTCTGTGATTCGTTTGGGAAATCATTTTATCTTTGATAAGATCATGACTGTTTTTACTGAATATCAAAAATACAATGGCATTAATCGAATACAATCCCCCTGTTGAGCCTTGGCTTGACGAAGTTTATCGTGATAATCATATTTTAGTGATTAATAAACCAAGTGGCTTACTTTCAGTACCTGGAAATCGCCCTGAATATCAAGACAGTGCGATGGTGCGTGTGCAACAGAAATACGGTTTTACTGAGCCGGCTCACCGTTTAGATATGGCGACAAGCGGTATTTTGTTGTTTGCATTAAGCAAACAGGCGGAAAAAGAACTCAAACGTCAATTTCGTGAACGTGAGCCGAAAAAGCACTATCAAGCGTTAGTTTGGGGCAAATTAGGCGAAAAAGTTGGCGATACGGGGACAATGAATTTTCCGTTAATTTGCGACTGGGAAAATCGTCCACGCCAAAAAATTTGCTACGAACGGGGTAAACAAGCGGTCACTTTTTACGAAGTGCTTGCACATTATCCTAATAACACCACAAGGGTGAAATTAACCCCTTATACTGGGCGTTCGCACCAATTACGCGTACACTGTTTAGCCTTAGGTCACCCAATTGTGGGGGATAAATTTTATGCGAATCCGTTAGCAAAAAGCCTATCTCCAAGGCTCTGTTTACACGCAGAAGCATTAACCATTACGCACCCGATTACGCAAAAAGTGATGACATTTGAAGCGAAACCTGAATTTTAAAAGGCAGATAGCATGAACTTTCAATGGCAGAAATATCCTGAAAATACACAAAAATTATTCAAACTTTCGATCCCGATTTTTATCTCTCAGTTGGCTGCGTCAGGAATGGGGCTGGCAGATATTATTATGGCAGGGTTAGTCAGTGACGATGATGTCTCAGCGATTGCGGTCAGTAATTCGATCTACTTTCCCTTGTTTTTATTTGTGCTGGGGATATTAAATGCGATTACCCCAACGGTTTCTTATCTGAACGGTTCGAGCCAACGTTCGCTGATTGCACATCAAATCCGTCAAGGCGTTTGGATTGTGTTAATGCTAAGCGTGCCGTTGATCTTTATCTATCTCAATGCCCATTTGATTTTAGATCTAATGGATACCCCAAAAGCCTTTTCAGGAAAAGCACAAGATTATCTCACCGCTTTAAGTGTCGGGATTATTCCAGCTTTGCTTGCGGTGAACTTACGCTGTTTTAACGATGGGCTGTCCAACCCTAAGCCAGCGATGTATATCACCTTTTTTGGCTTAATTTTAAACATTCCACTCAACTATATTTTTATCTTCGGCAAATTTGGTATGCCCGAATTAGGGGCGGTTGGCTGTGGTGTGGCAACGGCAATCGTAAACTGGGTAATGTTTGGGCTGATTTTACATTATTGTTATACCAACCCAGCTCAAAAGGATATTCGTCTGTTTGAAAAATGGATCGAGAAACCCTGTAAAGCGACATTAAGCAAACTGTTTAAACTCGGCACACCGATAGGCTTTGCTCTGTTTACTGAAGTAATGCTGTTTGCGGCATCTTCCTTGATTATCTCACCGCTTGGCTCGCAAGTGGTGGCAAGCCATCAGGTTGCCTTACAAACCAGCTCGCTGTTTTTTATGATCCCACTTTCGTTTAGCATTGCCACAACCATTTTAGTTGGGCAAACCTTAGGGGAAAAGCGAGTTGCAGAAGCAAAATATCTGACTTATCACGCTATTTTTACGGGGGCAATGGTCGCAATGGGGTTAGCAATGGTGATTTTACTGCTCAAAGATCTGATCCCTCATGCCTTTACCAGTGATCCAACGTCTATTGCTATTGCATCTAGTTTATTGATTTTTGCAGCGATCTATCAAATTCCCGACTCAATCCAAGCGGTATGCAATGGCATTTTGCGTGGTTATAAAAATACCAAGCCTATTTTGCTAACAACCTTAATTTGCTACTGGTTAATCGGAATGCCACTAGGCACTATTTTGGCTCACACCGATTGGATCGTTCAGCCGATGGCGGCAACAGGATTTTGGCTGACATTCTGTGTCTGCTTAAGTTTAGCCGCAGGACTATTTTTCTACTTTATGCGGAAAATTCAGGCTGTGCCCGAAGAGGTGTTAATTCAAAGATTGGAAGCAATGAAGTAATTGACAAGCGGTAAGATTTGGCTATTTTTTTGCAAAATATTCACTAAATCTTACCGCTTACATTAGCCTTTCAGCCCTTTTAACTTGGTAATCACCAACGCTATCAAAAACCCTACCGCTTGCAACAACACAATGCAAGGTCCTGTGGCGACATCAAAATGGAAACTTAAAAACACGCCCCAGAAAGCACTGTTTACCGCAGTAAAGATGGCGATCAGCAGCATTCGGTCAAAGCGTTTGGCAAGTATGTAGCCTGTGATCCCCGGGGTAATCAACATTGCGACCACTAAAATCACGCCGACCACTTGCATTGCACTAATGATCACTAATGCCAATAAAACCAGTAAGCTGTAATGTAACACTTTGATATTAAAGCCAACGGTGCGAGCGTGGCTAGCATCAAAGCAGTAAAGTAGAAAATCTCGGCGTTTTACTAAGATAACTAATAACACCACAAGAGAGATAGCTAGGGTTTGGTAAAATTCATTGTCGGTAATCCCAAGCAGATCGCCAAATAAGATGTGCATTAGATGTTGATCTGTTTCGACTTTGGCAAACATCACCAAACCTAATGCAAACATTCCCGAAAAGACAATCCCCATTACCGTATCTTCTTTTATACGGCTATTTTCTTTGAGATAGCCAACGGCAACGGCACAGAAAATGCCCGAAACAAAAGCCCCGATGGCTAACGGAATAGCAAGTAAATAAGCAATCACAATCCCTGGTAATACGGCGTGTGAGATCGCATCGCCCATTAGCGACCAACCTTTTAGCACTAAATAGCAGGACAATACGGCACAGATCAAGGCGACCACAACACCGATAACTAAGGCTTGTTGTATAAAAGGGAAAGCGAGCGGTTCAGCAAACCATTGATAGAGTGCGTCCATTATTCGCTCCCTTGACAAGCGGTCGGTTTAGCTGAATTTTTTGCAAATTTGCGTGAGAGTAAACCATATTTAGGGGCGAAGAAAAACGCCAATAAAAACAGTAGAGTTTGTAGTGTGACAATAAATCCGCCCGTCGCACCATCAACAAAATAGCTTAAATAAGCACCAAAAAATCCACTAAAACCGCCAAGTGAAATTGCGATAATCAATAATTTGCCGAATTTATCCGTTAATAAATAAGCCGTTGCCCCTGGGGTGACAACCATTGCGATCACTAAAATTGCACCGACACTTTGTAGTGCGGCAACGATACAGGCACTGAGTAAGCTGAAAAACAGCACTTTAAGTCGCATCGGCGAGATGCCTACGGCTTTAGCTTGAATTTCATCAAAAAAGACGAGTAATAAATCTTTCCAGTAAATCACTAGAAAAAAGAGTGACACCGATAAAATAATCACCACTTGTAACATATCTTCATCGGCAATGCCTAAGATATTGCCGAGAATGATGGATTGCACATTAACGGACGTTGGATTGATGGAAATAATTAATAAACCTAAGGCAAAAAAGGTGGTAAAAATAAAGCCAATTACCGCATCTTCTCGCAATTTTGTAACGGATTTAACCGCTAAGATAGCAATAGTGGCAAGAAATCCCGAAAAGAAAGCCCCGACAGCATAAGGCAAGGACAAGGCATAAGCCAATGCAACACCAGGGACGACGGCGTGCGATAAGGCATCACCAATCAGCGACCAGCCTTTGAGCATTAAATAGGCAGACAAAAAAGCACAGACCGCCCCGATTGCACCGCTTACTACAATCGCTTTAAACATATAATCGTAGGAAAAAGGTTCTAGCAGTAACTCAAGCATTGATTATTCCTTATGTTCTCCGAATAACTGCTGATAACGTAAGACACCGCCAAATACTCGTTCAAGATTTTCAGGGGTGAATGTCGTTTCGATAGTTCCTGTTGCTAACACTGTGCGATTAATCATTACCGCTTGATCGCAAAAACTTGGTACAGCGGCTAAATTGTGGGTAGAAACAAGGATTAAGTGACTGCTATCCCGAAGCTGTTTGAGTAAATCGATGATCGCATTTTCGGTATTTACGTCCACGCCAGTGAAAGGTTCGTCAAGTAAGATAATTTTGCTCTCTTGAGCAAGCGAACGAGCCAAAAATACCCGTTTTTTCTGCCCCCCTGAAAGTTCGCCGATTTGACGATCCGCAAGGTGAACGATATTGACCCGCTCCATTGCTTCGGCGACTTTTTGCTTATCCACAGCAGAAGGGATACGCAGAAAATTCATATAGCCATAACGCCCCATCATTACCACATCATAAACCGAGACAGGAAATTGCCAGTCCACTTCTTCACTTTGTGGCACATAAGCAACAAGATTGCGTTTTAAGGCTTGATTGACAGGCAGTCCGCATAGCTCAATCTTTCCTTTTGGCTGAACTAAACCCATAATGCTTTTAAATAAGGTTGATTTGCCACTGCCGTTCACCCCAAGTAATGCACAGATTGTGCCACCGTCAAGGCGAAAAGTAACATCGTGAATTGCCGTGTGTCCGTTGCTATAACGAACGGTGACATCGGAAACAGAAAGAGAACTCAGGGGAATGTTCATATTTGTTAGGTAATCCTATTTTGTAAATGTAGGGCGAACCAATGTGTCCGCCCCTACCGTTTAATCATATTAATTTTTATCTCTTGAATTGTCAAACCAAGTGCAACGTTTTTTTGAAGTAAACTTCATAAGGTGTTTTCCAACCTAAACATTTACGTGGTCGTAAATTCAGTTTATTGACCACCTGTTGAATATCAACTTCGCTCCACTGATTGATGTCTTGGTGCTTCGGAAAGTATTCACGAAGTAACCCATTTGTATTTTCATTCGTTCCCCGTGTCCACGGTTGATGCGGCTCGGGGAAGTAAAATTCTACACCCAGTGCTTCTGTTACCAAACGATGTTGGGCAAATTCTTTACCACGGTCTGGCGTAATTGACCGCAATATATGTGAATCCAGCAATTCAATCATGGCTTTTTGGACTGCTTCGGCTTTTTTGGCAGGAATTTTCTTCACCAACTCAAAACGACTTTTGCGTTCCGTCAGCGTCAGCAAACAAGCTCCACCCGCTTTACCCAGTACGGTATCGGCTTCCCAATGCCCAAAGCGACTGCGATTTTGCGCCGAAATGGGACGGTCGTTCAAATGGTTGGATATCTGAATTTTGCCACGTTTTTCATGATGATTTTTTGTATGCCGTGTTTTGCCTTTGTGGCGCAGTTTGCGACTGGCTTTGCGTTCGCCTATATCAAACAACCCTGAATAAATACCACGATAAATGGTTGAATAACTAATGGATAATTCAGATTTTTCCAATTTTAATCGTGCGCTGATTTGTTCGGGCGACCAGTTTTCTGTCAGAAACTTTTCTTGCACCAAATTGAAATATTCAGGCTGCTCTAATTTGCGCTGTGCTTTGCTGTTTTGACGATGCTTCAAATAGCTGTTTTGTGCGTTCGTTGCACTGTAGCTTTCTAGAGCGTGTCGTTTCAGCTCGCGAGAAATGGTGCTGGAGCTACGTCCCAGTGCTTTGGCAATTTCTGCTTGTTTTTTGCCCTGTGCGAGTAAAATCATTATCTTTTCTCGCTCGTTTATTGTAAGATGTCGGTAGGAAGTACTCATCATTTGGAAATGGTTTTTGTGTGGAAACAAAATTATATTCTAGTTGATGAGTACTTCTTTTTTTGTTGCACTTGGATTGTAAATTCAGCCTATTTGCCTTCAAATCCAGCAACAATAGTACTCACAGTAACATTGAGTAAATCAATATAGGTTGGTACTTTGCCATCTTTTGTTGAGAGAGAGTCCACATACAACACACCGCCATAACGTGCTTTACTCTCTTTTGCCACTTGTTTAGCAGGCTTATCTGAAATGGTACTTTCACTAAATACCACCGGAATTTGATGTTTACGCACTTGGTCGATCACTTTGCGGATCTGTTTTGGCGTGCCTTGTTCATCTTGGTTAATCGCCCAAAGGTATAACTCTTTGAAGCCATAATCTCTAGCAAGATAGCTAAACGCCCCTTCGCTTGTCACTAACCAACGTTGTGCTTCAGGCACTTTTGCCAAACGCTCACGCAACGGCTGATCTAAGGCAATGATTTTATCCGCATAGGCTTTTGCATTCGCATTATAGGCTTCTGCATTTGCTGGATCGTATTTCACCAAGGCTTGACGAATATTTTCAATATAAATCAACGCATTTTTTGTGGACATCCAAGCGTGTGGGTTTGGTTTATCTTTGTAAGGCCCTTCATAGATGGAAATCGGCTCAATGCCTTCCGTTACCACAACCGCAGGCTTGTCTTTCACTTGAGAAAAGAAACGCTCAAACCAGCTTTCAAGGTTCATACCGTTCCACAACACCAAATCCGCAGATTGTGCTTTCACAATATCCTGTGGCGTTGGTTGATAATCGTGGATTTCCGCACCTGGTTTGGTGATCGACTCGACCACCGCCTTATCCCCTGCGACATTTTGAGCAATGTCTTGAATCACAGTGAATGTGGTGACCACTTTAAACTGCTGGGCAGCAAGTGGATTACTTACCAAAAAAAGCATACTAAGTAGTGCTGCTAATTTTTTCATCGTTAGTCTCCTTATATAAATTATGGGTTTTCAGGCAGCATTTTATAGATAAAATTTAACCTGTCAATAAATAAAAATGATTCTCAACAACCCCACTAGATGATAATCAACAAGCGGATAAAGATGAGAATCAATAAGTATTGCAAATGAGAACGGGTTGCTATTTTTATCTAGCAACCCGTTGATTTTATTATTCTTTTCTAAAATACCGCTGACTTTTGCTTTCTTGGCGACTTTCTAAGAGCCTGTGATAGTTATCAAAACGTATCGGATCGATTTTCCCCTGCTCTACAGCTTCTTTTAATGCACAACCTGGGTCATCTTTATGTTTACAATCACGGAATTTGCAAGTGCCTAATACCGAAGCAAATTCCCGATAACCTTGTGTAATCTGCTCGGCTTCTAAATGCCATAAGCCAAATTCGCGAATCCCCGGCGAGTCGATCAAATTTCCACCTTGAGATAAGTGGTATAAACGTGAAGCCGTTGTGGTATGTTGCCCTAAGCCTGAAATATCGCTGACTGCCCCTGTTTGGGCATTTACATCAGGCAATAATTGATTGATTAGACTTGATTTTCCAACACCTGACTGTCCGACGAAAATAGATGTACCTTTCGCTAAATAAGCATTCAACGCCTGCATATTCTCGCCTGTGTCTGCGGATAAACAGAGTGTCTGGTAGCCGATCTTTTTATAGATCTCAAGCTGTTGTTGCACTTCTTTTCGCTCTTGTTCACTCAATAAATCAATTTTATTCAACACAATTAAGGCAGGAATGTTGGCATTCTCACAAATTACTAAATAGCGGTCGATAATGTTCAGCGAGAGCTGAGGCAATACGGCGGATACAATGATAATTTGATCGATATTTGATGCCATCACTTTAATACCGTCGTAATAGTCAGGACGAGTTAGCTCATTTTGGCGAGGGTGAACAGCTTCAATCACACCGCTAATCCCTTGCAATTGCTCACTTCCCAAACGCCACGACACCACATCGCCCACCACCACATTTTTTAATGTTCGTCGTAAATTACAACGGAAAATCTCACCGCTTGCGGTTTCTACATCGGCGTGTTTAGCGTGGCGAGTAACCACAAGACCTTGCTGGACTTCCCCCAACATTTCATCTTGCCATTCAAATTCAGCTTTGTTGATCTTTTTGTGATGGTTAGTTTGAATCCGACGTTGTTGATTCTGAGTTAAGCGACGTTTGCTCAAAAGATTGCCTCTTTGCGAATAAAAAAACAGGCGAAAGGATACTATAAAAATGAGACAAGCGGTGAGATCCTGCAAAAAATTTGCAAAATCGCACCGCTTGTCATTATTTATTCCAACGGTTTAACAATGCAACAAGTGAAAGCATTACAGGCACTTCAACCAGCACACCGACAACGGTGGCTAATGCCGCACCTGAATGCAAACCGAATAGCGAAATGGCAACAGCAACAGCTAATTCAAAAAAGTTGCTAGTGCCGATTAAACAGGCAGGGGCAGCAACTTGATGTGGCAGTTTTAGCCATTTTGCCAAAAAATGTGCCAAGAAAAAAATGCCGTAGGTTTGAACCAAGAGAGGTATGGCGATCAGTAAAATCACTAACGGCTGTGCCAAAATGGTTTGTGCTTGGAATGCGAATAACAGCACGACGGTGAGCAATAATCCTAAAATGGAAAAAGGCTTTAATTTTTGGCTTAATCGCTGGATTTTTTCAGCGGATTGCCCCAATGCATTTCGGGTTATCCAACCTGCAAGAAGTGGCAACAATACATATAAAATCGTGCTGTAAAGCAAGGTTTGCCACGGAATTTGAATATCACTAATCCCTAGTAAGAGTCCTGCAATCGGCGCAAACGCAAAAATCATAATGATGTCATTGATTGACACCTGTACTAAGGTGTAATTAGCATCACCACGCACTAACTGCGACCAAACAAACACCATTGCCGTACAAGGCGCAACGCCAAGTAAAATCATTCCTGCGATGTATTCTGTCGCTGATTGTGCATCGACCCACTCCGCAAAGAAGACACGGAAAAAGAGCCAACCGACCAACGCCATCGTAAAAGGCTTGACCAGCCAGTTAATAAATAAGGTTAAAGCCAAACCTTTCGGTTTTTTGCCGACATCTTTAATCGCCGACCAGTCGATTTGGATCATCATCGGATAAATCATCAGCCAAATTAGTACAGCAACAGGTAAATTGATGTGTGCGATTTCCAATTTGGCAACCCAAGCGAACAATTCAGGTTGCCATACGCCTAACCCGACACCAACTAAGATCGCTAACGCAACCCATACGGTTAAAAAGCGTTCAAAAAATCCCATTACTTTGCTCCTGCATGAATGACTTCGCCATCTTCTTTCACAAAGTCCACTTCTAAAGCAGCAGGGGCAATTTGTAAAAAGACTTCCGAAGGACGACATAAACGCACACCTTTTTCTGTAACGACAATTGGGCGGTTAATTAAAATCGGATTAGCCAACATCGCTTGGATAATCTCATCATCACTCACTTGCGGGTTGTCCAAACCACACGCTTGATATTCCGGCACATTGGTGCGTAACAGCTGGCGAGGTGTTAATGCCATTGCTGACAATAAATCTCGCAATCTTTGCTCATTCGGCGGATTATCTAAATAATGTATCACTTGCGGTTCAAATCCCATATGGCGAATTAATGCTAATGTATTGCGTGAAGTACCGCATTTTGGATTATGGTAAATAATGATTTGGCTCATTTTTGCTCCTTATATAATTCAAGAGTTATTGAAATATGTATACAAATTTTTTTAACAACACATCGTTGCACATTTTTCCTGACTGTTTTTACAACAGTTATCGGTAAGAAATTGGGTTAATTCCAACATCAACGGCAAATTCGCATGATAGCGAACAAATCGTCCTTCTTGCAGGCTTGTGACCAGCTGAGCTTGGCTTAATGTTTTCAAATGGAAAGATAAATTATTTGGCGCAAGCCCAAGCTGTTTGGCTAAATCACCTGCAATCATCCCTTGTGTTCCCATAGCTGAAAGCGTTTGGAAAATAGCAAGACGAATTGGCGAGGAAAGACTTTCAAATAATTGGCTGGCTTGTTCTGTGTTCATTGCATAAATAGACTTGGAATGTATCGAAGTAAAGTTTATCTATATGAATAAAATATTTCAAGAGTTATTGAAATATATAAAATAAAACAAGCGGTGAGATCCTGCAAAAAATTTGCAAAATCGCACCGCTTGTCGAAGAAAGGTGGATTAGTTTTTACCGAATAACTTCTGATCTAACGATAATTTGCCTGCGCCTGTAAACACTAATACTAAGAAGAAGAGTGAGTACATTGCGGCTAATTCGCCCTTATTTAACATCGGTTGGAATAAAGTTTCTGCGGTAGCGTGTACGCCAAAATACGCATAAGCCATTTGACCTGACAGTAAAAATGCCGTTGGGCGAGTGAATAAACCTAATGCGATTAAAATGCCGCCAACGATTTCTAAAATAGCTGCAAAACCGTAAAGAGAGAAAATCTCTACGCTGCCGTTACCACCTGTCATTGATACCGGAAATTCAAAGAATTTTGCTGTACCGTGTAATAAGAACATATAGCCGACTACAACACGTGCTAATAAAAATGCCACTGGGCTTAATTTTTCTAATGTTTGATTCATTTTGCTTTCCTTGATGTCTTGTTGAAATGAAAGGCTGGCATTATAAAGAGCAATAATAATTTGATAATAGCTGATTTACTTAATACACTATTAAGCATCACTTAACAAAAGGGTTAGACTATGTACGATTATAAAGCAATGAGTGTGTTTGTTTGCGTAGTGGAACAGGGTTCTATGCAAGCGACGGCAGAACAATTATCAATGACGCCGTCTGCGGTTACTCAATCTATTCAAAAGCTTGAAACCCATTTGCAGATTAAACTTTTAAACCGTACCACACGAAAATTATCGCTGACAGAAGCGGGGGAGATTTTTTACCAAAATGCAAAACAGATGCAACAAAGTGCAGAAAATGCGGTGAAAAGTGTCGAATTGCTTCGATCTCAACCTATTGGGCAACTCAACATTGCTTGTGCAACAGGGTTAATGGATAGTCTGCTAATCAATGCGTTTAAATCGGTGTTGGATTCTCACCCCGATTTCCACTTGAATTTGTTGTTTGAAGATAAAGTGATTGATTTATTGGAAAATCGAATTGATATTGCTCTGAGAGCTGGTCCTGGTGTGTTGAGTGATAACATGATTGCTCGCCATCTTTATACCTTTGAGCTAATTATGGTAGCTCACAAAGATTACTTACAAGAGAAAGGAATGCCGAATAATCTTGAAGAGTTGGCTAAATTGGATTGGATCGGTTTTTCCAACACTCGCTATTCTTCAATTATCTTAAAGAATCAGCAGGAAGAAAAAGAGATTTCCCCTGAGTATCGTATTCACTGTAACAGTTTATATGCAAGCCGTTGCTTAACAATGAAAGGGCTGGGGATTTCAGTTCAGCCCGATGCGGATGTGAAACAAGCTCTCGCAAGCGGTGAGTTAGTCCAAATTTTTCCCGAATGGAAACTGCCGAGCGTACCACTCTATCTAGTGACAATCCAACGGATTCAATCCGAAAAAGTGCGAATCGCTTGCGAGTTAATTACTGACTATTTTAAGCAATTATACTGAATTTCTCCTAATTAATGCACAAGGCAATAAGACTTCTCTCGTTTCTTGTCTACCTTTAATAAAGTGCAATAATGCTTGTTCTCCCATTTCATAATGAGGTAACTGTACTGTTGTCAAAGAAGGTAGAAATAAATGAGCAACACCAATCATATTATCATACCCCGTAACAGCGACATCTTCAGGGATGCGAAATCCATGACGTAATAAAATTTGATACACCACTAATGCAATACGATCATTTCCACATACGATAACATCGTAATCAAATGATTGAGGATCTATCGATAAAATATCTAATAATGGTTTTGCTCCACCAAGATAATTTTCTTCATCCGCTTGCATAAAATATTGCGTTAAGGGTTGTGCATCCTGTTGCTGGAACCAAATATATTCAAATCCATTTCTACGCTTAGTTGTTGCAATATAGTTTTTAGGAATATGTAATAACAATGGCTTTTTATACCCCTTTTCTACAATAACCTCAGCAATATTTTTTAATCCCTGATAATCATCAGGAATATAACTAGCCACGGAAATATCATCAGTAATACAATTTGCCAATACAATAGGAAAATCGCGCAATTTCTGTGGGATCTTAACTTTCTTTAATCCATTTCGTGCAATGATAATGCCTGTAGGCCGATATTGAATTACTCTCTCTACTGCTTGCTCAAATTGAGAGCGATTGTCTTCCAAAACATTAATAACCAAGGTATTCCACTTATGTTTATAAGCTGTTTGTTCTATGGCCAACAAAATATCTACGGATAAAGGAGTTGTTGCTGTTCCTATAGAAAGAACAACAACAGTCTTTTCTTTAACTCGACGCGATGATCGCGTTGTTGGGTCTGGAGCATATTGTAATATATTCACCGCTTTCATCACTCTTTGATAAGTGGCTGGAGCGACTTTTTTAGGATTATTTAAAGCGCGAGAAACGGTCATCATGGACACATTCGCCATCTCTGCAACATCCTTTAGAGAAGCCATATAGTCTCCTATCTCCTACATAAATTTAACTTTATTTCAATCTCCCAATTAAAGTCACTTTCATTCAACCGATATTTATCCTTTAAGTTCGGACCACAAGAGTTCGAGCCGATACCGCTCATTTTATAATCGATACACAGAATGTGATAAGACGATTTTTCTAGCTCGTAATGGTGTTTTTTCAGGGTTAATTCTTCCTGTGTATAAGGGGAAAAATTGAAGCTGAACGGCTGTGGAGCGGTAATCACGAGATCTTGGGTGTGAAGATATTCGCAACCGTAGTGACTGCCGTTTTCCTGTGGTTTGACGTAGTCTTGGTGATTTTGCTCGGCGGTGGTTTGGTACAGACCTAGTTGGCTTGCGTGGTGTTTGTCGATGTAACTTTCACTCTCGCCATAGCCGAAATACGCTAGCTGACTATTGTGTTTTTCAAGGAAAAAACGTAAGCCGAAACGGGGTAAATAGGGCAAATGGGGTTTGCGTTTGCCTTGCACCTGAAGGGTAATGTTGCCGTCAGCTGTTAGGTGATATTGCACCAGCAAGCGAACAATCGGCTCTTTCGCTGTGGCAACCACTGCACAATCTGCGGTGACAATAACTCTTTCTTCCTGCCTATCCACTTGTATCTGATAAGCTCGGCTGTAAGCCTTGTCGTAACCTGCACTTTCCCAAAATGTTCGGATTAGACGGTCGTTGTCTGTCGGTGCTCGCCACACATTAAAATCAAGAGGTTGAGCAAGGATGTTTTTACCTTGATAGATAAGGTTAGATAAGATCCCTTTAGTGCGATCAAAACGGTATTCAACCGTGCCATTTTTGACGATGATATGTCGTGTCGTCTGTTCAATTGCAAGCGGTGACTTTGTCGCTTTGGTTTGCAAAAGGTGGTCTGGTTGAAAGGCGTTGTTAAACAATTTGATCTGATCAAATCCCAGTATATGCCCTTGTTCAACAAAGGTTGTGGCGTGATTTTGACGGTAATTGAGTTCAAGTAGCCATAATTTGCCGTTATCTTGCGGTAATTCGATAGGTAAGCAAGCGGTCTGTCTTGGCGGACAATTTACCGATATTTCCCCTGTATTGATCGTTTTGCCATTTTCACTTAGGCGGTAGGAAATGGTGAGATGAGCGGCGAGATCGGTAAAGTCCAAGTAGTTCTTGATATAGATCTTTCCTTGCTCAAGGCTGGCACGAACAGGGCGATTAACGTTTTT
The DNA here is from genome assembly GCF_004519515.1 of Actinobacillus indolicus. NCBI lineage: Bacteria > Pseudomonadati > Pseudomonadota > Gammaproteobacteria > Pasteurellales > Pasteurellaceae > Actinobacillus > Actinobacillus indolicus. Next base: position 1,589,789 of record NZ_CP038145.1, on the reverse strand, counting down.
TAGTTCGAGTAGATTACTGTGGGGCTGACGAGTTGGCGATACTAAGCCGTCCATACAGAAATTGCTATCGTGTGGATATTCGCCAAAATCACCGCCATAGCCGAAACGTCCTGAGTCATCTGGAAGATATGGAGCGTGGTCGCACCATTCCCAGATAAAACCACCGCAAGCCCCTGCATATTTTTCAAAGGTTTGGAAATAATCTTCTAAATCACCGTTAGAGTTCCCCATTGCGTGCGAGTATTCGCAGAGTAGGAATGGCTTGGTTTGTGGCTGTTCAAAATAGCGATCCATATCTTCTGTGCTGGCGTACATTTCGCTATGAAAATCTAACGGGGTAAGATCGTTGCGATGTTCAGAATGTTGATAAATGGCACTTTCATAATGAACCAGACGGCTTGGATCTCGCTGTTTGATCCATTTTGCACTGGCTTCAAAATTTTCCCCGTAACCTGCTTCATTACCCAGCGACCAGATCAGTACCGATGGGCGATTTTTATCTCGTTCTACATTAGCGTAGGTGCGGTCTAAGATCGCTTGTTGGTAGTCTGGGTGTCGGGCGAAATAGCAGAAATTGTCTATCGTTTGTTGCTGAATACGTTGGTTATCATCTTGTTTTGCTACATTCAGTAAAATGCTGTGTTCCGGCGTTGGAACGTATTGCATACTGGCACCGTGGCTTTCGATGTCACTTTCGCTAATCAGGTAGAAGCCGTAGCGGTCGCATAATTCGCTAAACCAAGGAGCATTCGGGTAGTGGGCGGTACGAATAGCGTTGATGTTATGTTGTTTCATCAGCCTAAAATCCTGTTCTGCTTGTTCACGGCTGATAACATAACCCGTTAGGGGATCGCTGTCGTGGCGGTTTACCCCACGGAATTTGATCGGGTGGTTGTTGAGCAAGAGTACACCGTCTTTGACTTCGATCCGACGAAAACCGACCGCTTGTTCAATCACTTCGTTTCCATAGGCAAGGCGTAAGGTGTAAAGTTGTGGCTGTTCGGCATTCCAAAGTTGTAGTTTGTCAATTTTAACCTTGAAGTGATCGCTTGTCTGTTCGGCGATTAGGCGATGTTGTGGATCAAACAGTTGGAAAGTGAGCTGTTGTGGCGATTGCACAAAGGTACATTCGACCGATAAATCCGCTTGATCTAATGCTTCAGACAGGCTGGTTTTGATAAAGAAATCTTGTAGATAATTGTGTTCACGTTCCAGCAGATAAACATCTCGGAAAATCCCTGACATACGGAATTTGTCCTGATCTTCCAAATAGCTACCATCACACCATTTAAGCACCACGACATTGAGCTGATTTTCCCCAGAGATTAAAAAGTCGGTGACATCAAATTCGTTTGTGCAATGGCTAACCTGCCCATAGCCTACAAATTGTTGATTGAGATAGAGATAAAGGCAAGCGTCCACCCCTTCAAAATTTAGTAAATAGCGTTTTGTCGATTTAGGCTCGTAGTGGAATGTCCGTTGATATACACCGCAAGGATTGTCGTGTGGCACATAAGGCGGATCGAAAGGGAATGGGTAGTTGATATTCGTATATTGATGTTGATCGAAGCCTTGTGTCTGCCAGTTTGATGGCACAGGAATGCGATGCTCAAAAGGCTGAGAAAGAAAATCTTCAGGCAAATCCATCACGCTCGTAAAATAGTTAAATTGCCATTCACCATTGAGTAGGGTAAATAGGCTAGATTGTTCACGCTCAAGGGGGACGACCTTATCTTGTGTCGCAAAGGGAATGAAATAGGCGTGATGGGGTGTGGTGTTAATGTGAAGTTGGGTTGGGTTTTGGTATAACGGTTGAAGTTGCATAAAAATTCTCCATGAATTATACATTAGCTCTATTTGATAGCGTAAATATAGATAACATTGTGAAACTACACGCAATACAACCTAAAATAAAGTAGGTTGATTGATAACCATAAATATCATATAAGTTTCCAACAATTGGTGAAATAAACATATTCCCAATTTGTTTAGCAAAATGGCATGAAACTAAATAAATTGTTGCAGAAAAATGTAATTCAAAAACACTTGCAATGTATTTAAATACTCCAACAAGATAAAATGGCACCTCAAACATATGTAATGTTTTAAGCAAAATGACGTGCCAAGCCTCTGTTGCATAGGATGAGCCTATAATACGTACACTCATGATCATTCCTGCAATTAGTAATGCATTTTTAGCGCCAATTCTATTAATTAGTAGGGGAACAAAAAACATAATCAATGCATTTAGTAACTCCCCTCCTGTAGTAACATAGCCAAACATTTTTATACCATCTTCGTTAGAAGGGAAAAATGTATTGAAGAAATTTCCAAATTGTTGATCAAAAATATCATAAACACAGGCTACACCAATGACATAAATCAATAATGCCCAAAAATGAGGTAATTTAAATAAAGATAAGGCTTGCTTTAATGTCACGGATTTTTTATGGGGCATAACACTGTCAGCAACTGTTAATGATGAATGTGTTTCAGGTTTTGCGACAAAAACCAACAATAACAAAATTAATGATGCGATAGAGCCAAGCCAAAATACCCATTCAGGATTAATGCCATACAAGATCCCCGCAATAGAGGCGCAAATAGCCCATCCAAACATCCCAAACATTCTTGCTCTACCATATTCAAACTGGCTATAGCGACTAATTCTTTCAATATATGCTTCAGATGCTGGTGCTCCAGCTTGGAAAGCAAAGCCAATATAAATTCCCCCGACTACTGCCCCTAACCAAACATTCACTTTTAATAAAGGAGAAAAAACATAAATAAAAAATGGGGCATAAAAAACAAGGGTAACTGCTAACAACCAAAGCAAATGTTTTTTTACCCCCAACCTATCGGAAACATATCCAAAAATTGGTTGAAAGATTAAAGCAAAAAATGACATCATAGCAAAAACAGTACCTCGTTCTTCGCCACTAAGTCCATTAATATCTCCCAACCAAATACCTAAAAATGGATAGCACGTCGCCATAATAAAAAAGTAAACAAAGAAATAACTACTAAAAATCCAATAGTTACGATTAGAAAGATAGTTGGTCTGCATACTTTTTTCAGATCTCATAGATCACACTCCATAAATAAATCTATGATTAAATTTATCACCCATCTCTATGACCCTCAATAAATGTTAAATTAACATTTATCAATTGTGACGCATTTCACATCGTATTTTCAAAAAGTTGAAAGATATTGGAGAAAAGGAGATTGGACTAAGACAAACAGTCCGATCTCAATAAACTTCTGCAAATTGCAAAATTTTTCAACAATCTGACCGCTTGTAAAAACGTAGCTCCGCTTTCTTTTTATAAAAACTCTATTTAAATCAAAAGACATAAGAATAATTGACGATTCTTGTCGGTTTTTTTGCTAGGATAGCACTTTAATTTTTCTATTTGATTTTTGAGTGATTACAACGAGGTTTTTATGAACCCAAGACGCAAATCTAGATTGAAAGTGGTGATGGCAGTGTTAAGTGGGCTTGCCGTTGCTGTTGGTTTAACCCTATATGCGTTAAGCCAAAACATTGACTTATTCTATACGCCATCAGAGATTATCTATGGTAAAAATGATGACCCGAAAACCAAGCCTGAAGTTGGACAGCGTATTCGAGTTGGGGGTATGGTGGTTGATGGTTCAGTGAAACGTGATGAGAAAACCCTTAAAGTGACCTTTGATCTCAATGATATTGGGCCTGCAATTCAGGTGGAATATGAAGGGATTTTGCCTGACTTATTCCGTGAAGGGCAAGGGATTGTGGCACAAGGTACTTTAGTTGAGCCAACCAAACTGAAAGCGACAGAAGTGTTAGCCAAACACGATGAAAACTATATGCCACCTGAGTTAGGCGATCAGATGAAAAAGCAACATCAGCCGATGGGGATTTCAGAAGCCGATCTGAAAGGAAAATCAGAACGTGATGCAACGCAGATCTCTCAGCCGTCTGGAGAAAATAAATGATTGCTGAATTAGGTAACTATACCCTTGCTCTTGCTCTCGCATTGGCAATTTTATTGGCGATCTTACCGCTTGTTGGTGCTCATAAGCAAAATGCAAGTCTGATTGCGTTAGCTCGCCCGATGACCTGGGCGGTTTTTTTAGCCTTGTCTATTTCGTTTGGCTCGCTTTTTTATCTGTTTGCCGTCAATGATTTTACCGTGCAGTATGTGGTGAATAACTCAAACAGTACTTTACCGCTAGAGTATCGCCTTTCTGCTGTTTGGGGTTCTCACGAAGGATCTTTGTTACTCTGGATTTGGCTACTTTCCCTTTGGAGCGTTGCTGTTGCGACATTCAGCAGACAAATGCCTGAAGAAGCTGTAGCTCGTGTATTGGGCGTAATGGGCTTGGTCAGTATTGGCTTTTTAGTCTTTATTCTGTTTACGTCTAACCCGTTTAACCGAACTTTCCCTGATTTTCCTGTTGATGGTCGGGAGCTTAATCCGATGTTGCAAGATGTTGGCTTAATTTTCCACCCGCCATTACTGTATATGGGCTATGTGGGCTTTTCTGTTGCCTTTGCTTTTGCTATTGCTTCTTTGATGACGGGTCGTCTTGATACCGCTTGGGCGAGATGGTCACGTCCTTGGACTATGGCGGCGTGGGTATTTTTAACATTAGGCATTGTACTCGGCTCTTGGTGGGCATACTACGAGCTTGGCTGGGGCGGTTGGTGGTTCTGGGATCCTGTGGAAAATGCGTCGCTAATGCCGTGGATTGCCGGTACTGCATTAATTCACTCTTTAGCCGTTACGGAAAAACGTAGTACTTTCAAAGCGTGGACGGTATTGTTGGCTATTCTTGCCTTTTCACTCTGTTTACTCGGCACATTCTTAGTGCGTTCAGGGATTTTAGTGTCGGTTCACGCTTTTGCTTCTGATCCAACTCGGGGCTTATATATTTTGGCTTATCTCGTGGTTGTGATTGGCGGTTCGCTACTACTTTACGCTTATCAAGGCAGTAAAATTAAGAGCTTAGATAATTCAGAGCGTTACTCACGAGAGTCAATGTTACTACTCAATAATGTGCTGTTAATGGCGTTTTTGTCGGTGGTCTTTTTAGGCACGATTTTGCCGTTAATTCATAAGCAAATTGGTTTAGGAACAATTTCTATCGGTGCGCCTTTCTTCGATCAAATGTTTATGATCTTAATGGTGCCTTTTGCATTTTTATTGGGGATCGGACCGCTTGTAAAATGGCGTCGAGATCAGGTTTCTGCTATCCGTAAGCCTGTACTCATTTCATTAGCCGTAATGGCATTACTCGGCTTTGGGTTGCCTTATCTTTTTGCCAGCAAAATTACGGTCAGCGTTGTATTAGGGACAATGATGTCTGTGATTATCGTGGCACTGAGTTTGTATGAACTACATCAACGAGCAACACATCGTCACAGCTTCTTACAAGGTATTTTGAAACTTTCTCGCTCCCATTGGGGAATGGTATTGGCTCACTTAGGGGTTGCAATGACCGTGTTTGGCATTGCCTTTAGCCAAAATTACAGTATCGAAAAAGATGTACGAATGAATGTTGGCGACAAAGTTGAAATTTTAGATTACAGCTTTACCTTTAAGGGTATTCGCGACTCAAATGGGGCAAACTACATTGGTGGCACAGCGGATATTGAAATTCATCGAGATGGTAAATATGAAGCCACGCTACACGCAGAAAAACGCTTTTACAACGTTAGTAAAATGGGTATGACCGAAGCTGCGATTGACTGGGGATTTAGTCGAGATCTCTATGCAGCCTTAGGTGAACGTTTAGAAGATGGTTCTTGGGGCGTACGTTTATACTACAAACCGTTTATCCGTTGGATTTGGTTCGGTGGCTTGTTTATGTCCATTGGTGGCATACTTTGTATGATGGATAGACGTTATCGCTTGAAAGTAGCTAACCACTAACCTAAGAATATATAAAAAGAATATATCAAACAAAAAGGCATAGTCGTAAAACTGAGACTATGCCTTTATCGTTATTTGGGCAAAATTACATCATTCCGCCCATGCCACCCATGCCGCCCATTCCAGCGCCTAGGTCAGCTTTTTCTTCTTTTGGTAGGTCTGTTACCATACATTCCGTGGTAATCATTAAACCTGCGATAGAGGCTGCAAATTGTAATGCAGAGCGAGTTACTTTAGTTGGGTCTAAGATACCCATTTCTAACATATCACCATACTGTTCTGTTGCAGCGTTATAGCCGTAGTTACCATTGCCATCTTTTACGTTACGAGCAACAACAGAGGCTTCTTCACCTGCGTTTGTTACGATCTGGCGAAGTGGTGCTTCCATTGCACGAAGTGCTAAACGGATACCTACGTTTTGTTCTTCGTTATCGCCTTTCACTACATCAGCCACTTTGCTTGCAGCACGTACTAATGCCACGCCACCGCCTGCAACGATACCTTCTTCCACAGCCGCACGAGTTGCGTGAAGCGCATCATCTACACGATCTTTTTTCTCTTTCATTTCAACTTCAGTTGCAGCACCGACTTTGATTACTGCAACACCGCCGGCTAATTTAGCCACACGCTCTTGTAGTTTTTCTTTGTCATAGTCTGAGGTTGAATCTTCGATTTGTTGGCGGATTTGAGCTACACGACCTTTGATTTGTGCTTCATCGCCAACGCCGTCAATGATGGTGGTGTTGTCTTTTGAAATCACTACACGTTTTGCTTGACCTAACTCTTCGATAGTCGCTTTTTCAAGTTCCATACCGATCTCTTCAGAGATCACAGTACCCGCAGTTAAGATCGCAATGTCTTGTAACATCGCTTTACGACGATCACCAAAGCCAGGTGCTTTCACTGCAGCCACTTTCACAATACCACGCATCGTGTTCACAACTAAAGTTGCTAATGCTTCGCCTTCGATATCTTCTGCGATAATCAATAACGGTTTGCCCGCTTTTGCTACGGCTTCTAATACAGGCAGAATTTCACGGATATTTGAAATTTTCTTATCCACTAAAAGAATGTATGGATTTTCTAATTCTACCGTGCCTGCTTCCGGTTTATTGATGAAGTATGGTGATAAGTAACCACGGTCGAATTGCATACCTTCAACCACATCTAATGCATCTTCTAAACCTGTACCGTCTTCAACAGTGATTACGCCTTCTTTGCCCACTTTTTCCATCGCTTGAGCAATTAATTTACCCACAGTGCTGTCTGAGTTCGCAGAAATCGTACCAACTTGTTCAATCTCTTTTGAAGTTTCGCACGGTTTAGAGAGCGATTTTAACTCTTCAACAACCGCTGCTACTGCTTTGTCGATACCACGTTTTAAATCCATCGGGTTCATACCGGCTGCAACCGCTTTTAAGCCTTCGTTTACGATAGCTTGAGCAAGTACTGTTGCAGTTGTTGTGCCGTCACCTGCTGCATCGTTGGCTTTAGAAGCAACTTCTTTAACCATTTGCGCACCCATATTCTCGAATTTATCTTCTAATTCGATTTCACGAGCAACAGATACACCGTCTTTAGTGATGGTTGGAGCACCGAAAGCTTTGTCTAATACTACGTTACGACCTTTCGGGCCTAAAGTTACTTTTACTGCATCTGCTAATACATTTACGCCCTTTAACATTTTCACACGAGCGTCGTTACCAAATTTTACATCTTTTGCTGCCATTTTTTTATGTTCCTATAAATTAGTTTTATTTTCCCTCTCCCGTTTACGGGAGAGGGTGGAGAAAATTCGAAGAATTTTCGGAGGGAGAGGGCATAATTCCCTCTCTCTGCCAAAATTGCTGAACGCAATTTTGTCTGTCTCTCCCCCGTAAACGGGGGAGAGGAAAAAGTTATTCAACGATTGCTAAAATATTGTCTTCAGAAAGAATTAACACTGTTTCGCCGTCAATTTTTTCTTCTTTCACGCCATATTCATTGAAAATCACCACATCACCGACTTTCACATTTAACGGCAACACAGTGCCATTATCTAAAGTACGACCATTGCCAACGGCAATCACAGTACCACGAGTAGATTTAGTTGCCGCAGAGCCAGTTAAAACGATACCGCCTGCAGATTTAGTTTCGATTTCTTCACGTTTTAAAATCACTTTGTCGTGTAACGGACGAATTTTCATTGAGTTGCTCCTAAAATTGATTGAAAAATTTTGCGTCACCTAACGTGACGCAACGGTGGGTATTTGGTGACTTGATTTGATATTTCAAGGGGAAAAGCAAAAAATTTGCAAAATTTTATCGAAATCTGACCGCTTGTAATTAATGTAATTGCATAATCTGATCTTTTTCTACACTCAGTATCCCCTTTACTTGTGAAAAAAATATTTTGGCTTGTTCAATATCTTTTTCTTTAGGTATGCGAATTGCAAAACTGTTGAAGTTTTGGTACTCATAAACAATATCGGCTTGATAGTTTCTTATCGCATCTAATACTGCTTGCTTTCCTGTTTCATCATAAAAGAGCAGTAGCGTATCAGATGAATAGTGTTGATTTTGTTGATTTTTCTGCTCAATGTTCGCATTAGCACTTGCTAAAAAACCTAAGCATAATATCAAAGTAAAAAAGTAGACTTTCATTCAATTTCCACAAATTTCAATGCTTCAGTTACCACTTCCACACCAGCTCCTTGCTTGCAAGCATTTTCACTTAAATGCCTACGCCACTGTCTTGCACCCTTGCAGTTTTGGAATGCGCCAAGAATATGGCGGACAATGTGATTGAGATAAACGCCTTGTGAAAGTTGCTGTTCAATGTAAGGTAGCATTTTTTCAACGGCTTGTTTTGGTGTAACAATCTCGGCATTTGGGTCAAACAGCTCTCGATCAATATAACCAAGCAAAGACGGATTTTGATAGGCTTCACGCCCGACCATCACACCATCAACAAATTGCAAGTGATGTTTGATCTCTTCAATCGTTTTAATCCCGCCGTTAATGCTCATTTTAAGATGTGGAAAATCCCGTTTGAGTTGATAGACTCGCTCATAATCAAGCGGTGGGATTTCACGATTTTCTTTCGGGCTTAAGCCTGACAGCCACGCTTTACGTGCGTGGACAATAAAATCGTCACAATAAGGCTGAATTTTCTCAATAAAATCACATAGAAATTCATAGCTATCTAGATCGTCAATGCCAATACGATGTTTAACGGTAACAGGAATACTCACTTCTTTTTTCATTGCTTCTACACAGCGAGCGACTAAATCCGCTTTTCCCATTAAACAGGCACCAAACATACCATTTTGAACACGATCTGATGGGCAACCGACATTCAGATTGATTTCCGCATAGCCCCGTTCTTCCACTAATTTTGCACATTTCGCTAACTGTTCAGGATCGCTCCCCCCTAATTGCAACGCCACAGGATTTTCTGTGGGATCGTAAGCAAGCAGATCATATTTCGCGTGCAAAATTGCGGGTGCGGTAATCATCTCACTATAAAGTAAGCTATGTTGAGTAAATTGACGGTGAAAATAGCGACAGTGGCGAGTTGTCCAATCAAGCATTGGTGCAACAGAAAATCGTCCGCGATAGTAGTTTTCTTGCATTGATAAAATCCAGATAAAATAAAGCGGTCGGATCTTAATCCTATTTTGCAAAAAATAGAGAAGATCGAACCGCTTGTGAAGTTCATTGATGACAATGATACTATAAAATTTCAAATTCAGTTAATTAGACATAACAAGAAGATTGTTCTCTATTAGCATATTTCTTATTTATTTGAACCTTCAGGATGTAAGCCTATGCCCTGATGCCGTTCTTTTAATTTCAAAATCACATCTTGCCACGCCAGATTTTCATTATGGAGTAACACCGTTAAGTGATAAACCAAATCTGCCGCTTCGCTAACTAATTCTTCGCGAGCTTTCGCCATCGCAGCCAGTGCGGTTTCAACCCCTTCTTCGCCCACTTTCTGTGCAATTTTCTTCGTGCCTTTGGCATAAAGTTTTGCCGTGTAAGAGCTTTCAGGATCGGCGTTTTTACGCTCAGCAAGGGTGCGTTCTAATTTGCTAAACCACGTCCAATCGCCTTCGGATTGGGTTTCAAACTGATGAAAACAACTTTCTGCCCCTGTATGACAGGTTTCTCCAATCGGATCGGCTAAAATCAGCAAGGTATCGTTATCACAATCCAAGCTCATATCCACCACGTTTAAGAAATGCCCCGAGGTTTCCCCTTTCGTCCATAAACGTTGTTTGGTACGTGAGAAAAAGGTCACTTTTTTCTCGGCTAATGTTTTGTCTAATGCTGCTTGGTTCATATAACCCAGCATTAGGACTTCACAGGTTTGAGCGTTTTGGACGATCACGGGGAGTAATTGATCTACTTTTTGCCAGTCTATTGTGTTTATCATTCTTTAATCCTTGTTTTTTCCTAGGTACTAACGGCGGATCTCAACATTTTGCTGAGCCAGATACTCCTTCAACTCCCCAATATTGATAATCTGCTTATGAAACACGCTTGCCGCCAGCGCACCGTCCACATTGGCGTCCACAAAGGCATCATAGAAGTGTACCATTTCGCCTGCACCGCCCGAGGCAATCAGCGGTACGTGGCACACTTCACGCACTTTTTTCAGTTGGACTAAATCATAGCCGTTGCGTACACCGTCTTGGTTCATCATATTCAGCACGATTTCGCCTGCGCCACGTTTTTGTACTTCGACAACCCAATCAAGCAATTGCCAGTTGGTTTGGCGCGTGCGGCTTTCATCGCCTGTGTATTGATTCACCCAATATTTACCTGTTTCTTTCTCAAACCTGCTGTCAATACCTACCACAATGGCTTGCACGCCAAAGCGATCTGCAAGGCGGGAAATCAGATCAGGATCCGCAAGTGCGGGCGAATTTATAGAGATTTTATCCGCACCAAAGGCAAAAATCTGCTCCGCATCCTCAATGGTTTTAATGCCACCCGCCACACAGAACGGAATGTCGATCACTTCCGCTACCCGCTCCACCCAGCTTTTATCCACCGTTCTGCCGTCTGATGAGGCAGTAATATCGTAGAAGACCAATTCGTCCGCCCCTTCTTCCGCATAGCGTTTAGCAAGCGGTACGATATCGCCGATAATTTCGTGATTGCGGAACTGCACACCTTTGACCACTTGCCCGTCACGCACGTCTAAACAAGGGATTATCCGTTTTGCCAACATTCGATTGCCTCCGCCACATTAAATTTATCCTCCAATAACGCACGCCCGATAATCACACCGCCTACGCCCTTGCCTTTCAATGCGTCCACATCCGCCAACGAGCCGATACCGCCGGAAGAAATAAAATTGATTTCAGGGAAAGCCTCGCACACTTCGCGATATAAATCCACATTTGAGCCTGCAAGGGTGCCGTCGCGGGAAATGTCGGTGCATAGCACATATTGCAAACCAACTTCGCGGAAATCGTTAATCAAAGCTTCCAATGACACACCGCTATTTTCCTGCCAACCGCTCACGGCAATCTGTTTTTCACCTTGGTCGTTGATGTTCACATCCAACGCTAATACAAACTTGTCCGCACCGTATTTGCGGAACCAGCCTTTGACCAATTCGGGCTCTTTCACCGCCGTTGAGCCAATCACCACGCGGTTCGCCCCCACCGCTAATAAATCCGCCACATCTTGCTCCGAGCGGATACCGCCGCCCACTTGAATTGGGCATTTCACCGCTGCAATAATGTCGCCAATCAGCTTGGTTTGACGTTTGCTCGGATCTTTTGCACCAGTCAAATCGACCAAATGCAGTTGCTCCGCACCTTGTGCTACATAATCTTGAAATTGCGCAATCGGATTATCGCTATACAAGGTTTTCTGCGCATAATCCCCTTGATACAACCGCACCACTTGACCGTCAATCAAATCAAGGGCGGGGATAATTATGGATTTTTTCATGTTGTGTTTCCTGTTATCTTGCTGGCACGAGCTTCTCGCTCGTGCCTTTGTAAATTTATTCTAAAATCTGACCGCTTGTAGGGGCGGGGTTTATCCCCGCCCGTTTGAGTTTAATTTGGATGCGGGCGGGGATAAACCCCGTACCTACGAATTAAATATTCTCCACAAAATTTTTCAACAACTGCGCCCCATTTTTGCCCGAACGTTCAGGGTGAAATTGCACGCCATAAAAGTTTTTGCTCGCAATCGCCGCCGAAAAATCCACGCCATAGTTGCTGGTCGCAATAGTGTTTTCATTCGGCAACACCGCATAGCTATGCACGAAATAGAAATGGCTGTCTTGCTCAATGCCGGCAAACAACGGATGATCCGCCGCATAACGCACACGGTTCCAGCCCATATGCGGCAACGGCAGGCCTGTATTCGGAATTAACTCCGTTTTGCCGTTCATCAGGCGCAAGGTTTCCACATTACCCTCCGAGGAAAACTCCGTCATCAGCTGCATCCCCAAACAGATCCCAAGCATCGGTTGAGTAGCATTTTGGATGGTTTCAATCAGCTGACGATCTTGCAGATTTTTCATCGCAGCAATCGCCGTCCCCACGCCCGGTAACAGCAATTTATCCGCCGATTTGATTTTCGCCAAATCACGGCTAATTTCCGCTTGAATACCCAAACGGTCGAATGCAAATTTTACAGAAGACAGGTTTGCACAGCCTGTGTCGATGATTACTAGGTTGATCATTTTATATTATCCTAATGTCTAAAACGCTCTAACGACAAATCAAAATATGGTTTAAGAATTAACTCTTCAAAAAGCTCTTCTTCATCTTCTGGAATTTGAATAAACGTTGAAGGTTCTGTTGGTGTCCACCACTTTCTTTGTCCTTTATAAGGAGAAATTTTAAGTGATTTTCGGATTAGTCTAAATGGTCGTTCCATCCAATCATCTTCAAATTTAGTGAAATAATTTACAGGGCCAGTAAATTGCCCCAATAAATAAATACCATTATTTCCATGAGTTAGATAAAAATAGTCTCCGATAGCTGCACTTACAAAATCTTCTACTTGTGTAGTTGATGATGTTCCCTTAGCTCCCGTTTGACGATGCACATAAACCAGTTTTTCATCAATACTCGAAATCATATCTTCAAATGTAAAATCAACACTTGTTCCTTGAGATAATTTCCAAAAAATTGGTTTTAAATTTTTAGTCATTTTATTATTCCTATCAATTAATTATACAAGCGGTCAGATCTCGCAAAAACTTCACAAATCCCAACCGCACTTTAATCCCGTCTTTGTGCAAAATAAACCGCTCTTTGCTCTTCCACTTTTTGCTCAAAGCTCTCAATTTCTTTCTGCATTTCGTCCAATAACATTTTTTCTGTCGGCAAATAAAGCTGATATTGGCTGGCGAAAATTTGTTTTTGGTTTTCAGGTAGGCTGAATTTGACTACCGCATCATTTTTATCGGCGCAAAGCAAAATACCGATAGTCGGGTTTTCGTGGGGCAGTTTTTCCACACGGTCAAAATAATTGACATACATCTGCAACTGCCCCAAATCTTGGTGCGTAAGTTTGTGGGTTTTAATTTCAATCACCACAAAACATTGCAGCAAGCGGTTGTAAAACACCAAATCGGCAAAGAATTCATCGCCGTCTAAATGCAAGCGTTTTTGGCGCGCCACAAAAGAAAAGCCGTTGCCCAATTCCAACAGAAAATCTTGCAAATGGGTAATGATCGCTTGCTCCAAATCCTTCTCATAATAAGCACTTTCACGGCGTAAGCCTAAAAACTCCAACACCATCGGATCTTTAATAATCTGTCTCGGATCGGTCGGCACCGCCTCATTTCTCGCCACCGCAAGCACACTGGCTTTATCGTTGCTTAGCAATAAACGTTCGTACAAATTGCTGTAAATCTGCCGTTCCAACTGACGCGAACTCCAGTTATTTTTCACGCTTTCCGCAATATAAAATTCACGTTTATCTGCATCATCAAGAGAAAGTAGCAACTTATATTGCGTCCAGTTCAATTGCGTCCGCAGTGCGGACGCAATTGGAAACGCACGATAAAATTGGCGATAACGTTCCAATTGACGAGCAGAAAAACCACTACCAAATTCAGGCTGTAACTGTTGTGCAAGGGATTTGATTAAGTAAGCGCCATAATCCGCGCGATCTTGCCCTTACTGTTCTTCTTCAAAAATCCGCTTGCCGATATGCCAATACATCAGCACCCGATGGAAATCCACCGAGCGGATAGCGGTTTCACGGGATTGTAGGATGATTTGTTTGATGTCGGTGGTTAAAGTATTGGCTGTGAGCATGTTTTTTCCTTACTATTTCCACTTGTTACAAGCGGTCTGATTTCTACAAATTTTTGCAAAATCAATCTCTTGAAATACGAATAGTTTTTTTAATATGTTTTAAATTTGCCACAATAGTAAATGTCATCACAATTAAAAGCGACCAAGCTCCCCATTTTCCTAAATGTACTATTGTCCATGCTCCCATTTGGTTTGGATATTGCCAGATGCCGACAAACGTTCCGATATTTTCAGCTAACCAAATAAAAAAGCCAATTAATGCAAATGCTAATAAAAGCGGCATTCTTCGCTTGCGATCGTAAGGGGTGAAATAAACATAAGTGCGTGCATATAATCCCATTGCAAATGCAGCTAAATACCAGCGATAGTCACCAATATAATGATGAGTAAAAAAATTCAAATAGATCAGTATAGCAACTAAGGTTGATAGCCAATAAGGTGGATGGCTTTTTATTTTTAAATCAAATAATCGCCACGCCTGAATAATATAACTTCCTACCGCTGCATACATAAAACCGGTAAATAATGGTACACCACCAATTTTAGTATAAGCAAAATCAGGATACGCCCAAGATTGTATACTGCTTGATGTTTTAAAATATTCCAAAATAAAACCAATAAGATGAAATAAGGTAATGGATTTTATTTCATCGAGAGTTTCTAATTTTGTCCAGAACATAATCCCTTGTACGGCTAATGCAAAAATTAACAATAAATCGTAACGGGGTATATTCCAGATTCCTTCCTTAGGAATCATAAACATCGCAATAAAAAATAATCCAGCAAATAAACACGCTCTGGCTTCTTTTAAACCAAAAAATAGAAATTCAACACAAAAACGTTGTATGCCTTTCAACTGATTATTAGTTTGATGATAAATAAGCCATTGATCTAATTTATTGAGCATTTTAGTTCCAATTTAATTCTTCTAATTTGTGTTTTTTTCATTTAATTTCTCTTGAATTTATAGAACAAGCAGTCAAATTCTCCCAAAACTTTGCAAAATCCAACCGCACTTTAGGGCGAATATAATTCGCCCCTACAACATTACAATACTCCTTTACTACTCGGCAATTCATTCCCTTCAATGCGGATAGCTTGTCTTAAGGTTCTGCCGAATACTTTAAACAGGCTTTCGATTTTGTGGTGGTCGTTGTCGCCTTTGGCTTTGATATGCAAGGTGGCGAGCATGGTGAAAGCGATGGATTGGAAGAAATGCTCTGTCAATTCTGTGCTGAAATCGCCGACTTTGTCACGTTTAAATTCCGCTTTGAATTTGATAAATGGTCTGCCGGATAAATCCATAGCACATTGAGCTTTGCATTCGTCCATTGGCAACACGAAACCGAAACGGGCGATGCCGCGTTTGTCGCCGATAGCTTGTTTTAAGGCGGCGCCGAGGGCAAGTGCGGTATCTTCGACCGTGTGATGTTCGTCAATCCAGAGGTCGCCTTTGCACGAGATGTTCATTCTAAAACCGCCGTGGGTGGCGATTTGGTCGAGCATATGGTCGAAAAAGCCTACGCCGGTTTTGATGTCGTTCACGCCAGTTTCGTCCAGCCATACTTGCACTTTGATGTCGGTCTCTTTGGTTTTGCGTACCACTTCTGCATAACGTGGTTGGCGTTCGCCAATGTTAGTGACAGCTTCGCCTAGCAGTTTCTCTGCGATTAAATCCCAATTTAATTTTTCAGGGTGATATTGCAAGGCACGAATACCGAGATTTTCCGCCAACTGAACGTCCGTGGCACGGTCGCCAATCACAAAACTGGTGGCAGGATCGAAGAGTTCTCGCTCAATGTATTTTTGCAACAACTTGGTTTTCGGTTTACGACAATCGCAGTTGTCTTCAGGCTTATGCGGGCAAATTAACACGTCATCAAACTCAATGCCTTGCGAGCGGAATAGCTCCATCATCGCATTGTGCGGTTTGTCGAAAGTCTCTTGCGGAAATGAGCTAGTGCCTAAGCCGTCCTGATTGCTGACCATCACAAAACGGTATTTCTGTTTGAGCTTAAGTAAGGCTGGGATCACATTCGGCTCAAATTTGAGTTTTTCTAAGCTGTCGATTTGAAAATCGGTTTTTGGTTCGTCAATTAACGTGCCGTCACGGTCGATGAAAAGGGTTGGTTGCATAATTTTTTCCTTTTTTGCTGTTGTTTTTCCCCGTATTGCATACGGGGTTAATCTAGTGAGAGTGCTCTGCACTCTTGTTACATAAATTATATGTCTCTTTCGAAATATTTTTCGTTAATTTCAATTCCTGCCGATGTCAGAAGAAATTTAGTTTCATCCATAAAGTTTTGTGATTTATGATGCTCTTTTTGTTTTTTGATGTAATTCTTGATTTTTTCTTTTTCTAGCTCGCTATATGTCAAGGCACAGTAGCCTATCGACCAAGCATAAAAATCAGGAAATAACGTCTTATTTTGATCAATCCAGTTATGTGAACTGATCTTAATTTTTTGCACAAATTCGCCGATTGAAATCATCGGATGTAAATCAACTAATAAATGAAGATGATCAGGCATTCCATTTATTTGGTATAAATCACATTTTAATTCTTTGATTATTCCCCAAATGTAGTTATATAGCTGTTTTTCATTTTCTTCACAAATTGTTGGAGTTCCGAATTTTGTACGAAAAATAATATGGTATATCGCTTTGGTATAACTCAAGATGTATCTCCAATCCTGCATTGCAGAGCAATGCAACTAGATTAACCCCGTACGTAGTACGGGGGGTGCCTATATTACTCTTACTTCCCCAATCGCCTCCACTACTCTCGCATTTTCCTCTTTCGTTCCTACAGTAATCCGAATACAGTTTGCCAATCCTAATGCTTTATGTTGATCTCTTAATATAATCCCTTGCTCCCACAGTGCTTTGAACACTTTTGGACCATCTTGGAATTTGACCAGCAAATAGTTGCCATCACTTTCAAAGACTTTTTCTACAAGCGGTAAGTTTTCGAGATTTTTTTGCAAATCGGCGCGCAGTGTTAAAACCTCTTCCACCCGTTGTTTGACTTGTTCGATACCTTGTGCGCTCAAGGCTTGAGTGGCGATATCGGCGACAGGTACAGGGAGCGGGTAAGGGGCGATGACTTTTTGTAGCACGTTAATCAATTCAGCATTAGCAAGAGTAAAGCCACAACGCAAGCCAGCAAGGGCGAAAGCTTTGGAGAGCGTGCGGATAATGGCTAAGTGCGGATAATTTGGCAGTTCATTGACCATTGTCGCTTGCGGACAGAAGTCGATATAGGCTTCGTCCACCACCACAATCGCTTTGCCTGCGGTGATTTGCAAAAGTTTGAGCAAATCCGACCGCTTGACGAGCGTGCCTGTTGGGTTGTTTGGGCTACACACAAACACCACTTTCACACCGTCCAAATTGCGTTCGATTTCAGTTAAGTTCAGTTGGAAATCGGCAGTTAAAGGCACAGTTTTGAGCACAATGCCACAAGTTTCTGCCGACACGCTGTACATTCCGTAAGTCGGCGGGCAGTACAACACACTGTCGGTCGGCTCGCAAAAAGCACGGATAATTAACTCAATACTTTCATCACCACCGCGGCTAACCAGCACATTTTCAGGCGCAACGCCGGCATAGGTGGCATAACCTTCAATCACCGCTTGCGGTTGTGGCTCAGGATAGCGGTTAAAAGTGCGGTCGGTTAAATCAAAGTTTGGCGAAAGCGCATATTCATTCGCATTCAGCCACACATCCCCCGAACCACCCAAACGGCGTGCGGATTGATATGGAGTTAGAGATTGGACGTTTTTTCTGGAGAGTTGTGAGATTGTCATATTGTTTTTCCTGTTGTAGGGACACACTGCGTGTGTCCGTTAATACTTCCGATTATTTATTTTTCGGACACACTCAGTGTGTCCCTACTGTTTATTTTAATTTTTCCAATCGAATCGACACCGCCTGCTTATGCGCTTCCAACTGCTCCGCACTTGCCATCAGTTCTACCGTTTTTGCCAAATCTTTAAAGCCTTGCGGAGTGAGTTCTTGCACGGTCATTCGTTTGCAGAAATCCGCTAAACCAAGGCTGGAATAGGTGCGGGTGTAGCCGTAAGTTGGTAGTACGTGGTTAGTGCCGCTGGCGTAATCGCCCATACTTTCGGGGCTGTATGCCCCTAAGAAAATCGAGCCGGCGTTATCCAGTTGATCGAGCAATGCGCGTGGATTTTCCACTTGCACCACTAGATGTTCGGGAGCGTAGGCGTTGCTGATTTGGACACACTGTTGTAAGTCTTCGGCAATAAATACCCGACTATGCGAAAGTGCCTTACAAGCGGTCTCTTTGCGCGGTAATTTTGCAAGTTGGCGTTCGATGGCTTGTTCGGTGGCTTGAGCAAGCTCAGGGCTATCCGTGACCAAAATCACTTGACTGTCGGCGCCGTGTTCCGCTTGGGAAAGCAAGTCGCTGGCGACAAAATCAGGATCGGCAAATTGATCAGCTAACACCAATACTTCCGAAGGCCCTGCCGGCATATCAATCGCAGCGCCGTTGAGCTGTTGGCTGACTTGGCGTTTGGCTTCGGTCACAAAGGCGTTGCCCGGCCCGAAGATTTTATCCACTTTCGCCACCGTTTCTGTGCCGAACGCCATCGCCGTAATCGCCTGCGCACCGCCTACGGCGTAAATAGTTTCAACGCCACATAAATTGGCGGTGTAGAGAATCTCATCGGCAATCGGCGGCGGTGTGCAAAGCACCACTTTTTGACAGCCGGCAATTTTGGCGGGAATGGCGAGCATCAACACCGTTGAAAACAAGGGGGCTGAACCACCTGGGATATACAGCCCGACTCGTTGAATCGGTCGAGTCAGTACTTGGCAACGCACCCCTGCTTGGGTTTCCACATCCACGACTTGCGGTTTTTGCGCTTCGTGGAAGGTTTTGATATTGCGGTAGGCATTTTGAATTGCTTGTTTTAGTTCATCTGAAATGCGTTTTGTCGCTTGTTCGATCTGCTCTTTTGATACTACAAGGCTGTTAAGTTCGGTTTTATCGAATTTTGCTGTTAGTTCAAATAACGCCTTATCGCCTTCGGTTTTCACTAAATTGACGATATTTTCCACCGCACTTTTGATGTCGCTTGATGCGGAAATCGCAGGGCGGGTAAGGGCTTGTTGTTTTTCCGTTTCGGTTAAATTATTCCAAATTAGGGTTTGCATATTATCGTTCCTTTTTTGCCTAGCACGGCAAAGCCGTACTAGGTTACGCATAATTTTGTATTATGTAGTATTTACTTAATTTTATCGTAGGGGCGGGGTTTATCCCCGCCCGAATATCACGCTGCGTTTACGGGTGGGGATAAACCCCACCCCTACACAAATTTCTTAAACTACTCCATCATCTTCTCGATCGGTAACACTAAAATCGAGCTAGCCCCGATCTCTTTGAGGCTTTCCATCGTTTCCCAGAATAAGTTCTCTTGGCTGACCACGTGCATAGCAACTTTGGAATCATCGTGTGCAAGAGGGAGAATCGTCGGATTTTCCACACCCGGTAGCAATGCGGTGATTTCTTCGAGTTTGTCTTTCGGGGCGTGGAGCATAATGTATTTAGATTCGGCAGCTTGTTGTACGCCTTGAATGCGGGTGAGAAGTTTATCGACGAGAGCTTGTTTATCAGCGTCTAACGGTTCGGCACGTTGAATCAGGCAAGCTTTGGATTTATAGATTACTTCGACTTCTTTTAAACCGTTTGCTTCTAAAGTTGCCCCAGAGGAAACCAAATCGCAAATCGCCGAGGCAAGTCCTGCGCTTGGCGCCACTTCTACCGAGCCTGTTAATAGACAATTTTTAAACGGCACGCCTTGTTCTGCCATATAGCGTTTGAGTAAGTTTGGGTAAGAGGTAGCGATACGGGCATCTTTGAAATCTTGCACGCCGTTGTAGGTGCGGTCGCGATCAATCGCTAATGATAAACGACAACCGCCGAAATCTAAGGTACGGAGCTTTTTATATTCGACCGACTCGCCAGCATATAAACGCCCTAATTCTTCCTCTTCCAACACGTTTTCGCCGATGATACCGAGATCCACCACGCCGTCAAACACTAGTCCTGGAATATCGTCATCCCGTACGCGTAAAATTTCAATCGGCAGATTTTCGGAATAAGCGATCAAACGCTGTTCGTTCCAAGTGATTTTCACGCCGCACTGTTTGAGTAATTCACTGCAATCTTTGCTTAAACGTCCTTTTTTCTGCATTGCAATGCGAAGTCTGTTGTCTGACATATTGTGTTCCTTCTGTTTTTTATTTTGAATAAAGAAAAACCCCTCGAAAGTTGTCTTCCGAGGGGTTGTGAATCTGTGCTGTTAGCCTGCTATTCGCTCTCGGAAGTTATCTTCCGAACACGCCAAATGCCCGAAAGATTAGTCGGTCAAATGGTGATGATGGTGAGTGCGAATAAAAGTTGTCATAGTTTTGCTCCAAAAATGAATGGCTCACAAAATACGATAAAAAGAGAAAGATGACAAGCTTTTTTTGTGTTAAAGATAAATTATTTTTATGACAAATAGCAAACGTTTGCGTAAATTGCTATAATTAGCCTGAATTGTTCAATCTAATAGGAATCCTGCCATGCAAATCAGCCTAAAAAAAATCTATTCGGGTAAAGTCCGTGACCTTTATGAAATTGATGATAAACGTATGCTTATGGTAGCAACGGATCGCCTGTCCGCTTTTGATGTCATCTTAGATGATCCGATTCCACGCAAAGGGGAAATTCTGACCCAAATTTCTAACTTTTGGTTTGATAAATTAGCGCACATTATGCCAAATCACTTTACGGGTGATTCAGTCTTTGATGTGCTTCCAAAAGAAGAAGCAGAAGCGATTCAATACCGAGCAGTCGTGTGTAAGCGTTTAACCCCTGTTAAAATTGAGTCGATTGTTCGTGGCTACTTAACAGGCAGCGGCTTAAAAGATTACCAAAAAACAGGCACAATTTGTGGTCTTGAATTACCAGAAGGTTTAGTTGAAGCAAGCAAATTGCCTGAACCAATTTTTACACCATCAAGCAAAGCGGAAGTAGGCGATCACGATATCAATATCAGTTATGCCGAATGTGAACGTCAAATTGGTGCAGAATTAGCGGAAAAAGTGCGAGATGCTGCAATTCGTCTTTATAAAGAAGCTGCAGATTATGCCTTAACAAAAGGCATTATTATCTGTGATACCAAATTTGAATTTGGTTTAGATGAAAATGGCGTATTAACATTAATGGATGAAGTATTAACCCCTGACTCAAGCCGTTTTTGGTCGGTTGAGACTTATAAAGAAGGGACAAACCCGCCGTCGTTTGATAAACAGTTTATTCGTGATTGGTTGGAAAACAGCGGTTGGAACAAACAAGCACCAGCGCCTAAAGTGCCAGCCGATGTCATTGAGAAAACCGTGGAAAAATACCAAGAAGCGTTGGATCTACTAACAAAATAAGTAAACAAGCGGTAAGATTTTAGCAAATTTTTACTATATCGTAGTTACATAAAGTCTGATTAACTCAATATTTCAAAGGCATAGTAGACAAAATGGTTGCTAATGAATATTTTTAATTATTCTTAGCAACTCTTTTTATTTAAAAAATCCTTTATAAACATAATCTCATGTCTTTTCGTTAATCCTGCATGATGCGATAATTTCTTCTTTAGTTGTCCAAATAAGTTTTCAAGTCTATTTGTCGTTTTTTCGATATTTAAATCGCCATGCTTTTCATAGGTAAATAAATAATCCATATAACGTTTAAAACTATGATAAGCACTTCTTACATTCCGATGTTTATAAGGATAAAACACTTGCCATAGACTGTCCCATAATTATTTATATAATCTTTGTAAAATTATTAATATTAAGGAAAAGATAAATAACATTTTATAGAGAAATGAATTTAGTAGAAGATATCTCTAACAGGCTAAGTTGGTAAAGATCTTAGTAAATGATCATTACCAACTTTTATTCCTAGCGCTATATAGAATAAAAAATTCTAATAACTATTCTATTTACCTTTAGAGCCTATCTCCAAGTTTTGAACTGATTAATCAAACCATTCGTTGAACTGTCGTGGCTAGTAATGGTTTCGTTATTTTCTAGCTCTGGCAAGATACGGTTGGCAAGTTGTTTGCCTAACTCAACGCCCCATTGGTCAAAGCTATAAATATTGAAAATCACGCCTTGAACGAAGATTTTATGTTCATACATTGCAATCAACGCCCCTAAAGTGAATGGGGTGATTTTTTGGACTAAAATCGAGTTCGTTGGTTTGTTTCCTGTAAATACTTTAAATGGCACAATTTCTGCAACTTCTTCTAAAGATTTACCCGCTTGTAAGAACTCTTGTTCTACCACTTCTTTGGACTTACCAAAAGCAAGTGCTTCAGTTTGTGCGAAGAAGTTTGAAAGCAATTTAGGGTGATGATCACCAATCGGATTATGCGTTTGCGCTGGTGCAATAAAATCACACGGGATTAATTTTGTGCCTTGGTGAATTAATTGATAGAAGGCGTGCTGTCCGTTTGTGCCTGGTTCACCCCAAATGATAGGTCCTGTTTGATAATTAACAACTTTCCCATCTCGTCCAACATATTTACCGTTAGATTCCATATTGCCTTGTTGGAAATAAGCTGCAAAACGGTGTAGATATTGATCGTAAGGTAAAATCGCTTCTGATTCTGCACCTAAGAAGTTATTGTTCCAAATGCCGATAAGGGCGAGTGTCAATGGGATATTTTGCTCTGCTGGGGCATTAAGGAAATGTTTATCCATTGCGTGTGCACCATCAAGTAGCTGCTCAAAGTGTTCAAAGCCAATAGAAAGTGCAATAGATAACCCAATCGCAGACCAGAGTGAATAGCGTCCGCCAACCCAATCCCAAAATTCAAACATATTTTCCGTATCAATGCCAAATTTAGCGACCTCTTTGGCATTGGTTGAAAGCGCTACGAAATGTTTCGCCACAGCAGATTCTTCTTTGGCGGTATCCAATAACCATTGACGTGCTGAAAGGGCATTCGTCATTGTTTCTTGAGTGGTAAAGGTTTTTGATGCAACAAGGAAAAGGGTTGTTTCTGGATTGACTTTAGCTAAAGTTTCAGCAATATGAGTACCATCAACATTAGAAACAAAGTGCATTGTTAAGTGATTTTTGTATGGGCGTAATGCTTCGGTGACCATATATGGCCCTAAGTCTGAACCGCCAATCCCAATGTTTACCACATCAGTAATCGCTTTGCCTGTGTAGCCTTTCCACTCCCCTGAAATTACACGCTCACAGAAGCCTTTCATCTTCGCAAGAACTGCATTCACTTCTGGCATCACATTTTTGCCATCTACTTCAACAGGAGTATTTGAGCGGTTGCGTAAAGCAGTATGAAGCACCGCACGATTTTCCGTACGGTTAATTTTTTCGCCATTAAACATTGCATAAGTGGCTGATTTAACTTGGCATTCATCAGCTAACTGATGAAGTAATGCTAATGTATGTTCATTAATCGCATTTTTAGAAAAATCAACGAGAATTTGATCTTCAAAACGCAGTGAATATTTATCAAAACGTTTTGGATCTTCATTAAATAACTGTGGAATCGTCAAATTCTCAGCTTTGTGCTGTTCAAGGGCATTCCAAGCGAAAGTTTGGGTTGGATTGATATTTTTCATTAAATTATCCTCTAAAATTTAATTTTGTAATTCTGTTGATGATGTTGAACTTAATTCATCTAAGCGTTTTTCTAATTCATTCAATTTTTCACGGGTGCGAAGTAATACTTGCGATTGAACTTCAAACTCTTCACGAGTGACCACATCAAGTTTAGCAAGTTGGGCTTGTAAGATTTGTTTAAATTTTTCTTCTAAATCATTGCCCACGTTTTTTAAACCTTGTGGTAATGTGTTGTGAAGTTGCTGTGCGATAGACTCTAAATTTTTTGGATTAAGCATAATATTCCCCTTGTAAATTAGGGCATTAATTTTAAAGAATTTCAGTAAAGATAAAAAGCAAAGAATAGAGAGAATTCGAAAAATCAGAGAATTATTTGATCTAGGGAGATAAGAAGATGGCTGGGGTACTAGGATTCGAACCTAGGGATGCTGGGATCAAAACCCAGTGCCTTACCGCTTGGCGATACCCCAAAAGAAAAAAACTAACTTGCGTTAGTTCATTTGATTTGAAATAATATGGCTGGAGTACTAGGATTCGAACCTAGGAATGCTGGGATCAAAACCCAGTGCCTTACCGCTTGGCGATACTCCAGTCGTTTTATTTGCAAGCTTCAAATGGTGCGGGACGAGGGACTTGAACCCACACACCTCTCGGCGCCAGAACCTAAATCTGGTGCGTCTACCAATTTCGCCAGTCCCGCAAATGGTGGCTACAACGAGATTCGAACTTGTGACCCCAACATTATGAGTGTTGTGCTCTAACCAGCTGAGCTATGTAGCCATTTGCGTCACCATATCGGCTTTGCGGGGCGTATTATGCTGATTTCACTCTACCTCGTCAAATACTTTTTTGAAAAAAGTAAATTTTTCTGTCTGTTTGACTAGAGATTCGGCAAATTGTTAGAAAAATCAACAATACACTATAGAAACTATTGATTTTATAATAAGTTAACATTTGCTTTTTTAAGATTCCATTTCTTGTTTTAACTGTTTCAATATAGGTTCAACATCTGGTAATACATCTTCCCACAACTGAAACGCATAAGCCGCCTGCCCGACTAACATTCCTAAACCATCTTGGCACTGTGTTGCCCCTTGTGAACGGGTGTATTCAAGAAATGGGGTCTGCATATTTGGGGCATACTGCATATCATAAATGTTGGCGTACGTAAGCAACTGTGCTGGCAATTCAACGCACTTACCTTGTAAGCCAAGCGATGTCGCATTGATAATTAAATCAAACGACTGTTCGATAAGTTCATCGAAACAAGCGGATTGAATTTGCCCAAATTTTGCAAATTTTTCAGCTAAACTGACCGCTTTATCTGCAGTTCGATTGTAAATGGTGATCTGCTGTTGAGCTTGTAATAAGGGATAAAGCACGCCTTTGGTTGCTCCCCCAGCCCCTAAAATCAGTATACGTTGACGTGGTTTAAGCCAACCTAAACGGGCAAGATCGGACACTAACCCAACACCATCAGTATTATCCGCATATAAACGCCCATCATCTAACCGTTTGAGCGTATTACAGGCTTCGGCTTGTAAGCAACTTTCGCTATAAAGATCCGCAAGAGCAAAGGCTCTCTCTTTAAAAGGGGCTGTGATATTTGCACCTTTGGATCCTTCTGCAAAAAATTGTTTGAGTTGCTGTTCAAACTGTTGTTCATCGCCTAATTTCGCTACATAAGAGATCGCTTTGTCCGTTTGTTGCCCGAAAAGTGTATGTATTCTTGGGGATTTGCTTTGTGCAATCGGATTTCCCCACACTGCGTACTGGTTCATTGTCTATCCTTGTCGAAAAATATATTGGCTAAAAATGTCACGGATTTCAGACGGATTTGATTTTCCACCTGTGGCTTGATCTAATACTGGGAACTCAGATCCAAATTGTTGTCGAACCTCGTCGGCCGTTCGGCAAGGGGGCAATGTCGTTAAATTTGCACTAGTTGAAGTGAGTGCAAAACCTGTCGCTGTACAAAGTTCAATAACGGCTGGCACTTGGCATAATCGCACGGCAATGGTTTCAAACTGCCCCTTCAGATAACGTGGAACCGTTGCTTTGGCTGGCATTATCCAAGTAATCGCCTGATCGCCGAGCGTTTCAAAACGTTGCCATTCCACTTCTGTCAAATGTGTATCATCAATGTAGGGCAGAAGCAGTTCTTTGTGGTGAGCAATTAAAATCAGCCCCTTGTCTTCTGGACGATTTTTTAATTGAAGTAGGGATCTCACCGCTTGTTCACTTTGCGGATTGCAACCTAATCCGAAAACGGCTTCAGTAGGATAGGCAATTACTTGATTTTGTTTAAGTTTTTCAATAAGTTGATTAAAAGAATACATTATTCGCTTTCACTAAATAGATGCTGACATTTTCTGTTTGCACAGAGAAAATAGGTTTTCCCACGCACTTTTTTTATGGTGGCGAGTTCACCCAAACATTGTGGGCATTGTTGTTTTACAGGCTTAGTGGGTAAGGTAAATTTACACTCAGGAAAACCTGAACAGCCATAAAATGTTTTACCTGAACGCCCTGTGCGTGCCACTAATTTATGTTTTTGACATTCTGGGCAGTCAAATTCTTCTTCGATTTCAGTTTCTTCGTGTACCGTAAAATGGCAGTCAGGATACTGGCTACAACCGATAAACATACCAAAATGCCCTTGTTTTAATTGCAATGGCGATTGACATTCTGGGCATTGTTCATCAAGGGTTTTGATGATATGGCTTGCTTGATGGATAGGTTTGAGATAATCGCATTGCGGATAGCTACTACACCCTAAAAAAAGCCCCTGCTTCCCCCGTTTTAGTTGTAATGGGGAATGGCATTGCGGACATAATTCTGTCTGTTTCGTGGACTTAAAAAGGCTCATTTTTAAACTATATTAACTCAAATTCAATCACAAAAAAGTCGTTATCGTTCGGGTAAATCTCTTTGATCACTTGTTTTAGTTCGGCAAGTGTCATATTTTCCTGTTTAGCGTGTGTTTCATTAAGCTGTTCAAACTGAATAGGAGTAACAGACAGCACACGAATACGGGCAAACAAACGGTCTGTTTCATTTGTAAAAACACTCAACTCTTGACCCGCTTGAAAATAGCTTTCTGACTTATCTCGAATGGTAATGGTCTTTTTACCACTGACAATATCTGCTTCAAAACGGCTAAAAAAAGTAATTTTATTCATCATAGTCACCATAATTCAGATCCAATAAATGCCTAAAATGATCGTTATAAAAACCGTGGCTAACCATATATCGCCACATTTTTTGCTTCGCTTTTATATCCCAATGTGATGGTCTTTTTTTCTCAAAAAGACGTTCGGCAAGTTCAAAAAAATCAACTTCCGCTTCATCAATGGCTTGGCTAATCACCCACTCTTTTACCCCTTTGAGCTGTAACTCTTGTTTTAGACGGCGTGGTCCATAGCCTTGTTGTGAACGATAGCGGACGTAACTTATCGCAAAGCGTTCATCACTTTGCCATTTATTCGCTTTTGCCTGTTCAATGGCTTGCTCAATTTCTTGTGCATTATATTCTTTAAGTTGTAATTTGTGGCGAATTTCAGCTTCGCTATATTCTCGTTTAGAAAGTAGATAAAGCAAATAGCTATTTGCAGAATATTTATGTGTCATTAATTTACTGCGGTAAAATAAAAATGCGGTTTATGATAAACCGCATTGAAATTAGATTATAGTTCTTCTTCGTTAAACTCATCTGCATCATCTTCCACAACTTCTGCATCAGACGATTTCAGTGAGCTATTATTTTTCATTAATGTTTGACGAATCTCTTGTTCAATCTTATTCGCAATTTCAGGGTTCTCTTTTAACCATGTCACTGCATTATTTTTACCTTGACCAATCTTCGTTCCTTCATAAGAGAACCATGCGCCTGCTTTCTGAATTAAACCATTTGCTTCAGCTAAAATCAGTAATTCATTCATTCGTGAAATACCTTCACCATACATGATATCAAATTGTACTTCACGGAATGGGGGTGCAACTTTATTTTTCACCACTTTTACTTTCGTCTCGCTACCAATAACTTCATCGCCATCTTTTACAACACCGCTACGGCGAATATCTAAACGAACAGAAGCATAGAATTTCAGTGCATTACCGCCTGTTGTCGTTTCTGGGTTACCAAACATCACGCCAATTTTCATACGGATTTGGTTAATAAAGACCACTAAACAGTTGGTATTTTTGATATTTGCCGTGAGTTTACGCAATGCTTGCGACATTAAACGCGCTTGTAAGCCCATATGCGAATCGCCCATCTCACCTTCAATTTCTGCTTTTGGTGTTAATGCAGCAACGGAGTCAACAATAATGACATCAACAGCACCTGAACGCACTAACGCATCACAAATTTCTAATGCTTGTTCACCGTTGTCAGGCTGAGAAATTAATAATTCATCAGTATCTACGCCTAAGTTTCTTGCATAGATAGGATCTAAGGCGTGCTCTGCATCAATAAAGGCACAGGTTTTACCCGTTTTTTGTGCTTGAGCGATTAAAGAAAGCGTCAAGGTCGTTTTACCTGAAGACTCAGGACCATAAATTTCAACAATACGCCCCATTGGCAAACCGCCAATACCTAATGCAAGGTCTAGACCAATCGAACCCGTTGAAACGGCTTCGATATCTAATTGCTGAGTCTGTCCTAATTTCATAATTGAGCCTTTACCAAATTGTTTCTCAATTTGAGTAAGTGCAGCTTCAAGAGCTTTTTGTTTGCTTTCTGGATCTGCTTGCTTTGTTACAGCGGTATTTTTAGATGACTTTTTGTTATCAGCCATAATGCTTTCCTTTATCTATTCAGTGTTTCTATTCGACGTTCGACGACAGTGCCGCCACTTAACTGTAAATTATTATACTGTTTAACTATACAGTTTCAACTGTTTTTTTCAAGTTT
This sequence comes from Actinobacillus indolicus, assembly GCF_004519515.1. NCBI lineage: Bacteria > Pseudomonadati > Pseudomonadota > Gammaproteobacteria > Pasteurellales > Pasteurellaceae > Actinobacillus > Actinobacillus indolicus. The sequence goes on along the minus strand of NZ_CP038145.1, from coordinate 1,560,995 downwards.
TTCGATCGATGTCACAAATTTTGCAAAATTACCGCAAGATGTGACCGCTTGTAATAGGTACTGCCCTTTGAAGATCAAAAGGATTTAAGGCATTAATCACCATTATCTGCTCATAATCAAAAAGTGCTTCCACAGGTATATCAGCTAAGCTAATTTTTTGCTCATCTAATAAATAACTCAGCTGCGTGCCTTTTAATAAATAATGATTTGGGCTATACCATTTTCCTTGTTTTAAAAAAAGTAAATTACCAATAGAACAATCACTAATAAAACCATTATTAACAAGAATAATTTCATCACAAGCGGTTTGTTTTAATTTATCTAATTCAAGTCGGTCAGTATATTTGAATTGATAATCAAAATTTTCCACATAAACGCATTGAAAGGTTTTTATTGATTTAGGTATATAATGAAAAAACTGAATTTGATATTCTTTTGTATTATAATCAATGCGACAACGCACTAATCCATTTTGATATTCTTCAGGCACTTTAATAATATCTAACAGTTCAAAACTATTTTCGTGCTTAAAATAATCTATAAATGCATTATTCATTCGTTGTTGATGATAAAAAATATTTTGTATTTTACCATCAATAATCGCTACCGTTTCAAAGAGTGGATATTGGCACATAAACTTTCTCTAAAATTTCATTATATTCTTCATCTAGCTGACTTAATGCAGTAATTCCGCCACCGCTACGAAAATAATATGTATCCCCTTGTTTTTCAATATAGCGAATAGCCACCGCACTCTCTACATTTTCACCATCAAAATAACCGAAAATCCCCGTATAATAACCACGTTCTTGTTGTTCTGCTTGTTGAATAATTTCAACGGTTTTCACTTTAGGCGCACCGCTAATTGAGCCTGCTGGCAAGAGTTTATCCAACATTGTGCCAATATTTTCTTGCCAATTTTCATCAAGTTCTCCACAAATTTCGGAACTCGTCTGATAAATCGCCCCACGATGTGTTTCCACTTTTTCAACATAGCGGTATTTCGTGACTTGAATATATTTCGATACTAAAGCTAAATCATTCCTAATTAAATCAACAATGGTATTATGTTCGGTAAACTCTTTTTCTGAATTTAATAATTTATTTACCGCATCTTCTTCATTTGCATTTATTGTTCCTTTCATAGGATAAGAATAGATTTTATTCTCTTTAATACGAATGAAACATTCAGGAGAAAAACAGACAAACTTTTCATCTAATAACAATTTGTATCTAGCTTTACCTTGCTGAAAAATTTGTGCTAAATGATAATTTGTTTTAATTTCAGTTTGCTGAGTTAAGTTTAAAAGGTAACTATTTCCAATTTGGATTTGTTGTTGAACAAAATCAAAGGCTTTTTTATATTGTGGATAATCAGGTGGAATAATCTCTAACTCAAAATTTCCATTTATTTTTAATGGTTGAATGAACTTTTGTTGTCCATTAAAATCAAAATAAAGCCCTTTATCTTCAATTTCAGATAAAGGATAAATTAATGGTTTCTGTTTTTCAAAATCAATTAAAAAGAAAAAAGGCAAACGCATTTTTCCATACTGATTGGCTAGTTGAATAAATTGTTGCATTTTGATATTTCTATTATTCGGAGTTAAAACCTATGTCGCATTCACATTCTTATATGGAGTCGCATGCCCCACAAAATAAGCGTATCCTATTGATTAGCTTAGCTATTATAACGACTTTTATGGTCGTTGAAGCAATCTCTGGCTATTTCTTTAATAGCCTTGCCTTACTTGCTGATGCAGGGCATATGGCAAGCGATAGTTTATCGCTCTTATTATCGCTTTTTGCACTCTATATTGGCAAAAAAAATGCCAAATAAAATAATGAATTTTGGTTATCGCCGTGCAGAAACACTGGTTGCCCTTGTAAACGGAAGCACACTTGTGATCATTGCAATCTACATTATCATTGAAGCCGTCGGGCGTTTAGTCAATCCAAGCCCAATTATGTCACTACCGATGATTGCCGTTGCCATACTTGGCTTGATAATGAATATTGTGGTTGCTCGCATTATGTTATCAAGCGACCAAAGCAATCTAAATATGAAAGCGGCATATTTACACGTTGTGGCTGATACATTGGGTTCTGTTGCAGCTATTCTTGCTGGGCTTGGAATGTATTTCTTTAACTGGTTATGGCTAGATGCCGTGGCGAGTGCGGCGGTGAGTATTATTATCTTCCGTAGTGGCTTTAATGTCTGTCGTACAGAGATCCGTTTGTTAATGCAGGGTGTGCCAACGAATGTAGATGTGGCAAAAGTAGAGCAAATGTTGCTCGAGCCGAAAGAGATTAAATCGATCACCCGTATGCAGATTTGGGGCTTAACCGAAGATGAAATCTACCTTTCTGCTCAACTCTGCTTCGCCGAAGATGTGGATACAGAAACAGAAAGACAAATTTTGTATAACCTTGCGAAACGTTTTCACGAAATGGATATTCACGCCACATTGCAAAATGATTTAGCCGTCTATTTTGAACAGCACGGAAAAGCGGAGATTGCTCATCATCACTAGACTTCAATCTTATCTACTTTCTAGCTACTATATCATAAGTAGTAGCTAGCTATTCTCCCTGTATTTTCAGACACAAATTTGATCAAAAAAAAAAAAAACGATTTATAATCACCATTATTTTTCACAAAAGGAATATATTGGTCATGAATATTTTTCAAATTTTTATTTCTGATGAAGGTGAAAAAGACGTCGTATTTTCTCCCTATTTGGAAATGGCAATAAACTCTGTCAAATCAAGTATCCCACATACATCACACCATATTTATTCTCATCAAGAATTAAGAGAATGGATTCAGCATGAATATGGCAATGAAATTCTACAAGCCTTTGATAAACTTATTCCTTACGCCTTTAAAGCGGATCTTGCTCGTTATTTATTGCTTTATAAATTTGGAGGCTGGTATTTTGATATCTCCGTTCGAGTACTTAATGGAGTCAATGTTGGAAATGATATTGATTTTATTACATTTTTCGATATGCCTCTTTATTCTAAAGTTTCATACGCTTGCAACAATGCCATTATTTATTCAAAAGCAAAAAGTATTATTCTTGAAGACACCATTAATGAGGTCTTAAAAAATATTGCAAATGAAAATTATGGAAAAAGTGTATTAGCACCAACAGGCCCTATTTGCTTAGGAAAGTTTGTTGCAAAACATACTGAAAAACTCAATATTCATACAGGACTATTCACAGAATTAACTCCTTCATACCCAAATAAAAATAGAGGTTTTGTTTTAGATAATGGTATTTTGTTTGCATTACATAAACCAGGAAATATTGGAGGAGATCTTACTCAACTAGGCGCGAAAGGCACAAATAATTATGGTGAACTCTATAGAGTTAGAAATATTTACAATAAAAATATTCATTTACCCAATGATTTGATACTAAATTATAACATTTAAGAATTTATAGATAGAATATTTGACGAGTAAGAAGGTTCTTTAATCTGACAAATTTAACCAATTTCTCAACATCTGTTCCCCGTATTCCGTAATAAAAGACTCAGGGTGAAATTGCACGCCATAGATTGCAAGAGAGCGATGTTTAACCGCCATTAATACGCCTTGATCGCAAGTCGCAGTAGCAACAAGCGGTGTATTTTCTAATGATTTTTGCGAAATCGCCCAAGAATGGTATAAGCCGATATTGAATTGCTTCGGTAAATTTTTAAACAGTGGGTTGGCTTGTTGCTGAATTAATGGGCGTTGCTGTCCGTGGCGAACTTGATTAAGATTGTAGAGTTCACCGCCAAAAAATTCGCACAAAGTTTGATGTCCAAGACAAACACCTAAAATTGACTTATGTTGGTGATAACGTTCTAGCATTGCAAATAGTTGTGGATATGCTCTTGGCACATCAGGACCTGGTGAAATCATAATATGGCTAAAACGTTCCACGTCGTCTAAATCTAACTCTTCCACAGGCACCACCTGCATTTCAACCCCGATTTTGCGTAATAAATCAACAAGGTTAAAAGTAAAAGAGTCGTGATTATCAATAATAAGCAACATTAAACATTATCCTGTGTTATCGGTTTTTCAACCAGTAAATGTAAACGAGTCGTATCCCAATCGGTTTCAAGTAATTCAACTTGTGGCGTTGTCTGCTGTGCTTTAGCGGAAAGCTGTTGGAACCGCTCGACTTTCCCTAGTAATCCCTGTTTACCGACCAGTGCTGTGACACTTTGGTTATATTGATTGCTCGCTGTATTCAAGGTGTTACCCAATTTAGCAAGACGCTCTGCAATGACGCAAACTTGGTTATAAATATCCCCTGCTTTTTCGCTGATCTCTCGTGCCTCTGCATTACCTCGCTCAATTCGCCATAAATTTGCGACCGTGCGTAAAATCGGCATTAACGTTGTGTGAGAAACCAAAATGACATTACGTTCATAGCCATAATTAAAGAGCTGTGGATCGTGCTTCATTGCTTCAATATAAGCAGGTTCAATCGGTACAAACATCAGCACGAAATCAGGGCTTTTTATCCCAATCAGCTGGCTATAATTTTTCTTAGACAATCCATCAATATGGGTACGAAGTGAACGGCAGTGTTCATCAAGTGCTTGTTGAATTGCAAAATTATCTTCGGAACGTACCGCTTGATCGTAGGCAATCAAGGAAACTTTACTGTCTAAAATCAAATGCTTATCGTCAGGTAACTTCACCACAAAATCAGGAGCAAAGCGTTTTCCCTCTTCATCTCGGTAGCTCTCTTGGGCGACATAATGTTCCCCAGCCAAAAGCCCTGCTGTTTGTAACGCACTTTCTAACTGAATTTCCCCCCAGTTTCCTGCAATTTTATTATTGCCTTTTAATGCAGTAGTAAGATTTTGTGCTTCCTGTGACATTGACAGCCCAATTTCAAGCACGCGTTTGATCTCAGCCCCCAAATCCGCATTGCCTTTTATTGCTTCACTATGCACCTCATTGACACGTTTTTGAAAACTTTCGATCTGCTCTTTAAAAGGCTTGAGCAGTAAATCGAGTGCTGACTGATTACTCTCAGAAAAGGATTTACTCTTTTCTTCCAGAATTTGTTGAGCAAGATGTTGAAATTCAACATTTAACTGCTGGCGGACTTCTAGGAAATTCTTCTGTTGAGTTTCAAAATTTGCCTGTTTTTCCGAAAGTGTCGTGCGTAATTCCGTTAATTCTTGTTGTGATTGGGAAAATTTAGCCTGTAACTGACCGCTTTCTTCTTGCTGATGTTGTAGCTGTAACTGAGTTTGTTGTAACTGTTCTTCCAAACTTTCCGCTTTAGTCTGAGCCGAACCGATCCGCTCTTTTAATTCATTAATATAACGTTCTAGTTGGTCTTCCTGTAATTCTGCCTGCTCAAGCTGTTGCTGAAGTTTTTGAATCGCTAAATCTCGTTCATTTAAACGCTCAAGGGTTGATTCTGCTTTTGTCTGTTGCTGAACAGCAAATTGTTCTACTTGATTTTTTTCAAGGGAAATTTGCTCATATTTTTGCGAGAGCGTTGAAAACTGCTGTTGTAATTGCTCAAGATCTTGTTGCAACTCTTGGCTATCTCGTTGTGAACGGGAGTAGCTAAAAAAGAGCCAAAGTGAGATCAATAAGAGTAATGCTATCGTTGCATAAAGCCAAATTGGGTCGAGGTTCATAGGAATATATACTGTAAAAATAACTAGTGGTATTTTAACGAGTTTTGGGATTAAAAAGCAAGATACAAAAGTAGGAACACCATTCAGCGCCCTACGGAATATAGAGAATAGTATTAACTATGTCTTACAGTTTCACATCAATCGAAATACTTTTGATCAATGCTTGAGATCCAATACATTCTGAAATCGTATATTGGTTCAAATATTGGTAAAACTGCTCAAGAGCATCATGTAATATAGACTTAAACTGACAATTCGGTTTTAAAACACATACTGGAGAATTGCAATTTACAAGCTTTGGATCACCCTGCAATGTTCTAACCACTTCCCCCACAGGCATGGAAAGTACTAAAGAAGAGACTTTAATCCCACCACCTTTTCCTCTCGTAGTAATTAACCAATGTTGCTTTGCCATGAAATGAACTACTTTGACTAAATGGTTTTGCGATACATTAAGTTTTTCTGCAAGATGTGGGATAGTATGAAGCTCTTCTTGATGATGAGCAATATACATCAACACGCGAAAAGCATAATCGGTAAATTTACTCAGCTGCATAGGTCATCCTTTCATGATTTTTTTATTCCTCTCTTATGGCGATAGTTTAAACCATTTTTTGTTATTTTTTATGATTTAGTTCATTGCAATGATAAGATTAAAAGATGTATTATAAATATATCTTTTAATCCGTTTCATTTGAAGGAAAAACCTATGTCTCTTACCGCTCAACAAATCGAATTAGTTAAAGCAACCGTGCCTGTTTTAAAAGAAAACGGTGTTGCCCTGACAAGTTATTTTTATAACCGTATGTTAACTAATCATCCTGAACTCAAAGAAGTGTTTAACTTAGGGCATCAACGTAGTGGTGCACAAGCACGTTCATTGGCGGGTGCAGTATTGGCTTATGCTGAAAATATTGAAAATCCAGCCGTATTAGCATCTGCGATTGAATTAATGGCACATAAACACGTGAGCTTAGAAATCCAAGCACCAGACTACCAAATTGTCGGTACAAACCTACTTCATTCCATCAGCGAAGTATTAAATATTTCTATGGACGATCCTTTAATTGATGCATGGGCTGCAGCTTATGGGCAATTAGCAGAAGTATTAATTAATACAGAAAAAGCCATTTATGATGAGCATGCACAAACGCAAGGTAGCTGGTTAGGCTGGCGTAAATTTAAAATTGCGAAGAAAGTAGAAGAAAGTAGCGAAATCACATCATTCTATTTAGTTCCTTCAGATAATGGCGCATTACCGCAATATAAAGTAGGGCAATATATTTCTGTTCGTGTATTTGTTGAAGATCTTGGATTAAAACAGCCACGCCAATATACTTTATCGGATAGCCCAAAAGCTGATCATTTACGTATTTCTGTAAAACGTGAAGATGCCAAAGCGGATTTTGCGGCTGGTTGGGTTTCAAATACCCTACACAACCTTAAAGAAGGCGATGAAATTGAAGTCACTGCGCCAACAGGGAATTTCTTCTTACTTGACCACAATAAGAAAAATGTTCTAATTAGTGGCGGTGTCGGTTTAACACCAATGATTGCAATGCTAAACGGCTTGGTTGATGCAGGTATTCCACAACCTGTCAGCTTTATTCATGCTTGCCGTAATGCACAAGTGCATGCGATGAAGCAACATATTGAGCAAGTGAAAGCACAATACCCAACGGTACGTAGCTTCGTGGCTTATGAAGAAGATAACGCAAATGAAGCTGATGTAGTCGGTCGTTTAGATTTAACACAAGTCCCAAGCGATATGTTACCAAAAGATGCCGATTACTATTTATGTGGTCCAGCATTCTTTATGCAAGCGCAACATAAAGCATTAGTAGATTTAGGTATTTCGCCTGCTCAAATTCATTTAGAAGCCTTTAGTACAGGTGGCGTTCAGCTAAGCTAACCCTTACAAGCGGTAGGATTGTCATTCTTTTTTGTAAAAAAATAGCGGTATTATGCAGTACTTGCACAAACATTAAATGTTTTCGTAGGGGCGGGGTTTATCCCCGCCCGAATCTCGTTCGAACATCAGGACTTACGGGCGGGGATAAACCCCGCCCCTACATAAATTTTCCTAAAATTGACTTTTGTGCAACTACTACATAATACTGAAAAATAGGCAGATCTTACCGCTTGTCTCCCTTCCCTTTTCTCCAAACGTAAAGTCGATACCTCCACGTTAGAAAGCGATCTATAATGCATTACTTTTTTCAATTCATTAAGGAATGTGTATGGCAACGATGAATATTACTCTTTCAAAAAATCCAGCCCCTGAAGTTTGGGGAAAAAAGGCGATTTTATCGGCAAACGATCAAGGTATGACCATTCATCTGGTAAAAGATGAATTAACCACCATTCAACAAGCAGCTCGCAAAATCAAAAATCAAAACATTTTAAATGTGGCTTTAACAGGCGAAGGCTGGGGGTTAGAACAATGTTGGGCGTTCCATCAAGGGTTTGTGAGCGTGAAAAATGCAGGCTCAGTAACCTATCCTGCGTTAAATGAGCAACAAGCAGAATTTGACGCTCGCCTTGCGTGTAGCACCTTTACCCGTGACATTATTAACGAACCATCTGACCGCTTAACCCCCGAAGTATTGGCTCACAAAGCGGCAGAATTTATTCTGCACCAAGCGGATAAATATGTCGGAAAAGGCAAGGTATCTTTTGAAATCGTTGCTCGTGAAGCATTGAATGAACGTGGCTACCACGGCATTTGGACAGTCGGTAAAGGCTCGGCACATTTGCCAGCGATGTTACAACTTGACTATAACCCAACGGGCAATCCAGATGCTCCTGTGTTAGCCTGTTTAGTTGGTAAAGGCATTACCTTTGACACGGGCGGTTATAGCTTAAAACCAAGTGACAGTATGTCCACAATGCGTACCGATATGGGCGGAGCAGCCTTAGTCACAGGGGCTTTAGGTTTTGCTATTGCGCGTGGCTTAAAACAACGTGTGAAGCTCTATCTTTGCTGTGCAGAAAATATGGTAAGTAGCCGAGCATTCAAATTAGGCGATATTATTACCTATCGCAATGGCGTAACCGCAGAAGTGTTAAATACCGATGCAGAAGGGCGTTTAGTGTTAGCAGACGGTTTAATTGAAGCCAGCAAACAGAAACCACAGTTTATTGTCGATTGTGCGACATTAACAGGAGCAGCCAAAGTGGCGGTGGGCAATGACTACCACTCAGTGCTATCAATGGACGATCAATTAGTCGCTCGTTTATTTGCGTCCGCCAAAGCCGAAAACGAACCTTTCTGGCGTTTACCATTTGAAGAGTTCCACCGTTCTCAAATTTCATCTTCCTTTGCAGATATTGCTAATATCGGCTCTGTTCCCGTTGGTGCAGGGGCAAGTACTGCGACCGCCTTCTTATCCTATTTTGTGGAAAATTATCAGCAAAATTGGTTACATATTGACTGTTCTGCAACTTTCCGTAAAACTCCAAGTGAGTTATGGGCAGCAGGTGCAACGGGGATTGGCGTAAAAACCTTAGCGAATCTATTAGTTTCAGAGAGTAAAGAGTAGTAGATCAAAAAGTTGCTAACATTTATTGATTTAAATCTTAGCAACTTTTATCTCAAAATTATTTTAATAAATCTTCATTCTTAGCATGGTTCCATTTACCACGTTTTTTATCCATATACTGAAAATATTCGTTAGTAAATGTGCCTTGCGCACAAGTGATCTTATCTCGACGGTGATTAACTATTTTACCTTCCAACGCCATATTTAAGGTTGTTGGCCCTGTCAGCGAAAATACCCCGCCATCGATACGACGTTGTTCAATATTATCAATAATAATGTCCAAGGTATCTTTTAAGAATGAGTTCCCCTTCTCACTCGCTAGAAAGAAATTGGTATATTTATCTCGTCGGGTAATAATCACTTCACTGTCATTTTCACCAATAATAGAAGATAAATTCCACACTAAATGTCCATCAATATCCATATAAATTCCACCTTCATTATATAAGGTGAAAATACGCCAGAAATCTGCCTGAGCCGCACCATCCGTAAGTTTACTATAAGCATTAAAAGTACGCTCATCCGCATTTGCTTTAATATATTCTGCTCTCTCTTCCGTACTTACATAGCGATAGTCATAATCCAATGATAAAAGGCAGTTCACTAAATAATTACAATAAACTGGTAATGTTACTCGGTTACTGTAATTCGTTTGCCAAATCGTTTTATTAATTCTAGTTGGCTTTGTTGATTTAATTTTAGCAGGACTAAATTCTGGAATCGTAAAACGCTTTTTAGGAAAAAGTGCATGAAAAGGATAACTTGATACTTTAATAATATTGCCAAGTAAACGCCACAAGCCATTTGCGACGACAATAGGTTTATCACATTTTGTAGGTTTGCTCATAGAAACTCCTTTAAAATCAATTTATCTTAGCATTTTCTTGATATTGAAAAAAGTAGCGAAGTAGACAAAATAGTAACCAACATAACAACTGCTTTTTCCATTTTAAGTAGCTATTCACTGACTAAATTTGATAAATAACTTAAAACCTATTGTTGATGTTTACTTGTACTGATAGAAAAAAAGCCTTGAAACGTTGTGCTTCAAGGCTTTCTGTTATGTTCATTTACGTCTGTTTAGGTTAATTTGGTGGAGATAATCGGGATCGAACCGACGACCTCTTGAATGCCATTCAAGCGCTCTCCCAACTGAGCTATATCCCCAAAATTGCGAGAAATGATATGCTCTCGCTTTTTTTCTGTCAATCTGAAAACAGTGCAAACAGATTAATTGATTAAAAACTAACTAGTTCTGCGCTTCAATAAATGCAATCGCTTTTTGAATACGCACGAGCGTTCTCTCTTTGCCAACTAATTTTGCGGTAATATCCATAGATGGCGACTGCCCTGAGCCTGTTACGGCAAGGCGGAATGGCATACCGACTTTACCCATACCGATTTCAAGCTCTGTGGCTGTTTGGTTCATTGCATCGTGGATATTTTCAACGCTCCAGTCATCACAAGCGGTCAGTTTTTCCAATAATTTTGCAAGTGGTGCAATCGCTTCTGCTTTGAAGTTTTTCGCTACTGCTTTTTCATCATAGCTATCAAATTCTTGATAGAAATAACGGCTTTGGCTTGCCAGTTCTTTTAAAGTTTTTGCTCGTTCACTTAATACAGGGATAATAGCTTCCAATGTAGGGCCATTCGTTGTGTCAATGCCTTGATCATTCATGTGCCATGCCAAGTATTTAGCGACATGCTCTGCCGGTAAACTACGCATATAGTGTTGGTTTAACCACTGTAATTTTTCAGTGTTAAAGGCACTTGCTGATTTGCTTACCGAATGAATATCGAATAATTCAATCATCTCTTCACGAGTGAAGATCTCTTGGTCGCCGTGTCCCCAGCCTAAACGTACGAGATAGTTAATTAAGGCTTCCGGTAAATAGCCATCATCACGATATTGCATGACGCTGACTGCACCATGACGTTTAGAAAGTTTTTGACCATCATCGCCGTTAATCATCGAAACGTGTGCATAGGTTGGAATTTCTGCCCCTAACGCTTTTAAGATGTTGATTTGGCGTGGCGTGTTGTTGATATGATCTTCGCCACGAACAACGTGGGTAATGCCCATATCCCAGTCATCTACAACCACACAGAAGTTGTAGGTTGGTGCGCCATCGGTACGACGGATAATTAAGTCGTCCAATTCGCTGTTGCTGATTTCAATGCGTCCACGCACGGCATCATCAAAGACCACTGAGCCTTCTGTTGGATTTTTAAAACGAACAACGTGCGGTTCGCTTGGATCGTGTGAATGATCGCCTAAGCAATGGCGGTCATAACGTGGTTTTTCTTTATTTGCTTCTTGGTTTGCACGTAATTCATCTAAACGCTCTTTTGAGCAATAGCAACGGTATGCAGTGCCTTCTTCAATCATTTGATCGATCACCTGGTTATAACGATCAAAACGTTTTGTTTGGAAATAAGGGCCGTGTTCCCACGCCAAGTTAAGCCATTCCATGCCTTCAATGATCGCAGCGGTTGCTTCCGGGGTGGAACGCTCAAGGTCGGTATCTTCAATGCGTAGTACAAATTCGCCGTTGTTATGTTTAGCATATAACCAAGAATAAAGGGCGGTTCTTGCACCACCAACGTGTAAATAGCCAGTCGGGCTTGGTGCGAAACGAGTACGCACTTTTACATTCGGATCTAAAGGGAAAAGGGTTTCAATTTTCATATTATCGCCTATATTTTCAACAATGTTTTTAAACAAACAGATCTCGGTATTTTACCCCTCTTGAGCGGAAATCCTAGTAGAAAATCAGCAATTTGGGCGAAAAATTCAACGAACAAGTAAAAAATAGCAAAAATGGATTGACTGAAAATTTTTGAACTCTATAATGCCACCCCACAACGACGGGCGATTAGCTCAGTTGGGAGAGCACCTCCCTTACAAGGAGGGGGTCACTGGTTCGAGACCGGTATCGCCCACCACTTCAACTTTTGAAGTCCGTTGTTACAATCTAATTTAGTTTGAAAAGGGCGATTAGCTCAGTTGGGAGAGCACCTCCCTTACAAGGAGGGGGTCACTGGTTCGAGACCGGTATCGCCCACCACTTTTTTAAAGTACCAACCTTTCAAACTTCCCATTAGTTTAAATGCTTATCTTAAGTGGGCGATTAGCTCAGTTGGGAGAGCACCTCCCTTACAAGGAGGGGGTCACTGGTTCGAGACCGGTATCGCCCACCACTTAATCCAAGTGTTTAAACTAGTCGAAACCGCAAGGTATTCGGGCGATTAGCTCAGTTGGGAGAGCACCTCCCTTACAAGGAGGGGGTCACTGGTTCGAGACCGGTATCGCCCACCACTTTACTTTTCATCAATATCCTTTTTATTTTGCAAACTTTTTGTTTTATCTAACCGCTTGTATTTTCATTTTGTTATTTTTGTGATCCCCATCGAAAAATTCATTATTTCAACTTTTCAAATCTTGTAAAAATCACTAGCCTAAACAAGCAGACAACAGTAGAATTGCCGACTTTAATTTAACTAAACCCTAGCAAAACTAACCTTTTGCCACAAACCGTGTAACAACGAGGCTTTCAAACAATGTCTGAACAAATTCAAGCAACGGACGTAAGTTGCAATTCAACCAAAACTGAAAAAATTAACTTATTAAACCTAAACCGTCAGCAGATGCGTGAACTGTTTGCGGAGATGGGCGAGAAACCATTCCGTGCCGATCAGCTGATGAAATGGATTTATCATTTTGGTGAAGATAATTTTGATAATATGACCAACATCAACAAGGTGTTGCGTGAAAAATTAAAACGGATCGCTGAAATTAAAGCACCTGAAGTTGCCGTAGAACAACGTTCTGCCGACGGTACAATCAAATGGGCGATGTGGGTTGGCGACCAGCAAATTGAAACGGTATATATCCCAGAAGATGATCGTGCTACCTTGTGTGTTTCTTCGCAGGTGGGTTGTGCCTTGGCTTGTACTTTCTGCTCAACGGCACAGCAAGGCTTTAACCGTAATTTGAGCGTATCTGAAATTATCGGGCAGGTGTGGCGAGCTTCAAAAATTATCGGTAACTTTGGTGTAACGGGTATTCGTCCGATTACCAATGTGGTAATGATGGGAATGGGTGAGCCATTGCTAAATATGAATAACGTTATTCCGGCAATGGAAATTATGTTAGACGATTTTGCTTATGGTCTGTCTAAACGCCGTGTGACCCTTTCTACATCAGGGGTTGTGCCTGCGTTGGATAAAATGCGTGAGCAGATTGATGTGGCGTTGGCAATTTCATTGCACGCACCAAATGATGAGTTGCGTAATGAATTAATTCCGCTGAATAAAAAATATAACATTAAAATGTTAATTGATTCGGTGAATAAATACTTGGAAGTATCAAACGCTAATCACGGTAAAGTGACGATTGAGTATGTGATGTTAAGTCACGTCAATGATGATGTGGAACACGCCCATCAGCTTGCTGAAGTATTAAAAAATACCCCAAGTAAAATCAACTTAATCCCGTGGAACCCGTTCCCAGAAGCACCTTATGCGAAGAGTTCAAATACACGTATTGATCGCTTCCAAAAAACTTTGATGGAATATGGTTTTACGGTGACAGTACGTAAAACTCGAGGTGATGATATTGATGCTGCCTGCGGACAGCTTGCTGGTGATGTGATTGACCGCACTAAACGCACCCTTGAAAAACGTAAATTTGGCGAAGGGATTGCGGTTCAAAATCAATAAAGACAGATATAAGAAAGATGTAGGGACGCCACGCTTGGCGTCCGTTTAATCTAGGCTTGTGTAAAAGTAATACTTAAAGGACGCCAAGCGTGGCGTCCCTACAATTTACTTTAAATCTAGGAGTTAAATGATGACCTTCGCAAAATTTTTCCGTAATTTGACCGCTTGTAGTGTGGCGTTATGGCTTGTTGCTTGTACAAATCAAACCGCAAAGGTGGATTTTAACCGTTCAGAAGCCGTCAAAGCTCGCATTAATTTAGCACTGGCTTACCTTGAGCAATCTGATTTTCCAAAAGCGAAAGAGAACATCGACAAAGCGCTTGAACACGATGCAAAAGACTATTTACCGCACTCTGTACTTGCCTATTATTACCAACAAACCGGCGATAGCCCAAAAGCAGAAGAAGCCTACCAACAAGCCCTGAAGTTAAGTAAAACACAGAGCAAAAGCAACCAATTTCGTCCCGATGTATTGAATAACTACGGTACCTTTCTCTGTAAACAAAAGCAATTCGACAAAGCCTATCAGCAATTTGAAACGGCATTAACCAGTCAAGAAGCCTATTATAATCAAGCAGATACACTAGAAAATATCGCCTTATGTGCCAATATGGAAAAGAATGTGGCTAAACAAAATGAGGCTTTAGAGGCTTTGGCGAAATTAGATCAAACAAGGGCAGATAAACTTCGCCCGCTTTTTAAATAGAGAAATGAGACTTTTCTCGAATAATGTTTTGTAATTGCTGAAGCCCATTTAACCTTGTACTTGTTAAGTGGCGAGTTATTTGCAAATCATCAAAAAGCGTTTGAATTTCAAATAATTGCAATGCTTCAGCTGATTTTTCCGTAACAAAAGCAATCAACACCACTAACACCCCCTGCATTAAACGAGCGTCGCTATAACCTTGTACTTGACGTGGCTCAAGATGAAAATCAAACCATAAACGGCTTTCGCACCCGTGAATTTCTTGCCACTGCTCAAGCTGTTGTTCGGTTGGTTTGGGTAATTGACGGCTTAATTGAATTAACAAGCGGTATCTTTCTTCCCAAGATTTGCAAAGGGCAAACTGGGCATTGATTTCATCAAATGTCATAAAATCCTAGTAAGTATATCAACGATAAAAGGCTATATCATACTGCGATTTTTTGTTAAAATCCCCCGATTTTTACCGATTTATAAAAGGAATAGAAAATGTCTGTAATCCCTATGGTCGTTGAGCAAAGCTCAAAAGGCGAACGTGCCTATGATATTTATTCCCGTCTGTTGAAAGAACGTATTATTTTCTTAAATGGCGGTGTTGAAGATGAAATGGCGAAATTAATTATTGCTCAAATGCTCTTTTTAGAAGCAGAAGATCCTGAAAAAGATATTTATCTTTATATTAATTCCCCTGGCGGTGTAGTCACTGCAGGTTTAGCGATTTACGATACGATGAACTTTATTAAACCTGATGTCTCTACATTGTGTATGGGGCAAGCCTGTTCAATGGGAGCATTTTTATTATCCGCAGGGGCGAAAGGTAAGCGTTTTGCATTACCTAACTCTCGTGTGATGATCCACCAGCCTTTAGGCGGTTATCGTGGGCAAGCGACGGATATTCAAATTCACGCACAAGAAATTTTAAAATTGAAAGAGATGCTAACACGCAAAATGGCAGAACATTGTTCACAGCCTTTTGAGAAAGTGGCTCAAGATACAGAACGTGATAATTTTATGTCTGCGGAAGAAGCAAAAGCCTACGGCTTAGTTGATGACGTTGTAACAAAGAGATAGTGAATAATGGCAAATTTTGAGAAAGAACCACATTGTAGCTTTTGTGGGAAGCGTCGTAATGAAGTTGATGCGTTAATTGAAGGTACAGAAGGGCATATTTGTAACGAATGTATTGAAGAGTCTTATGCGTTAATTAATGGAACAGACGAACCATTGATTGATGAAAATGAAGCTGAGAGCCAAGATGTGTTAGGCAATGTGCCTACCCCACACGAAATTCACGCACATTTAGATGATTATGTGATCGGACAAGAACACGCTAAAAAGGTATTGTCCGTTGCGGTCTATAACCACTACAAACGCTTACGCAATGCACTGTCTGACAATAAAGAGAGTGAAGGCGTTGAGTTGGGTAAAAGTAACATTTTGCTTATCGGCCCTACAGGAAGTGGTAAAACATTGTTGGCAGAAACCTTGGCGCGCCGTTTAAATGTGCCTTTTGCTGTGGCTGATGCAACAACGCTGACGCAAGCTGGTTATGTGGGTGAAGATGTTGAAAATGTGATCCAAAAATTGCTGATGAAGTGTGATTTTGATAAAGATCAGGCTGAACGTGGCATTATTTTTATTGATGAAATCGACAAAATTACCCGTAAATCAGAAAATCCATCATTGACCCGTGATGTATCCGGTGAAGGGGTTCAGCAAGCGTTACTTAAATTGATTGAAGGCACTATTGCGAATATCAATCCACAGGGTGGACGCAAACACCCGAAACAAGAAACAATTCCAGTCGATACGTCTAAAATTCTCTTTATCTGCGGTGGTGCATTTGCTGGGCTAGATAAAATTGTCGAAGCTCGAACAAATACACAAGGTGGAATTGGCTTTAAAGCGGAATTGAAGAAAGATAAAGATCGTCAGGCACTCACTGAATTATTCAAACAAGTTGAGCCTGAAGATTTGGTGAAATTTGGTTTAATTCCAGAGTTAATCGGGCGTTTGCCTGTTATCACACCGCTTGAAGAACTTGATGAGAAAGCACTTATTAATATTTTGACAGAGCCGAAAAACGCGATTATTAAGCAGTATCAAGCCTTGTTCAAAATGGAAGGTGTGGAATTAAAATTCACCAAAGATGCTTTAGTGGCGATTGCTCAAAAAGCGATTTCTCGCAAAACAGGGGCAAGGGGGCTACGTTCTATCGTGGAAAACTTGTTACTCGACACGATGTATGATTTACCATCATTGAAAGCAAGTAAAGTGACAGTGGGTAAAAACTGTGTTGAGAAAGGTGAAAAGCCTAAGGTGGAGTAACTTAATAAGGGGCATTTATGCCCCATTATCATTAGAAGAAAGTATGAAAATCTGGCAAACAACATCTCTTATCACTTGGCTACTTGCTCCATTCTCGTTACTCTTTTGGCTAATTAGCCAAATTCGAGTGATGTTATATCGCAAAAAAATCCTGACATCTTACCGCTCACCAGTGCCAGTCTTAGTGGTGGGAAACATCTCCGTTGGCGGAAATGGCAAAACACCTGTTGTCGTGTGGTTGGTCGAACAGCTTCAACAGCGTGGCGTGAAAGTTGGTGTTATCTCTCGTGGTTATGGTGGAAAAAACAAGCAATTCCCACAGTTAGTGACTGCCGATAGCGATCCCGAACTAATGGGCGACGAGCCTGTACTCATTGCTCAACGGACACTCGCCCCTGTGGCAATTTCTCCGAACCGCCGACAAAGCATTGAGCTATTATTGAGCCAATTTGAGCTAGATCTAATTATTACTGATGATGGCCTACAACATTACGCCCTTGAACGAGATATGGAGTGGGTTGTTGTCGATGGTGAGCGTCGTTTTGGCAACGGATTTGTCTTACCGGCAGGGGGCTTAAGAGAGCTTCCAAGCCGTTTAAAATCGGTGCAAGCGGTGATTTGCAACGGAAAATCTGCACAAGCCGGCGAACATCTAATGCAGTTAGAACCTGAATGGACGATCAATCTAAAAACAGGTGAGAAAAAACCGATAACCGATTTTTATCATCAGCCTGTGATTGCCCTTGCTGGCATTGGCTATCCGCCTCGCTTTTTTATGATGTTACAAGATCTTGGTATTCAACTTAAAGCGAGCTATGGCTTCTCTGATCATCAGCCTTACGCATTAGAAATCATCGAACCTTTGCAGAAAGACGGCTTACCGCTATTAATGACCGAAAAAGATGCGGTAAAATGCCGTAGCTTTGCTCAACCAAATTGGTGGTATGTGCCTGTTTCTGCAAAATTTTCAGCACAAGATACCGCTTGTTTATTAGAACCCGCCCTTGAATTAGTGAGAAAACAGAATGAACGAAAAACTGCTTAATACTATCGCTTGCCCAATCACCCAGACAAAATTAGAGTGGGATAAAGAAAACAACCGTTTAATTAGCCGTTTGGCGAATGTCGCTTATCCGATTGAAAATGGCATTCCTGTGTTGCTGCCAGAGAAAAGTTACGCTATTGATTAAATCACTTTTTAAAAAGCATGGAGCAAAAGGCCTAAAGCTTTATCACAACAAGCTTTAGGCCAGTTTTTACTTACATTTATATCTTTCCCCCAATAATAAATATCAATCTAGATATTGCAAATAAATATTCGTTCTTCTAGAAATCCCTATCACCTACATACAATTTCAATACAGACTATCTGACTCATCGATTGCTTAATCTAAATCAGTTATTTTATTTATATATTATATGTAAATCTTATTTCTAAACGCTTTTAAACCGCTATAATGTTGAAAATTTGTAAAAAATCGTGAAAATCTCACCGCTTGTGACTTTGGAGCAACTATGACAAAGCTACTCTTTATCATTAACTCAGCCCCTTATGGCAATGAAACCTTTTTTAGTGGTTTGCGCTTAGCGTTACAAATTCAAGAACAGCATCAAGCTGAAATTAAACTCTTCTTAATGTCTGATGCTGTTGTTGCAGGACTTGCAAAACAAAGTCCAACAGAAAGCTACCACGCCCAACAGATGCTTGAGATTTTGACAGCGCAAGGCGCTATCGTTAAACTCTGCAAAACCTGTACTAATGCACGTGGTATTAGCGCATTACCGCTCGCAGATGGCGTAGAAATTGGCACTTTAGCTGAGTTAGCCGATTGGACTATTGAAGCCGACAAAGTATTAAATTTTTAGGGGCTGTAGTAGATAAGGTCTAAATCCCACACCATTTTCTCAATATTTTAAGCTGATTAGATGGTGTGCTGTAGTTAAATCTAAACTCACATTCTTTGATAAAAAGATGGAAGTTTTTCTTGTCAATGCCATTGTATTTTCTAAGTACTCGTTTGGCTTGAGACCAGAAATTTTCAATGCCATTGATGTGGTTGTGATCTTTGACAAACTCTTTGGAATGATTGATGCGAAAGTGTTTAAACTCACTCACATCAAGAGCATTATAGCTTCTGTAACCATCTGTGTAAACGATGCTATCTGGCTTGATTTTGCTTGAGATGATAGGCATTAAGGTACTTTGCTTGGTATCTTTTACAACAACAGTATAAACCTTGCCATTACGCTTCAAAAGACCAAATACAGCTGTTTTGCCACCAGCTCCACGACCTCGCTTGCCTTTGCGAATGCCACCGAAGTAGCTTTCATCAAGCTCTACTTCGCCATCAAACAAAGTGTGAGCTTCAAGGTTGAGATTATATTCTATCACAAGTCTGATTTTGCGGTAAAATAAAGCTGCTGAATTGTGCTGAATGCCAAGCAAATCACTTGCTGTTCTAGCAGTAACTTGTGCAACAAAAAATTCAAGCAGTTTTATTTGAACTTTTTTACTTAATTTACAACGAGTTATCTTCATGTTTGTAGTATAGCATAAGTGCTAATCTACTACAGCCCCAATTTTTAATTAAGAGAAGAGAATGACAACAAAATTAACGCCAGATGAAGCAATAGACATTGCTTACGATATATTCTTAGAAATGGCAGGGGAAAACCTTGATCCTGCGGATATTTTGCTCTTTAACTTACAGTTTGAAGAGCGTGGTGCAGTAGAGATGGTAGAAACGAGCGATCAATGGGATCAAGAAATTGGTACATTGATCGACCCAGATGCGTTTGCAGAAGTATGGGTAGGATTAGTCAATGAGCAAGATGTGATGGATGATGTATTTGCTCGCTTTTTGATATCCCATGATGCTGAAAATAGAGAATATCACGTCGTTTGGAAAGAATAAGATGAATACACTTTCAGTACAACAATTTAGAAATGCAATGGCACATCTTCCGTCAGCGGTCAGTATCGTCACAAGTAATGGCACTGCTGGAAAGGTCGGCATGACCATCTCGTCAGTTACATCTGTTACAGATTCCCCTGCAACCTTGCTCTTTTGCATAAATCAAAATAGTGATTTACACGATATTATTAAACAAAATGGCAAAGTCTGTGTGAATGTGCTTAATCATCAACAAGAGACATTAGCCAAACACTTTGCTGCTATGTTAGAAAGCACCATGGAAGAACGTTTTTCTTGGGATATTTGGAAAGTTGGTAAATCAGGGCAATTTGCGTTAAAAGAAGCGATTACCGCACTTCATGGCAAAATTATTGATACGCACTCTGTGGGTACTCATACTATTTTTATCGTGCAACTTGATGAGATAGATACACAACCTCAAACTGGTTTGATCTATTTTGCTCGACAGTTTAAATCTCTTGAAATTTGATCAATATCAAAAAGAACCTAAAGACCGACTAAATTAGTCGGTTTTTTATTGCCTTCAAAAGAGAAAGGCATAAGATCTAGAAAGTGAATTAATTGAAGGAAATCTCTATGGAAAATTTAATCTGTTACAAAAAAATGCCTGAATGGAATAAAGAAAGCTTACCGCAAATGTTTCAAGAGAAACACAATACCAAAGAAGGCACTTGGGCAAAACTGACGATTCTACAAGGTCAACTCAAATACTACGCATTAACAGAAGATGGGGAAGTCACGCAAACCTTTATTTTCGATAGCAATAACCAGCCACCTTTTGTTGAACCACAAGCATGGCATAAAGTTGAAGCGCTTAGTGATGATTTAATTTGCCAACTTTCCTTTTACTGCAAACCTGAAGATTATTTCGCGAAGAAATATAATCTGACAACCACACATTCCGAAGTGTTAAATGCCACAAATTATATTAAATCTGGCAAGGTGCTAGACTTAGGTTGTGGACGTGGTCGCAATTCACTCTATATGAATTTACTCGGCTGTGATGTCACTGCGGTAGATCACAGCGAAGAGAGCATTCACTTCCTGAATACGATTATCGAAAAAGAGCAGGCTCAGCATATCCGTACAGGGGTTTATGATATTAACCAAGCCAATATCGAAGGGGAATTTGACTTCATTATTTCAACGGTGGTAATGATGTTCTTAAACCGTGAGCGCATTCCAGCCATTATTGAGAATATGCAGAAAAATACCAAAATCGGCGGATATAACTTGATTGTTTGTGCCATGAGTACGGAAGATTACCCTTGCCCTATGCCGTTTTCATTTACCTTTAAAGAAGGGGAATTAAAGCAGTATTATCAAGACTGGGAGTTGGTTAAATATAATGAAGATTTGGGACATCTACATAAAACCGATGCTAATGGAAACCGAATCCAACTACGTTTTGCAACGATGTTAGCTAAAAAAGTGAATGAATAAAACATAATGGGGAGCAAATAGCTCCCCATAAATTACTGAGTTTTTAACATCTGCTCCGCCATTTTGATACTTTTAATAATCTCTTTGCGGTCTAAGGCGGGGTTATTATCGTTATCTAACACACGCTCCCAATAAGCGATCGCTTGCTTAGGATTATTTTGAAAAAAAGCATCAGATGCTAATAAAAGCAAGCTTGCACTCTCTCGGGGATCAAGATGTAATGCCCGTTCAACCCACTGTGTTGCTTGTGGTGTAAATTGTTGTTTATGTAAATAATATTCTGCCGTCGCCATTGCCCCTAAAATCGTTGCTTTTTCACCTAGCACCGTTTGTGCATTACGAAAACAGACTAGAGCACTCTCAAAATCATTATTCAGCGAATATGCTTGCCCAAGTTCAAACCACAGCTCGCCATTATTTGCATTTTGGCGTAACTGATTTTGTAAATGGGTAATGTAGTGTTGATTACGCTGTTCACTACTCTCTTCCGCCCGTTGCTGTTTAAAGGCTTGCAATTCAGCTTGCCCCTGTTTAACTTGCTCATAACGCCCTGTTTGCCAATAATATAAACCACTTAATAACAAGGTGAACGTTAATAACATCATCACAAGCGGTCGCTTTATGCTCTTTTTTTGCAAAGGTGCTTGACGTTGTGACTGTTCAAATTGCTGACGATCATTCAGTTCTGCTAAAAATTCATGGCGTTCTTCATCGGAGAGATGATTCGCTAATGAAACGGCTTGCTGATAATAGGCTTGGTTAATCTTATCTCGTTGATTCATTTTCGTTTATTCCTATTCACTCGCCAAAGAATTGCACCACATAGCATCAAGAGTAAAACAAAAGGCGTTCCCCACAGCACCCAAGTTTGCGGATTAAACGACGGTTTGTAGTAAACAAAATCGCCGAAACGTTCAGTCATTATCTTAATAATTTCCTTATCGCTTTTACCTGCATTCACCATTTCATACACTTCTAAACGCAATTTATAAGCCTGAGTCGCATTAGACTCTACTAAGTTCTGATTTTGGCACTGTAAACAACGTAATGAGCGAGCAAGCTGAATCCCACGTTGGCGCTCTGCATCGGAATGAAATTGAAAGGTATCTACCATTTCAGCCTGCGCCATGATTGCAATTAACATCGCATAAAGAAAAGCAAAAAATCTCATGGCATTTCCTTTTTCAATTCTAACCATTTTGGCATAAAGTCTTGTTCAAAATTGGGGTTATATCCTTTTTGTTGATAACGAATAATGCCATTGTGATCAATCAGATAACTAATAGGTGCAGAATTCACTCGTAGAGTCTCAATGAATTGGCCATTTTCATAACTATCTATGATCATAGAAAATGGATTTCCCCACTCTGTTAAGGCTGATTTAGCATCATCTGGTCGATCTACATAAGTTAGCCCCACAATTTTCACCCCTTGTTTTTGCATATTCAACAAGATCGGAAACTCTTTAATACACCAAGTACACCAACTTGCCCAAACGTTTAAAATAAACGGCTCTTTGGGTAGATTGGCTTTGGTAAGCTGTTGCTCATCAAATAACGACTTTGCGTTAAATTCAGGCACAGGCTTACCACGCCAATCTTCGCTCGGTGAAATATTATCCGATGATTTTAACTGTATCGCTAAAAAGAAAACCACCGCCAATAACAACACTAAAGGCAAAAACAGCAATCCTTTTTTCATATTCTTTTTCTCCAATAACCAAGGACTGAGAGCAGACTTGCTATCACCATCAACACGCCACCAAGCCATAATGCCCTGACATAAGGTTTATAATGTAAACGGAATGCGTATTCCTTATGCCCTAGCTTATCCCCCATCACCACATAAATATCATCTAAACCGTAGTGAGCTAGCCCTACTTCTGCCATCGTCATGGTTCTCACATCATAATAACGGCGTTCAGGGTAAACAGTATCTAAATAGCGTTCGCCATCGTAAATATGAATCGCTACACTCTCTGCCGTATAATTTTGTCCAATGTCATGGTAATGGCTAGCATATTCAAAATAAAAGCTTGCTAATTCTGTGCGATCTTGTGGCTTCATCCGTACGCCCATTTCATCGCCATAATAACTGTTCATCATAGCGCCAATCACACAGACCGCAAAACCAATATGTGCTAAGCGCATTGCAAGCGGTCTGATTTGCCACATAAATTGCTGATATGGCAAATGAGTTAAAATAATCCAAATCGCAAAGCTATTAAACACGATTGGCAATAGCTGAAATGAATGTGTATGGACACGAGATTGCATCACATAACTTAATAAAAGGCTTAATCCGATTGCCACAGCACCGATTATTCCCTGTTTCCACAGCTTGCGAGTATTTATATTCTTCCAACGTAACAGAGTAGCGAAGCCCATGATACTTAACAGCAATAACACAAGGGGCGTAAATACGGAATTAAAGTAAGGTGCGCCAATGGAAATCGATCCCCAACCCATTGCACTAAATACCATAGGATAAAATGTACCAAGTACCACAACGACGGTTGCTAGGGTAAAAAGTCCATTGAGAAATAAAAAAGCGGTTTCCTTAGAAAAAAGCCCAAAACGGACATTGCCTTGCCATAGGTTCACTTTTAAGGCAAAAAGGGAAAGTGCTACAAAACTCAAAGCAAAAAAGAGAATTAGCAGGGCAAAGCCACGTTCAGCATCAACAGCAAAGGCATGGACGGATGTCAGCACACCAGAGCGAACAATAAATGTCCCTAATAAACTGAGTGCAAAAGCAAAGATGGCTAATAAAATCGTCCAATAGCTAAAAATGCCTCGCTGTTCGCTCACAACTAAACTATGAATTAATGCTGTTCCTAATAACCAGGGCATCAGTGATGCATTCTCTACGGGATCCCAGAACCACCAACCGCCCCAACCTAACTCATAATAAGCCCACCAAGCGCCTAGCACGATACCTGCTGTTAAAAATCCCCACGCAATCATTGCCCAAGGTCTCATCCAACGGGCAATGGCATAATCAAACACGCCACCAAGTAACATTGCCATGGTCATCGCAAAAGTGACCGCAAAGCCCACATAGCCTAAATAAAGTAACGGCGGATGAAATATCAATCCAATGTCTTGCAGCATAGGATTTAAGTCTCGCCCTTCAGGTTGCGGGGGAAACACCCGCTCAAAAGGGCTTGATGCTAAGAGAATAAATAATGAAAAACCAAGAATAACAAGGGATAGAAATGCTAAAGTTCTATGGGTAAACAAGCGGTCTGTTTTGCCTGAAAAAATGCAAAAAACACCCGTCCAGAGCGCTAATGCCGTTAACCAAAACAACATCGAACCTTCATGCCCTCCCCAAGTCGCCGCAAATTTAAAGAAGGTAGGAAGTTGGCTGTTTGAATGTTGAGCAACATAGCTCATGGTAAAGTCATCATTAATAAAGCCATAGGCTAATGCACCAAATGAACCAAGTGACAACAAAGACTGAACCAAACTTAAAATGCGGTTTGCTGAAAGCCATTGTGGCTGTTTACGAATTTCACCCCACAATGAAAATAAAAATTGTAGCCCTGCAATGAAAGTTAATGCAATTAAACAAAAATAGCCAAATTCAGCAACCATGCAATATCCATGTTTTGTAAAAAATTACCCTATTCTAACCGCTTGTAACGCATGAAAAAAGGGCGATATAAAACCGCCCTATGATATAAGATAAAAATTATGCACTTTTCTGCACTTTTTCATCAGAAACCGTTAAATGCTCATGTTCTTCTGTCGCTTCGAGAATACTCGCCGTCTCTTCATTTAATGCTTCCGCTTCCTGCGTTGGCTTAATAAAAGGTTCAACTGACCAATATTTTTTCTCGAGTTCATCGGAGAAGCCATGTAACACTTCTTCATGTAATCTCTCTTGATCTAAATTTCGAACAAGCGTAATCACATCATGCGCTTCCGTTTCTGTTGCACCTAATTTTTCTAATGCAACTTTACTTAATAACAATGCGGACTCAAAGGTTTCTCTTACTTGATAATCGACATGTTGTTTAATCAAATTGACTGTATTAATTCTATCGTATGAACGTGCTAATACAGGTGTTAGTGGGTATTCATGTTTAATCAATTCCACAATTTTGAGAATACGATCAGGCTCTGCAATCCCCACAATCACGCAGTCGCATTGTTCAATACCACTTGCACGTAATACATCAATGCGTTCACCTTCACCATAATAGACTTTGAAACCAAAGCGAGCGGCAGTACGAATATTTTTAAGATCAGAATCAATGACGGAAACACTAACACCTCGAGCTAATAATGCTTGGCAAATGATCTGACTAAAACGACCAAAACCAATCACTAATACGCTATTTTCTAAATTTTCTGCAAACTCAATACCCTCTAGATTCGGGGTAGAATCTCCATCGGTCTTATTTGTTTTACGATTCACTACACGTTGAATCAGAATAACCACTAATGGAGAAAGTAGCATAGAAACAATAATTGCGGCTGTAAATGTTGCTTTATTATCTGCAGAAAAAACACCGGCACTTGCTGCAGCCGCAAAGAGTACGAAAGCAAATTCACCACCATGAGACATAATGGCCATACGCATAATTGCCTCTCGATTCGTCAGCATCGTTAATCGAGCCACAATGTAGATGGCTAAGCCTTTACCAAATACATAAAGTAATACAATGCCCAATAACCAAAGTAGATTATTGAATACGAGAGAAAGATCTAACGACATTCCCACGCCCATAAAAAACAATCCGAGTAGCAAGCCACGGAACGGCTCAATATCTGCTTCAAGCTGATGACGGAAAGAGGATTCAGATAACATAACCCCAGCGACAAATGCGCCCATAGCCATGGATAATCCGCTCAACTCCATTAATAACGCGGATCCAAGTACTACCAATAAAGCTGCGGCAGTCATCATTTCTCGAATATGCGCTTTTGAAATCATTTTAAAAAGCGGATTCATTAACCATTTGCCAGAAGCCACTAAAATCAAAACACCGACTAATCCAGCCCCGATCGCCGTCCAATTCGCACCTTGTTCAACATCGGCCTGAGTTGGTGCAAGAAAGGCAATAGAGGCTAATAACGGTACGATCGCTAAATCTTCGAAAATAAGGGTTGAAACAATGCGTTGACCTTTAGGGGTAGTGCTGACACCTTTTTCTTCAAGTACTTGCATCACTATTGCAGTAGAAGATAAAGTAAACCCCATTCCTGCAATAAACGATACTTCTTTAGGTAAACCTAAAATAAAAATACCCGCAAGCGTAAGTAAACTGCCACAAAAAGCAACTTGTAAAAAACCTCGTCCAAAAATGGCCTTACGCATACTCCATAAGCGTTCAGGGTGCATTTCTAATCCAATAATGAACAGAAACATGACCACACCCAATTCTGCCATATGGACAACCACATCTGGGTCTTGGAAAAGACCAATTCCGGAAGGACCAATCAAACAACCCGCAACAAGATAACCAAGTACACTACCTAATCCAAGTCTTTTAAAGAGAGGAACAATGGTGACACTTGTTGCAAGTAGTGCAACCGTTTTAATGAGTTCTGGACTGACAAGTGCTGTAGTAGACATAATAAACCTTATCCTAAACGTTGTTTTTCTAAAAAATCTCGATGTTGTTTGCTTTGAAATGGCACAATGAGAATTTGCTCATTCTGCTTTAATAATTGATAAAATTGCGGAAAATTAAAACTACCCAATCCATCCTGCTGTTGAGTAACAGTATGTTGAGTATAAAGCCGGCTAATTGTTCGGACTTTATTTTCTTTCTCTCCTAAACAGTAGCTGTAAGTCTCTGCTTTATTTTGTTTATCCAATACGTAGACATTAAAACTACCATTCGGATTATCTTCAAAGAAAAATTGTAGAAAACCTTCACTAGCGAAATCAAAAACTTCTTTCGGAATCTGTATTTCAGGAGCGTCGCTATCAGACTGACCATCTTGATTTTCATCTTCCACAATGTCTTTTAATTGGTTTTGTTTATTAAAAATAAGCTGCCATTTTTTCCCTGCCATCTTAAATGTTTGAGGTTGCTGGCGTTGGAAAATGGAGCCAGTTTGCACAGTAATACAACGATTCACTAAATTCATTACAGAACTCTGCAATTCATTTCTTAATTGACTACTATAACAAACCACATTGACTGATTGTGGTGGTGCTGAGTTTCGATATATTTTATTTGAAATAAATTTTAACGCTTTTAATAGAGCATCATTCCCACCGAAATGCTGAGTCATAATTTCATTCCACATATTGCGATAAATAATACTCATGCTTCCAATCATTCCTTTTTCTGAAGAACCCAAATTAAATAGGTCTAATTGGGCAACATCGGATTTTGACAACAAAGGTAATGCCTTAGTAGGATCATCAACAAGATTAATTGCTACAATCAGATTTCGAATTTCATTCGGGTGATAGAGATCTTCCTCTTTCAATTCAGGTGGCTTTGCAGGAAAAGACAAACGCAAATCGGTAATAAAACGTCTCAATTTATCTAAACTGATACTTTGGCTCACTAAATGTATTTGTGTCGAAGCCGTAATAACCCGATTAAAATACGCCCATGCAATCGCTTTAATTAATGTTCTTTGATATTGGACATGTCTTTTTGTTGAATCGTAAGAACTTAACGGTGCATGATTAATTAAATACCAACCAGCATTTGTCGAAACACCTTCACTTACCTCAATAAAAGTGACCTCATCTTCTGATAAATTTCTTCCGATATTTTGATTAATTAAAGATACTTTCCCTGGCACTACCTCAAAAGCAGAGTAGAGTTTTCTCATCAAAATATCGGTATCTTGAGGTAAGATGCTTGGGTCAATATGGAATTTACGTGCAAATTGAATTAAATGACGATAGCTTTGTAATAATTGTTCAACAATCATCTGTTGGTGAATAATCGCTTGTTTTACTTTCCAATGTTCGCTGTTATTTAAACATTGAACTTCTTTTTCGCTCCAATTCCATGTAGAAATGAGTTCACGCAATGCATCTTTACGCCAAGGATCATGTTGACCATAATAGGCTTTAATATAAAAACAACTTCTTAAACGATCTAAACGAACAAATTCTTTACGATTTTCTAAATACGTCGTCACTTGTTCTAACATAGCTAAGTAAGGATCAAAATGATAACGAACAGCCTGATCTGATAAGAGTAACTGCTTAAATTTCTTTGAAATCAAAGGGGTTTCAGGATAAGTTTCAGCGTAACTTTCCAATAATAAAATTTTGATCGCTGATTTATAAGGGCTTTCAATGCCTTTATAAAGTTGCCATAAACTTGCTCCAAAATATTCATTAATCGCTAAGGACGAAAAATCGCCAAAATCTATCCATTCATTTGCATTTAATTGCCCTGAAATGACCGCTTGTTGAACAAAACTCTCATAATCTTGATCACCATTATCAATATGTAGCCATAAAATTCTTTTACCTGCTAAACGAACTGCCGAACGATAAAACTCATCAAGAAGAAAAAAGTGTTGAGCCGAACCATTATGCTCTTCACTCACATCACTACTGTATTGTTTATCCTTAAAGGTATTTGGATTCATCAAATAAAAATTAACATCTATGCCTTGCTGTTTAGCCCATTTCTGCACTAACGCCAGTTTTTTTTGTAATAATTGATGTTCTTCTTTGGTAAAGACTTGAGAATGGCACAGCCATAAATCTAAATCTGATAAACGAGTTTGAGTAATAGAACCTATACTTCCCATCACATACAATCCATCAAAGGCAATGGATTTATTCTCTTCTACAAGGGGAAAATAAGTAGACAGATGTGCTTTTTGCGTAGATGAAAGGGTAAAATTAAAAATACCTTTAGGAGCATTCTCCACATAAGTGGGAAGATCTGGAATATTATAGTGTAACAATGCAGGTAGCACAGAAAAGACAAACTGAAAATCATCAGAATGGTTTCGTAAAGCACTATGGATTCTGAATTGATCTAAACAATCAATCCGTTTTTTTGCCATTGAAAGCCGATTTTCAAACCATGACGAAAAAGCAACATGTTCATTCATTGCGGAAAACATTAGCTCTTTCATGTAGGATCTTCTCGGTAGTTAAAAATGTGAGCAATGTAACATTTTTGAGAAAAAAGTAAAGTTATGCCGATTCTCTAATGCTTTACAAGCGGCCATATACCCTCACTTTTTTGCAAATCCTCTTGCAAATATCTCCCACCATCCTACCGCTTGTTTGTCTACTATGCCTGTTTGTTCAATGCTTATCCCCAAACGCAAAAAACCGCAAGCTATCTCTAACTTGCGGTTTCTTTACCTTAATAAAACCCTGATGGTGCCCTACTCTCACATGGGGAAACCCCACACTACCATCGGCGTTACTGCGTTTCACTTCTGAGTTCGGGATGGAATCAGGTGGGACCACAGCACTATGGCCATCAGGAAAATCTTTAATGACTTTCTCTATCTTATTGTCTGTTCTTTCATTTCGAAACAAGCTGCTCTGAGTGTCTTTATTTTGTTTAGTTAGTTTGTTGCTTTTATTCAGCTTTCAACTCTCTTGCGCTTCTTCTTCAAAAACGCTTGAGGTTGTATAGTTAAGCCTCTCGGGCAATTAGTACACGTTAGCTCAATGTATCACTACACTTACACACCGTGCCTATCTACGTCGTAGTCTCCAACAACCCTTACAGTCTTATAGACTGGGATGACTCATCTTGAGGCAAGTTTCGTGCTTAGATGCTTTCAGCACTTATCTCTTCCGCATGTAGCTACCCAGCAATGCCTCTGGCGAGACAACTGGAACACCAGTGATGCGTCCACTCCGGTCCTCTCGTACTAGGAGCAGCCCCTCTCAATCATCCAACGCCCACGGCAGATAGGGACCGAACTGTCTCACGACGTTCTAAACCCAGCTCGCGTACCACTTTAAATGGCGAACAGCCATACCCTTGGGACCTACTTCAGCCCCAGGATGTGATGAGCCGACATCGAGGTGCCAAACACCGCCGTCGATATGAACTCTTGGGCGGTATCAGCCTGTTATCCCCGGAGTACCTTTTATCCGTTGAGCGATGGCCCTTCCATTCAGAACCACCGGATCACTATGACCTGCTTTCGCACCTGCTCGACTTGTCTGTCTCGCAGTTAAGCTTGCTTATACCATTGCACTAACCTCACGATGTCCGACCGTGATTAGCAAACCTTCGTGCTCCTCCGTTACTCTTTGGGAGGAGACCGCCCCAGTCAAACTACCCACCAGACACTGTCCGAGACCGCGTTCCGCAATCTTCGTTAGAACATCAAACGTTAAAGGGTGGTATTTCAAGGACGCCTCCACAATCACTGGCGTGACTGCTTCAAAGGCTCCCACCTATCCTACACATCAAAATTCAATGTTCAGTGTCAAGCTATAGTAAAGGTTCACGGGGTCTTTCCGTCTAGCCGCGGGTACACCGCATCTTCACGGCGATTTCAATTTCACTGAGTCTCGGGTGGAGACAGCCTGGCCATCATTATGCCATTCGTGCAGGTCGGAACTTACCCGACAAGGAATTTCGCTACCTTAGGACCGTTATAGTTACGGCCGCCGTTTACTGGGGCTTCGATCAGGAGCTTCTCTTTCGATAACACCATCAATTAACCTTCCAGCACC